>DATEVZ010000028.1:0-16644 GCA_035258265.1 Candidatus Acidiferrales bacterium
CGGGCTGTAGAAAATTCCGTCGCCAGGAATGAACGTGTAGGCGCTGAACCACGGATCCCAATACCAGCCAGCGCCGTACCAATCGGATCCCGCATAGATGTACGAAGGCGCTGCGTCGGCATTTGCCTCAGCTACGTACGCCGATCGCAAGCTGCTCCAGCGATACAGATCGTTCGATTCGTACGCGTTCTTGTCGAATGACGTCGCCTTCGACACTGTATCGTTCGCGATGTTGACTTCGTGGCCCGCCTTCACCTTCACGCGCCGCGAACCTTCTGTCACCGCCGCCTCGCCCTCGATCACGCGCACCGTGCCGTTTTCAGCGTCAAAATCATAAAGCCCGCGTTTCAGCAGCTGCGTGGTAGCGCCGTTCTCAGCCACTTGGATGTTGTTTTCCGGACGAATTTCCGCAACTTCCACCGTAGCCTGGCCCTTTTCCAATCCCACCTCGGTGTTGGCCAAGTCCGGCGAAATCATTTTCAAAGAGCTGTTGTCACCCAAGCGCAGAAAGACGCCAGGCGTCAGCAGCACCTCGGCCTTGCCGGTGCCCGTAAAAAGGAATTGGTTTGTGTCGAGTCTCGCCGACCCGATCGAATTTGAGTTCAGAACCTGTTGACCGATCGAAACTTGGCCTTCCACGTAATTCACTGTTCCAGGCGTTGCGGTTTGATTCGGCTGCGCCGCACCAGCGCCCCACGCTGGCGCGGATAGTAACGCCGCGAGCAAGAAGCCCGCGACTTTTGTTGTTGTTTTGGCCCTCATGGTCTTCTCCTACTTACATCTGTTAGATGCTCTCATTTCTCGAACGATGCGAGCCCCGACGAACCACAACCGCCTCAAAAAATTGCGGTTGCGCGAGCGAAAGCAGCGTGGTAGTCTCAGCGAACAAAAGGCGAAACAAGCAAGGCGGGCGGAAGCCTGCACGTCAGGGCTGCGATCAGCCCGTTTTGGAGGAGGATCGGTGGCGGCATCTCCGCAACAAGCTGCTGGGCGCTTGGCCGTACGAGGCAACACGGCCCTTGAAACCGTGCAGGAAGCGTTGGGAGCGCTCGTAGCCCGCTATCGCTCCGAAGAGGTGCTCACAGCCGTCAAGCACATTCCGGCCCGCGAAGCTCAGTTCCGCCCAATGCCCGCCTGGGTGCGCCCCGAGCTTGTTGCGGCCTATCGCGCGAAAGGCATCGAAAAACTCTATTCCCATCAGGCTGCTGCCGCGGGATCCGCTCGCGAAGGCAAAAACGTAGTAGTCGTCACCCCGACCGCGTCCGGCAAAACGCTCTGCTACAACTTACCTATCTTGAACGCCGTGCTCGAAAATACCGACACGCGCGCGCTCTACCTCTTCCCTACCAAAGCGCTCGCTCAAGACCAACTCGCAGAACTGCACGACCTGGCCACGCGCCTGGACGATTGCTTCGGCGTCTTCACCTATGACGGCGACACGCCCAAGGACGCGCGCAAAGCGATCCGCGAACGCGGCCACATCATTCTGTCAAACCCGGACATGCTGCACACCGGCATCCTGCCGCACCACACGAAATGGACGCGCGTCTTCGAGAATTTGCGCCACATCGTCTTGGACGAACTGCACACCTATCGCGGCGTCTTCGGCAGTCATCTGACCAACGTGCTGCGCCGTCTGAGGCGCATCGCCGAATTTTATGGCTCGAAGCCGCAATTCATCTGCTGCTCGGCGACGATTGCGAACCCCGGCGAACTCGCCGCAGAGCTGATCGAAGATCAGGTCCAACTAGTCGAAGAAAATGGCGCGCCAGCGGCCGAAAAACTTTTCGTTTTTTACAATCCGCCGATGGTCAACCGCAATCTCGGCATCCGGCGCAGCTATTTGAACGAATCCACGCGCGTGGCCAAAGAGCTCCTCTCGCGAAAACTTCAAACCATTGTGTTTGCCAATAGCCGCCTGCACACCGAGCTCCTGCTCACTTATTTGCAGCAAGCCAATCGACCACAGCCCGGCCAGCCCGAGCCGATTCGCGGCTATCGCGGAGGATATTTGCCTGGAGAGCGGCGTGAAATCGAGCGTGGACTGCGCGACGGCCGCATTCGCGGCGTAGTCGCGACCAACGCCCTCGAATTGGGCATAGATATCGGCTCGCTCGATGCCAGTGTCATGGCCGGATACCCCGGCTCCATTGCTTCCACGTGGCAGCGTGCCGGCCGTGCCGGGCGCCGCAGCGGCACTTCTTGCGCCGTGATGGTCGCATCCTCGGCGCCCCTCGACCAATTCATCGTCCAGCATCCCGATTATTTTTTCGGACGGTCGCCGGAACATGCCTACGTGCAGCCGGACAACCTCGAAATTCTGGTCAATCATTTGAAATGCGCGGCGTTCGAATTACCCCTCGCGCCCGACGAGCGATTCGGCGACGTGGACCTGCCCGCACTTTGCCAACGCCTGGCGGAGGCCGGCTTCCTGCATCGCAGCGGCGCGCACTGGCACTGGGTGCAGCAAGCCTATCCAGCGGACACCGTGAGCTTGCGCTCAGTCACTTCCGATAATTTCGTCATCGTTGATACCACAGGCGGCACCGATGGCACCGAAGACGGCGAACCCGAAGTGATCGGCGAGGTGGATTTTTCTTCCGCACTTACCACGGTCCATCCCAAGGCGATTTATCTCCACCAGGGCCAGCCATACCACGTCGAACGCCTGGATTTCGATCAGCGCAAGGCCTACGTAAAAAGTGTCAACGTGGATTACTACACGGACGCCATTCGTTACACCCAAGTGCGCGTGCTGGAGATTGCGGAGGAGGACCAGATTGCCGGACCCGCCGCCAAAGCCTATGGCGACGTGCTGGTCCGCTCGCAAGTGGTCGGATTCAAGAAGATCAAATTTTTTACCAACGAAAATGTCGGCGCGGGAAAACTCGAGCTGCCCGAGAACGAAATGCACACCACCGCGTTCTGGATCAGTCTTGACCGGAAGCTACTTGCCGATTTGCCCTACGCGCTTTCCGACCGTCAGACAGGAATTTCGGGCCTGCTCTACGCTATGGCATCTATGGCCACTCTGCTACTGATGTGCGATGGAAGAGATCTTGGCACCGCGCTAGGCGAGCGCCCTGCCAGCCCCGGCATCGAAACCGATTGGCAAGAATTCAGCGCTGCGGCCACCGACCCGGCTCAAATCAAGGAATTCTTCGAGCCGAATTTGTATTTGTACGACGCCTATCCCGGCGGCATCGGGTTCAGCGAGCCCCTTTTCCGGGTCCACGATATTTTGCTGGGCCGAACCCGCGAGCTTATAGCAAGTTGCGGGTGCGAAAGTGGATGCCCCTCGTGCGTCGGCCCAGCCAGCGATAAATGCGAGAAAACCAAAGAGGCCGCGCTCGCAATTTTGGACAGGCTCTGCGCCTGAGGAAGGGTTCACCGGGAGATGACGGTCCGAGACAAATTCTCGTCCTTGGCAGCGCTTAAACCTGCAAGGAAGGCGAGTGGCCTATCTCGCGCGAGCGCGGATCGCTCGCGAGGGTATATGCCTGCCCTGCCAGATGGCGCCGAACGCCTGGCACAATTGCTGGAGGCTGGGGCATCAGCCAATGAGTTCGGCGAGCACCTAACGGTTCGAAAATGGTTTTCGGAACCGATAGGCCACGCCGCCCCAGAAGGAATCGTTAACGCTTCTGCATTGCAGCTGTTAGTCCCGAAAGCTTCCGACGCGGTCGCTGACCCATCCCAATGGCTCTTCCTCGACACCGAAACCACAGGCTTGATGGGCGGCACCGGAACATATCCATTTCTTGTCGGCATTGCCTGGTGGGACGCTGGAGGCCTGCAAATCGAGCAGTTCTTCATGCGCGAACTCAGCGAAGAACACGCGCTGCTGGTGACGTTGGCTGAGCGCATGGCTTCGCGCCCGGTACTCGTCACTTTCAACGGGAAGTCATTCGATTGGCCTCTGCTCGAAACGCGGTACCGCATGACTCGAACGATCAAGCCGTCGGCTCCGCACACGCATCTCGATTTTCTGCATCCCGCCCGCAACTTGTGGCGCATACGGCTTGGCTCGGTGCGACTGGCCGAACTCGAAAAACATGTCCTCGGATGGAACCGCGGCGCTGACCTGATTTCCGAAATGATTCCGCAGTTTTATTTCGATTACCTGCGCGGCGGCGCACCGGAGCCGCTCGTGCAGGTATTCCTTCACAATCAAATGGATTTGCGAGGGCTCGCCGGCCTTGCCAGCCGCATTGTCGCGATCCTCGCCGAGCCGGAAACCCTCGGAGTGACAGATGGTCTCGAGCTTTTTGGCGTTTCGCGAATTTGCGAGCGGCGCGGAGAAACAGCCCGCGCCAGAAAACACTACGCGCAGTCGCTAGCCTCAACATTGCCTCCCGACACCGACCGGGCCGCGCGACGTTCGCTCGCGCGCTTAGCCAAGCGCGAACGAGACTTCCCTTCGGCATGTGAACTTTGGGAGAGTATCGTTGGGAATTCGCGCGAAGGCCTCGAGGCCTACGAGCAACTAGCCATTTATTATGAACACCAACGCGCAGAACCGAACCGCGCCGCTACGCTGGTACGGACAGCCTTGTCTGAGTTGCAGCTCGCGCGGCGCCACGCTTCGCTTTCGGCAGCGCTACATCGCCACTACAGGACCCGATTCGAGCACCGGCTAAAACGCCTGGAACGGCTCGAGCGCCTGCTGCAAACTGGACCGCGGCCCCTGCTCGACGCCGTGGAAGCTGAGTCCCCCGCCCAGGCTTGAGAATCCAATCGGCAGGGGCAAAAGGGGAGTTTCCATGCCTGAATCGGATAGCATTGCGGCAAGGGTTGCGCGAATCTCAACGCCGGAGGAAAAAGAAATGCCCGGAGTCAGCGACCCCTACATTCGTGAACAACTTGAAAAGCGGCGCAATGAACTGCGAACCGTAATCTCCTCGTCCTCTCGGGCGGTACCGGCCGACGCGTTCGCGGAGCTTCTCAGCGAAGTGGATTCCGCCCTGCAGCGGATGGATGATGGTACATACGGAATCTGTGAAGCCTGCCATGAATCGGTGGAAAAAGATCGGCTGCTTGCCGATCCCTTGGTAAAGCTCTGTCTCGATCACTTGACCAGCGAAGAGCAGCGGGCGCTCGAGCGCGATCTGGAGCTTGCCGCCCAGGTGCAGCGTGGGCTGCTGCCGCGAACCGACGTCGGATTCAAGGACTGGCGCGTCCATTACAAATACAATCCGGCTGGCCTGGTTAGCGGCGATTACTGTGATTTGATTTTGCCTGCAAACGACGACGGGGAGCTTGTGTTCCTGCTCGGCGACGTTGCTGGAAAGGGCGTTGCCGCGTCCCTATTGATGACCCATCTTCATGCTATGTTCCGCAGCCTCGCAAGCGTCACCCTATGCCTCGATAAACTACTGGAGATGGCCAATAGCGTCTTCTGCCAGAGCACCATCGCGGGACAATATGCAACGCTGGTTTGCGGCCGCGCCGGACGGCACGGGGAAATTGAAATCGGCAGCGCGGGACATCTCGCGGGTCTGTTGGTTTCAAAAGACGGTGTCAAGCAAGTCTGCTCAACGGGAGTCCCGCTCGGAATGTTCGGCACCAGTCGCTACACGATCGATCGACTGCAAATGGAGCCTGGCGACAGTCTTCTTTTGTACACAGACGGGATTTCCGAGGCCTCGAATACATCGGGCACCGAGTACGGCGTCTCGCGGCTCTCGAATGTAGCAGCGGAACGCCACGGGTGGTTGCCGCAAGAATTAGCAGCAGCGTGCATGAAGGACGTGCAGAGTTTCTCTGCCGGCAGGAAACAAGCTGACGATCAAACGCTGATGGTAGTCCACCGCGCCGATCCAGTCCAAATTTCTCTCAACGACTGATGCGCAGAGCGACGATCTTTATATTTGGCGCCGCCCAACGTCGAGGTGGCTGTGCGCTGACCTCGACGTCTCCGTGTGCTCGCGCCTTTCTCTGTACCCTTTGTGGTAAATCCTAGCAGTAGGTTTCTCTGCGTCTTTGCGGTAATTTTGCCTTTGCGAAACCTATCGCGAAGCCACCTGAACGCCCTCAGCGCTACGCGTCTCCGCTAGTTGCCCTACGACGGGCGCCGGCGTCCACCCAACCGCCTTATCGACCTTGTCGAACGTCTCCCGCGTAGCGCTTTCCACGCTCACGCAAGTCCTGTCCACGCAGCGCAGGAAAACACCCCCAGCTTCACTCTGAAATTGAAGATAGTTCGCGCTCCGAAAAACTTCCGTTCGCGTCTTGTATTTCGCGCTCAGCACCTCGCTGTACTGGCCGAAGAATTGCCCAGCATCCTCGGAATTATCAAGCGCGAGACGAAACACCAATGGATGCGTTTTGCTCTTCGCATCCTCAAACGTCGCATACCGATCGCCCTTCCAAGCCGGCGAAAGCAAATCCGCGCGCTTCTCGTCGAGAAACTGTTTCAAAACCTCTTCCAACCCGAATTCCCCCAATGTATTTTCTTCTAAGAGCTTCCAATCGTCCGGCACCAAACCCTTCCAAGCTGGCAGCGTCACCGCCACTGGTTTCACGCCTTGCAGATACAAATCTGGATGCAGGATCTGCTGCGTGGATTCCGGCGGATTCTGAAAAATCAAATGGAGATCTTGCCAACCCGTGTGCGCCTTCAAGAATTGCTGCGTGAAGCCTGTGCCCGCAAGATAGGGAAACAACAGTTCATCACGAATATAAGGTGGAGCTTTCGCGAGGTTCGGATCTTTATCCATCTCACTCACGGCCCCGGCGCGAATCAGCAGCGTCACATCCGGTAGATCGCGCACGCCCACCTTTTGATCCAGCATTTGATAATCAACCATCGCCGCCATCGCCGAGCCTTCGCTCACAGCATCGCGCGCTAGCTCCGCATCGTCATTGGGACGCGCTGCTTTGATCCACGGATCGATGTGGAAGGATTGATCTTCGAGCGCGTGCGTAAGCTCGTGGGACATCACCGTGCGCTGCTCATCCGCCGGAATCCAATCGGCAATGTAGAATTCCTTCCCTTTCGGGTCGTATAGGCCCGCCACTTGATCGGTCAAGACATTCAGCATGAACGTATCCAACGGAAAATCCCTGGGAATCAAGCCGAAAGCTTCGAGCGTCTTCTCGTCGGCATAACGCTCTGCCTCGTTCTTGTCCTCCTTGTCTTCGCGAATCAGATAGTCGCGAACCTCTTGCTTCGTGCGAAGGCTTTTCTTCAAAGGCTCCTTGATCGGTAGGTCGAGTATCTTGCTCATCTCCGCCAATACTTCGTCAGCCGCCTTGATGAACTCCGGACTAGAGGACGCCTGCGCCGTTTGAGACGAATTTCGCGATTCCGCCGGCGGCGCAACCGATTTCGGTGCAGGCGCGGATTGCTGCGCCGCAAACGCCACACCACAGGCGAGCAGCACTGCCGCACTGACAAAAAATTTGCGTCCCATCGGGCGCTTGGCCGACAAGAAAAACTTCATCCCAACCTCCGGGATAGCGACTGTAACTGCACATGCCAGAATAGCAGGTTCCCCACAGCCTCACCCGCGCTCTGCAAACGCCACGCTCGGTTCAGTGCGCACATCGGAAATGTCACCGTCTCTTACGCGCGCCGGAACAGTACCTCGTGAAAACCACACCATCCCGCCGAGTCGCTGCTCTAATGTGAGACTCTCCAGGCCCGCGTCCGTGAGCAATTGCCGCAAGTGGCCTTCCTCAAAGCGGCGATTGCATTTCGCTACGGTCGACCAAGCCACCAGTTTTCGAGTGTCGCGAGAATTCATGCTATTTTCGCGCGCATACGCCAGCACGCGAGCAATCGACATCGACGCGTGCGGGTCGAGCGACGCAACCAAACCGGCCGGGCGCGTCACCCGCACCATTTCCCGCAGCGTCGCGGTGAGATTTTCCACCCAATAAATCACTCCGGTGGCGTAGCAACAATCGAAGGACGCATCTGGAAAGGGAAGCTGGTCCGTGCTGGAAAGATGGAACTGCACGCCGCTGCGCTCGCGCCTCGCGAGCCTTCTCGCAATTCGCAGCAAGCTCCTGCTGCGATCCACCGCCGTTACTTCGTGGCCCGACTGCGCCAGCTCGCGGGCCACATGCCCGGGACCGCAGCCGACGTCGAGCACGCGAAGCGTCCCGTGCCCGTTTCCGGAAGGAGGCAGTTGCAGAGATTGTACGAACTCGCGCCGGATGTCGGCTTCCGGGCCCGTCGCCAGTTTGCGCGCGTAGTAGCCTGCGCCGAGTTCAAATAGCAATTGTTTGAAGGGATCGCGGAAGACGTTGCGCACGGTTGCTGTCATCGTGCTTTGATGCGGGGGTACGCGTCAAGGTTTCCATAGCGCGGCACCCTGAGTGAACAACGTGTCTCGGCTCATCGCCAAAATCAACGCCTCGCATCACGCTGTGACCGGTTATTCGATTCAGCAACACCTCGCCTCGGCGGCCCGGCTTGCTCTTACCCCTATCGTATAATTGACGCTTCTCTGGGAGCTAACCGTGGAAACCGAAAAAATCCTCGTGGTGGACGACGAAGAGGCAATCCGCGAAGTCGTCTCCACGCTTCTGGAAGCGCAGGGATACACCTGCACGGTCTGCTCGAACGGTCGAATGGCCCTCGACGCTTTCCGCAAAGACACGTTCGACCTGGTGCTGAGCGACATCGTCATGCCCGAAATGGACGGCCTGAAGCTGCTCGCCGAGCTTCGCAATGACGATCCCGACGTTCCGGTAATCATGGTCACCGCCATGCACGATATCTCCATCGCGCTGGAAGCCATCCGCGCCGGCGCCTACGACTATATTCTGAAGCCATTCGAGAAAGATCAGCTGCACCTAAGTGTGCGCCGCGCTCTCGAGCATCGCCGCCTGGTCATGGAAAACCGCACGTATCAGAGCGATCTCGAACACCTCGTGGCAGAGCGCACCCAGCAACTCTCCATCGCCTTGCAAGATCTCGAGCAATCATACGATTACACGCTCGAAGCCCTGGGCGGCGCACTTGATGCCAAGGACGCCGAAACCGAAGGCCATTGCCAGCGCGTCACTGCGTTCACCATCACCATTGCGCGTTCGATGGGTGTGGATAAGGGGCTGCTTCGCCACATTGCGCGGGGCGCGTTTCTTCACGACATCGGCAAAATGGGCGTTCCAGACAGCATCCTGCGCAAACCCGGCCCTCTCACTGCCGAAGAGCGCGACATCATGCGTAAGCACTGCGAAATCGGTTTCGCGGTGCTGGAACGCATTCCATTCCTCAAGGAAGCCGCCGAGATTGTTCTATCGCATCAGGAGTGTTTTGACGGCTCGGGTTATCCCCGCGGATTGCGCGGCGAGCAAATTCCGATCGGGGCCAGGATTTTCGCCGTCGCGGACACTCTCGATGCCATGATTTCCGATCGTCCTTATCGCAAGGCCCTGCCGATTTCCGCGGCGCGCAAGGAAATCGAAAGGTATTCCGGCAGACAATTTGATCCGCGCGTTGTGGAAGTCTTCTTGTCCCACCCGGACAGGGTCTGGATGGACCTGCACGAAAGAATTGGCGATCCTTTCAGGCTCACGCTCGAACACGCTTGAACGCCCTAGCGCGCCCGTTTGCTCCGTTCAGCAGCCTTGCACCTGAATCCGTGCATCGGTATGATTCACCGATAGCGCCCACTCGAGAGGTTCCCGATGGCTTTGGTGCCGATCAAAACGGCTTCAACAACTGGATATTGTGATTGCATCTGCGGATGTTACGAGCTCGCCAGCCAGCGCGATGATGAAACAGGCAAAGGCTATTGCCCGCGCTGCGCGAAAGAACATCTCGAAATGAATCGCGGTATCGGACTTCCTCAGCCCGCTCCATGTAAAATGCCCGATAGCACCGGACCCGATCTGAAGCTGGAGGTTCCGGAGCCTGCGGACCCGCCGGGACGCCTGCGCTAGCCATTACAAAACGGAGAGCAAGAGTTTAACGCCTGCCTGAAATTCGTCTTCCCCAGTTATCAAGCTCAACACCAAAAATCCATCCGCGGGGAAATCGTAGAAATGCCCGGGATGGACGTAAACACCCCTCCCTTCGAGCAATTCGATCGCAAGCTCCTCGTCGGGAAGCGTAGCTGGCACCCGCATCACGACGTACCAGCCGCCTTCGACCGTCAAACGAGAACAGGATTTTTGCAACGCAAGCTGGCGGTCGAGCTCGGCGAGATTTTTCCGCACACGAGCTAATAGCTGCTTCTGAAACGCATGGCGCTGCTCCAAAAACGCCGGCATAGCCAGTTGCACGGGAGCATTCATTGAAAGATACGTGTCGGCGATCACTTCCAGCCGCGCCAGCGCCTGCGATTTCAATTGTTCCGGACCGCTGGAAATCAGCCACGCGGCTTTTATCTGCGGCAATCCGGAGATCTTTGACAGCCCGCTCGTCGTAAACGTCAGTGCCGGGCCGTTTGCGGCGAAACTGGAATGTGATTTTTCCGTCAGCGCAAAATCCAAAAAGACCTCGTCCGCAATTATCGCCAGGTCATGCGCCGCACAAATGCGATTGAGCTGTTTAACATCCTGCTCCCTCACAAAATGTCCCGTTGGATTATTCGGATGCACGACGAGTACAGCCCGCGTTCGCGCCGTCACGGCCTGTTCAAGCGCATGAAAATTGATCTGCCAGCCATAGTCATATACCAACGGATAACGCACCAGCGCCACATCTTGAATATCCGCTAGGAACGCAAACAATGGATAACTCGGCTCCGGAATCAGGATTTCGTCGCCCGGATTGCACAGCGTGCGAAAAGCAAAGGAATATGCCTCGCTGGTGCTGGTAGTCAGAATGATGTCGTCAATCGGCACTTCGATGTGACGGGCGGCATAATAAGTCGCGACGGCTTCGCGCGCACTCCGCAAGCCTCTGGCATCCGGCGAATAATTAAGCGCTGCTGGATTCGCGAGCGCCTGCAGGATCGCGCCGCTATCGTATCCGAATCCGCATTCGGTCGGATTTGACGCCGTGAGGTCCAGCAGAGGCCTTCCCGCCGCGCGATGCCGCGACAGAGCTTGGCTCAAACGATTTGCGTCAAGCTTCCAATTTGTGCGGTCTGCAAACACTGATAACACTTCTCCGTGCAAACCATGGATTATAGGGAAAGTGCCACCGAGGAGCAGCTAAATCCGCGTCCCCTGCGTCTAAAAGTAGGGACAAACAGGAATACGTCTATAATCGCTTCCACTACTCTGTAAATTCCCATAGGAGATGACCGATGAAGAGAATCGTCACGGCTTTTACTGCGCTTCTTCTCTTGCTCTTGATGGCGGGCCAGTTTTCCGCCGCGGCTCAAGAAGACACCATCGCCAAAACGAACTTGAAGGTGGGAGATGCCGCGCCGGATTTCACCCTGCTCGCGAATGATTGGAAACCGGTGAAGCTCAGTGATTTTCGCGGCAAGAAAACCGTCGTCCTGGCCTTTTACGTTCTGGCATTCACGGGCGGTTGAACCAAGGAATTGCAGGCCTATCAGGCTGATATGGCCAAGCTCGAAGCTAGCGACACCGTAGTCCTCGGCATCAGCATAGACAGTCCCGCCGCCAACGCCGCATTCGCCAAGCAGATCGGCGTCACGTTTCCTCTCCTCAGCGATATGAACCATAAGGTCCTCACCGAATATGGCATCTTGAAACCCTACGATGTAAAGGGCGACAAGTACGAATGGGCGCAACGCACCACAATCGTCGTGGACAAGGAAGGAAAAATTCAACACGTCGAACAAGGTGATAGCGCCGTGAATCCCAACAGCGCCGTATCGGTCTGCACCGGTCTGCACAAACCCCACGGGCAGTAGTGAAACGCGGGCACTAACGAATCTCAGTCGGGAGGCATAGGGTGGGTCCCGGACTCACCCTATGGCCAACTTTATCAAAGAACGATTAGCGGGCGACGTTGCGGCGGCGATACATCAACGCGAAAATTCCGACGAAAATACTAAGCGTAGGGAAAAGCAAAATCAAAATGCCGTGACGCAGCGCAGCGCCGCCCTGGGCTCCCGTCGCTGACGCGCTTTGGTAGCACATCGCGCAACCCTGGGCCACAACGTGCGGCATGGGCAAGGCAATCAAGCCCAAACAGCCCGCTGCCAGGAGCATCAGCCGAATGGTAACTTCCTTGTTCAATTGGTTCCTCGCACGAAAACCAAAGCGTCGCTATCACGAGCGCCAAACAATCTAAGGCTGCAACCTTAATGCGGCCGCAAATTCATCAAACGAATGCTGTCTGGAAAAAACATGATCAGCATCATGCAAATGCAAAACACCATGGCCGGCACTAGCAATAGGAACAGACCCAGCCGCTCGAACCGCAAATGCATAAAATAAGACATAATCAAGGCCGCTTTGATCAACGAAAGCCCCACCAGAATCGTAATCATTAAATGAACTTCCAGCCGCTCGTAAGCCAGAAAGACTTCTACGGCCGTTAGCAGCAGCAGCCAGACCCAAACCGTCGCAAACAACTTAGTCGTCCCTACGGCGTGTTCGTGCGTTAATTCCGCTGCGTGTCCGTGCGCGCTCATCGTGTCATTCGCTCCCTGTTACTTGAGATGGTCACTTGGGATTGACGCTCAACAAATACACCATCGGGAAAATGAACATCCAAACCAGGTCAACGAAGTGCCAGTACAATCCGCTAACCTCCACGTGCTCGGCCGTGTACTTCCCTTTGCCGAATCCCCACGCGATTACAGCCAGGTAAATCACGCCAATCGTCACGTGCAACATGTGCAGCCCGGTCAGCCCGAAGAACGTCCCGCCGAATAACGGCACAAAGGGATGCCACGGATTCGTCCACGGAGTAACGCCTTCACCGAAGAGCGTCACCCATTCGGTCGCGTGAATCACCACGAAAGCGATGCCGCACAGGATCGTCGCGATCAGGTAGCGCACCGTTTTCTTGCGCTCTCCGTTGAACGCCGCATTCACGCCTAGCACCATCGTCAAGCTGCTCGAAAGCAGCACTAAAGTCATCAGCGACGATTTCGCGATCGCAGGCCAAATCTCGAACGGCCTAGGCCAGTCCGGCGTTTCCAGGCGCACGTAGGCATAGCTGATCAGCAAGGCCGAAAACGTCAGCGAGTCCGAAATGATGAACAGCCACATCCCCAGTTTTTTCGAATTGATGGCGAAGGGAGACGCGCCGCCGGACCACGGTGATTCGACTATGCCCTCGTATTCCGCTTCACTCACGCTTCACCTCACCAGCCAGAGGAGTAGAAACAAGAAGACCCACAGCCCATCCATGAAATGCCAGTACATGGAAACGATATCGACCGCCGTGCCCATCGTCAGCTTTCGCGGTGTGCGGAACTGAATGTAGAGCAGCGCCAGCACTCCTCCCAGCAAGTGCAATCCGTGTGCCCCGGTGAAAACGTAAAAGAAACTGCTGCTAGGATTCGTTGCGAGAAATGTCCCAGCCGCAACAAGCTGACGCCACGCAATAATCTGCCCAGCCACAAAGAGAATTCCCAGAATCGTCGTGGTCGCCCACCAATGCCGGAAGCCTTCCTGGTCCTTGGCAACGAAGAGCTTGCGCGCCCGGGTAAGCGTAAAACTGCTGGCCATCAGAATCAGCGTGTTCAGCCACAGGATGCGCGGGATGGCCAACGGAATCCACGCGCTGTTGGGCATATCCTTGCGGACCACATACGCGCTGACGAACGCCATGAAAAACATCAAAATTCCCGCCAGCGCAACGATCATCCCTGTCACATAAGCGCGCTGCGGTGTCCTACCGCCGCCTGACGAACCACTACCGCCGCCCTCTCCGCCCCCGTCGCCATTGCCAGAGGCGGCTCCGCCTCCAGGGCCTTTGCCCTGGTGAATTAACTCGATGATTTCTTCGGTAACCGTTGTTCCCGGCATTTCTTTGCTCCTAGAGCCGTCGCAACCGAACTTCTAGCTCATCGCTCGGCCCGTGCCGGCCTCTAGTTATTTTGCACGAGCCACTGGTGCGGGCTCAAGGTTCTGCGGGATGAAGTCCTCTTGCGCTCCCGGCACGCTGAATTCGTAAGGCCCGCGATAGACGCTCGGATAATGCCCGCCGAAATTATCAATCGGCGGCGGCGAATCCGTGGTCCATTCAAGAGTCGTGGCATTCCAAGGATTCTTCGAAGCCTTCGGCCCGAATTTCAGGCTGTAGAAAAAGTTAAGGAGGAAAACAAGCTGAGCCGCGCCGGTGATAAACGCCGCGATGGTCATGAACTCATGCACCGGCTGCAGCTTAGCCAGAAACGCGACCGCCGAAGGGTCCGCATACCGCCGAATTCCTCCCGCAAGCCCCACGAAATGCATCGGCATGAAAATGCAGTAAGCACCCACAAACGTAAACCAGAAATGAATCTTGGCCATCGGCTCGTTCATCATGCGGCCAAACATTTTCGGGAACCAGAAATACGTCGCCGCAAAAATTCCGAAGATAGCCGCGACGCCCATCACCAAATGGAAATGCGCCACCACGTAATACGTCGCGTGGAGCAGGTTATCCACTGCAGGCTGCGCGAGGAACAATCCCGAAAGTCCACCAGAGACAAAGAGCGAAACGAAGCCCAGCGCAAACAGCATCGGGCTCTTGAACTGAATCTTTCCGCCCCACAGCGTCCCCAGCCAGTTGAACGTCTTGATCGCCGAAGGAACGCCGATGGCCATCGTGAGCACCGAAAACGCGAAGCCGGAATACGGGCTCATCCCGCTGAGAAACATGTGATGGCCCCACACCATGAATCCCAGAAAACCGATCGTGCAGATGGCAAAAGCCATCGCGCGATAACCAAACACCGGCTTGCGCGAAAAAGTGGAGAGAACGTGCGACGCCACTCCCATGCCAGGCAGAATCGCGATATAGACTTCCGGGTGCCCGAAAAACCAGAAAAGATGCTGCCACAATAGCGGTGAACCGCCGCTGTGCGGTTGCAGTTGATCGTTCACCACTAAGCCTGCCGGCAAAAAGAAACTCGTTCCAGCCGAGCGATCCAGCAACAGCAAAATTCCCGCCGCTAGCAGCACTCCGAACGCCAATAATCCCAAAACTGCCGTAACCAGCCATCCCCAAACCGTCAACGGCATGCGCATCAACGTCATGCCCGGCGCCCGCAGGTCAATCGTCGTAGCGATGAAGTTCAGCGCACCTAACAGTGACGCCAGACAGAAAAGCGAGATGCTCGCAATCCACATCGTCTGTCCCCAGCCTTCGCCAGGACCAGTAATTTCGCCAAGCCCGCTGAGGGGCGTGTAACCAGTCCATCCGCTGATCGGCGCACCGCCGGGAACGAAGAAAGCCGCAACGATGCACACGAATGCCAGGAACGTCACCCAGAACGAAAGCATGTTCAAACGTGGAAAAGCCATGTCCGGCGCGCCAATTTGAATTGGCAGAAAATAATTTCCGAAGCCGCCCTGCGGCGCGGTAGTCAGCACGAAGAAAACCATAATCGTCCCGTGCATGGTCACCAGCGCCAAATACTGCTCCTGCGACATCTGCCCGCCGCTGACGAACGGCAGCGTCGCATTTGGCCACACCAGATGGAAGCGCATCAGCAACGAAAGCACGATTCCGATGAGCACCGCCGTCAACGCCAGCAGGAAGTACTGAATGCCGATCACTTTGTGGTCAACACTGAAAATATATTTCCGGATGAAACCCGAGGGCTCTGCCATTGGCGCATGCACAGCTGATCCAGCGGGATGCGCGTGCAAACTCATGCGTGGCCTCCTGAAAATTGGGTCTCGCTCATCAGTTCCACCAAACGCCTAAAAATTGACTTGATCATTGCCCCGAAGCCTGCTGCTTCAGAAAAGCGTCATAGTCCGCGTCGGACACCACGTTGAGATAGCTGTGCATGCGCGAATGCCCCAGCCCGCACAATTGCGTGCATACGATTTCATATTGACCGATTGTGTTCGCTTCAAAATGCAGGGGCACCACCATTCCGGGCGTGGCATCCTGTTGCAAACGCAACTCTCGCACGAAGAAATTGTGAATCACGTCCTGCGAACGGATCAGCAACTGCACCTCGTGGTTCACCGGGACGGTCAGCGTCGGCACGACGATGTCGTCTTTGCCCGCGGGATCGTTCTGATCAATCCCCAAAGGATTCCCGGTGGACGCGCTGATCTGTCTTGTGTCTAGCCTGCCGAATTTTCCATCAGGACCCGGATACCGGAAATTGAAGACGAATTGGTTCTCCGTCACTTCCACTTGAATCGCGCCAGGCGCGGCGGTAGTGAAGCGCATTTCGGCCCACGCCTTTCGCCCCATCAGTCCCAAGCCCACAAAAAGTATGATGGTCGCCGAAGTCCAGATCACTTCCATCGTGTTATTGCCGCGCGTGAAATGCGCTTTCTGCCCGCGGTCGCGAAAACGGAAGATCGCGAAGGCAAGTCCGAGTTGGGACAGAATGAAAACCGTCGCCACAACAGCGAGCGTCATGTCGTACTGATGATCAATCGCTTGGCCCACAGAAGTAATCGTCTTTGGCGGCGCATATGTCCCCGCCGCAAAAACGTAGACGGTCACGACTACGAGGATTACTAACAGAAGAGACAGCAGGGCCGGTGTTGCCACAGAACCACTATTGCGTTTCCTGATCCGCATCGCTTTTGCTCTCCTTACAGCTTTGGCAAAAAAGCGTTCGATAGGACCGCACGCCC
>DATEVZ010000029.1:0-18760 GCA_035258265.1 Candidatus Acidiferrales bacterium
GGGCACGTGAAGGAAGTCCTCGAACTGACGCGCCTCATTCAGGCCATACCCGCTTTCACCGACGAGAGCAAAGCAATAGCCGCATTCCGCGGCGGCGTGGCCCACGCTTAGCGGCGGTTACCCTTGGACTGCGATGAATCCCATGCGCAGTCTCGAAGTCCGGCACTTACGACGAACGTACTGGCGTCCTTCTTCGTGACCTTATTGATATCGCGTCAGCCTATCAGTAGGCCTGCTCAAGAAGTCTGCGATTTCGACTCTCAGGTTTCAGATTTGGCCCAGGCAATCGAGAAAGCGTGAAACGAGTCACACACCGTCGTTCTTGTCACGGATTTTTCAGTACGTTCCGAGCCCGACAGTCAGCTCTCCATGGCCCTTACGCAGGATTTTGCTAGCGCACTCCGCAACCGAGCGCGACGTTTTACGGTTGTGGGCCTTTCTGATATCGAGTCCGCCATCTCCAGCGACCAATTGCAAAAGGGAGCTCGTTACCAGCCCAGAAATCGCTGCCTGCTGTGCACCGGAATTGCAGGCAACAATAGTCGTCAGCGGCTCGATCGAGTATACGCCTGGCAAAATCGTCCTTCATGTGAATGTGTCCCCTGTCCAAGGTGAGAAAGGAATTTTCGGCAAGGAGATCATTCTCGATCGGACGCTGGCAATGGACGAGCTGATGGTTAAGCCCGCGCCTAAAGTGGCCGCATCCTTTTGGCCAAGATAAAACTGTATGGACGAAAGATGAAGAGTCACGGCTGAAGGCTTCTCCTCCCTCACCGGGGACCTGGGGGCTATTCATTTCCGATAGGCGTGTACTGCCCCCAGGCGCAGTATTCTGATTCCGCAGCGAAAGCCGAGGTTCAAGGCATCGTGGTGCTTAAGGTCATAGTAGGTGCGGATGGGAGAGCACAGAAAATTTCAGTTCAGCAGGCGCTTCCATGTGGTTTAGACCAGCAGTCAATCAACGCCGTCAAAGACTGAAAATTTAGGCCTGCTACTGGACCCGACGGCAATCCAGCGGCCGTGGTGCAAACTGTCGAGACTACCTTTCACCTGTACGAGGGCGTCTTAAGCGTTTTTCTTCAGATCAGCGAGGACTAATTTCGCGACTTCTTTCAGGGTGTCGAATACGCCTTGGCCTGTGACGGCCACGGCTTCGACGCTCGGCTCGCCCTTCACGCCGAGATGCTTCTGCAATTCCGCGACGGGCAACACATTCGGCAGATCTCGTTTATTGAGTTGCAGGACGTAGGGAATCGTCGTGAAGTCCAGATTGTGATCTTTCAGATGTTCGCGCAAGTTGTCGAGAGTTTCCAGGTTCGCATCCAGACGCTCTTCCTGCGAATCCGCGACGAACACCACGCCATCGGCGCCTTTCAAAATCAAACGCCTGCTGGCTTCGTAGAAAACCTGCCCCGGCACCGTATATAAGTGAAAGCGTGTGCGAAATCCGCGCACTGTTCCTAAGTCCAGCGGAAGAAAATCGAAAAAAAGCGTGCGGTCGGTTTCCGTCGCGAGCGAAACCATCTTTCCCTTTTGATTCGCTCCGGTATGTTCGTACACCCATTGCAAATTCGCGGTCTTCCCCCCGAGGCCGGGGCCGTAGTAGACAAGCTTGCAGTTAATCTCTCTTGCGGGAAAATTTATAAACGGCACAATTTCCTCAGATTAGGCAGCCTCGTACTTATAGCATACGCCCCTACCTGCGGCCAACGCGCCCCGGCGCTCCTGCTTCGCAATAGACACCCCGAGCAGCCTTAACCCCCTGGGTTAGCCGTGCTGGCCCCGTGGTAGCGCGCCTCGGTATGGCCGGGAGCAGCACGGGGCGCCCTCGGCCGCCTCTTGGTCCGTTGGAGTTTCAGTGCGCGCAGAAATGAAGCAGAATCGTTCGCGGAAGTTGGACATCTCTTACCGCTACGAAACAAATGCAACTCCGGAGAACTCCGAGTGAAACTGATCGCAATAATGCTGTTTCTTAGCGCGACGGCCTTGAGTATCGTTGCGCAGACGCAAACCACTCCGCCGCCATACTCCCAGCCGAGGGGAGAGCCGGTTCCGCAGAGCAGCACACGGGAGAATGCGCCTCCAGCTCCTACGCTTCCCGCCGATTGGACGAAGCGGCTCACTGAGCGCCATGAAGCGATCGTCGGCGATCACTTGCGCATCCATGTCTTTCGTCTGCGGCCGGGAGACGACTTGCTGGGGTCCATCCGCGCCTATGTAAACGCCAATCATATTCAGGCCGCGGTGCTACTGAGCGCGGTCGGCAGCTTGACCCAAGCCTCCCTACGGTACGCAAATCAGCCGGAGGCCCACATACACACGGGGCACTTCGAGATCGTTTCGATCACCGGAACCATCGAAGAAGGCGGCGAGCACGTTCATCTGTCCATCGCCACGGGGCAAGGAAACATGTTCGGCGGGCATGTGATGACCGGCTGCAAGATCTACACGACGGGCGAAGTTACGCTCGGAGAAATCCAGGGCGTGCGCTTCACGCGCGAGACAGATCGCGAAGGCAGTGGCTGGGATGAATTGAAAGTTTACCTGACGAAGCCCTAAGTGCGCCGCGCGCGAGCTATAGTCATTTCGACTGTGCCTGGGCTTCTTTCCCGGCCACGACTTGCGCGTGGCCCAGGAAGGCGACGAGCGATACGCCTCCCATAATATTTCCGAGCAGAGTCGGGGCGAAAAGTTGCACGAAGTACGCGGTGCGTTCCGATCGCGAGACGCTCTCTAGGGCGGCGGGCATGTGCTGTTTTTCACGTTTCATGTTTTCCGTTCATCCCGTGGGGGCTTGCGTTGAGCAAAGCGCAGACGATAATTGCCCGAGCGTTCCAATCTGTCCATCACCTATAGTCTGTAGAGCTTGCCCTTCGATCGGAACCCTATCGCGAACCAAGGCTGAAAAGGCCATAATTCGCTGCATTGACGCGCCTTCGCGACTTTGCTATGTTTCAAGTAGTTTCCTGCGGAGAGTACTACGTGAAGCGTCGCGCGATCCGAGCCACACAGGCTGCCGGCAAAAGCCATAAGTTACTGAAAAAGAAGGCGATAAAGGGAAGCGCGAAGCCGAAGGCGGCTCCGCCTGATCCGAACGCCCCTGCCAAAGAAGCGCAACTGAAATTCTACGAGGAAGCGCTTAAGTACTTTCAACAGCAGAAGTTCCAAAGGGCCAAGCAGACCCTCGAGCGCGTGCTAGAAGGTCCTAGCAAAGAACTCGGCGACCGCGCCAAGATGCACATCCGCATCTGCGAGCAGCGTATCTCGCGGCCTCCCATTCCGGCACTGAAGTCTGCCGAAGAACACTACACGCAGGGCGTGGCGCTGATGAACCTCGGCCGGTGGGATGAAGCCCGCGAGCACCTGGACCGCGCGCGCAAGTCCGCGCCCAAGGCGGATCACATTGTCTACGCCATGGCGGCGCTGGATTGCCTTACTGGCGAAGCGGAATCGGCCATGCAAAACTTGAAGATTGCGATTCAGCTCCGTCCGGAAAATCGCTATCACGCGCGCAACGATGAAGATTTCGCTTTCTTGCAGGAGGACCCCCGCTTTACCGAATTGCTCTATCCCGAGCGAGACGGTTCAGCGAGCTGACTTCCGCGTTTTTCCCGTGAAACTTTTCAGCGTACTTCTCCGTGAAATTTCTCCACAAGATGCATCGGTGAAATTTTTTCAGTGGTGAAAAATTCGCAGGTTCGAGCACGCCCTGTGCGCGTTGTGGCCTTGGGCGGGGGAACCGGTCTCTCCGCTGTGCTGCGCGGACTGAAGGAATACGTCGCTACTCCCAAAGATCAGGCGGATCACCCCATTGCTGATCTTGCGGCAGTGGTCACGGTTACCGACGACGGCGGCAGCTCCGGGCGTTTGCGCCGCGAATATCGCGTGCTGCCGCCCGGCGATATCCGCAATTGCATGGTGGCGCTTTCGAAGGACGAGCATCTTCTCGGCAAGCTTTTTCAATACCGGTTTCCGGTGGGGCGCGCGCTGGCTGGCCACAGTTTCGGCAATCTTTTTCTGACGGCGCTTACGAACGTCACGGGCGATTTTCCCAGGGCCGTGCAAGTTTCGGCGCAAGTCCTCGCGATTCGCGGACGAATTTTCCCTTCCACTGCTCAAAACGTGACGCTCGAAGCGGAGTTGGAAGACGGAACTATAGTTGCCGGCGAAACGAATATTTCCCGTTCCCGGCAACGCATCCGCCGCGTTCGTCTGGTTCCGCATCGCGTGCGCCCTCTTCCCGAAGTGCTCGAAGCGATTCGCGACGCGGATCTGATTCTGGTGGGGCCCGGTTCGCTGTACACCAGCATCATTCCAAACTTGCTTGTCCAACAAGTCACCGAGACGATCGCGAACTCACGCGCCACTCGTGTCTACATCGCCAACCTGATGACGCAACCCGGAGAGACGCAGCACTACTCCGTGGCCGATCATGTGTGCGCAATCTATGACCACACGCACAAAGGCCTGTTTGATTTCGCGGTGATCAATCGCAGGCCAATTCCTCCGCGCCTTCTAAAGCGTTATCGCGCGCAGGGCGCCGAGCCGGTGCAGGCTTCGGCCGCAGAGCTTAAGCGTATGGGACTTCGCTACGTCACGGGAGACCTGCTTCGGCACAATCACGTGGTGAGGCACCACCAGGAGCGCCTGACGCGGCTATTGCTGGAGCATTTTGTGAGGAGCCCCGTGCGCGATTGACAAGGAATGCGCGGAAGAATTGTTCGCAAGTAAAACGGAAGGTCGTGAGTAAACGCCGCCATTTTCAGCCGTCAGCCCCAAATTAAAACGCTTTTCTTGCACCGCTATGCCCAGGTTCGTATACTGGCCGACGCTGTCCGGACGACAGCTCAGTGCGAAGATAGCTGACACGATGCGCGTTTTCGCCGCCCATCACAAACATTACATAGACATCGCGAGCAGCATCGCGAATTGGTCTGCAATTCTTGGAGGTAGGTCATGCCTGCGGTCACGCACGATGAACTAAACGTCTACAAATCGGCGGAAGCACGTTTCGAGCTCGCCGCGCAGAAGCTCGGTTTGGAAGAGGGAATCTACCGCTATCTGAAATATCCCAGCAAGGAAATTACGGTGTACGTACCCGTCGCGCTCGATAGCGGCAAACTGGAAGTTTTCATCGGGTATCGGGTATTGCACTCGTCGGTTCGCGGGCCGGGAAAGGGTGGAATTCGTTTCGCGCCGGACGTCTCGCTTGATGAGGTGCGCGCGCTGGCCGCCTGGATGACCTGGAAATGTGCGGTCGTGAATATTCCGTTTGGCGGCGCGAAGGGAGGCGTGATTTGCGATCCCAGCAAGCTTTCGAAAACTGAGCTCGAACGCATCACGCGCCGCTACACCGCGGAATTGAGCGAATGGTTCGGTCCGGAGCGCGACGTGCCGGCCCCGGACATCGGCACCAACGACCAAACCATGGCCTGGGTGATGGACACCTACTCGATGCACGTGCGGCAGGCCACCACGGCGGTGGTTACCGGCAAACCGCTCGAACTGGGCGGCTCGCAGGGCCGCAAGGAAGCCACCGGCCGCGGGCTGATGATGTGCTGCAACAACGCGCTGACGAAACTCAAGATGAAGCGCGACGGTTGCCGCGTGATCATTCAAGGTTTCGGCAACGTCGGCTCGCAGGCCGCGATTCTGATGCATGAGGCAGGCTATAAAATTATCGGAGTCGCCGATATCCATGGCGGGCTCTACAACGACAAAGGTTTCGACATTCCAAAACTGGTTGACTGGGTTTACGGACAGCGCAAGCCGCTTCCGGAATTCCCAGGCGGCGGCGACAAACAGACGGCGCAACAGGTCCTGTTCCACCCCACCGATATTCTGGTTCCCGCAGCCACCGAAAACCAAATCACCTCCGAAAACGTCCATTTAGTGGATTGCAAAATTCTTTGCGAGGGCGCGAATGGTCCTACCACTTGGCACGCCGACAAAGTAATCGAGCAGAAGGGAATTTTCATCATCCCGGATATTCTCGGCAACGCCGGCGGCGTCACGGTGAGCTATTTCGAATGGGTGCAGGACCGCCAGGGATTCTTCTGGCGCGAAAGTGAAGTGAACGAAAGATTGCAAGATGTGATGGACCACAGCTTCGAACAGGTGGTAAGGTACGCCGAAACGCACGGTGTAAACAACCGCATCGCGGCTTACATCGTGGCGATTGATCGCGTGGCCAGAGCGTTGAAGCTGCGCGGCATTTACGCATAGACGGGATGAGGGCCCGGAATTGGTCGAGGAGGAACCGTGTTTCCTGAATCGATTGCACCCGGAGCGCTGAAAAGCGAAGAAGAGCATCGGCGGGACATGTGCGCCGTCGGACGCTGGACCTACGAGCGCGGGTATGCAGCGTCCACCGACGGAAATATCTCGGTGCGACTGGGACGAGATCACATCCTCACTTCACCTACTGGAATTTGCAAAGGAATGATGACCGAGGAAGACATGGTGATCACCGATCTCAACGGCAAGAAAATCGCCGGATGCCGCAATCCTTCCTCCGAACTTCTCATGCATTTGACGATATACCGGCATCGCTCGGACGTAAACGCCGTCTGCCACGCGCATCCGCCCGTCGCGACTGGCTATGCCGCTGCCGGCATCCCGCTGAATAAAGCTTTGCTGTGTGAATTGATTCTATCGCTCGGATGCGTACCGGTGGCGCCGTATGGCACACCCGGCACGTCCGAGCTGGCAGATTCAATCGAGCCGTTTGTGGATGGTTACGACGCGATTCTACTGGCGAATCACGGCGTTGTGACCTACGGCCACGATTTGATGACGGCGTTTTTCCGGATGGAGACTACGGAGCATTTCGCGCGCGTCGCTCTCGTGACCGAAATGCTCGGCAAGCAGGTTTTGCTTTCCAGTTGCGACGTGCAAAAACTGGTCGCTGCGCGAGCGCGCTATGGCTTGCAGACGGCATCCAGCTTCGGGCCAGAATTTCCGGTGACTTCGGAAACCGCCGGCGAAAAAGAGCGCATCACGCTCACGCGGCGCGAATTGGAAGCGCTGGTGGATGAAGCGATAAAGAAAGACCGCGCTTTGCACTAGGAATGCTCAGAAAGCTTCCCCCGCATGCTTTTGTGCCCTACTGCACCTGTTCGTGCGCATATCCCGCGGCATCCAACGCCGCTTTCAATTCCGCGATGTGCTCCGGGCCGCGCGTTTCCATCGTGATATCGATCGCCGTATCGCCCAGGACCACGCCGTAGTAGGAGCGGTTGAACGACGTTTCCACGATATTGACCTTGTGCTCGGCAATCACCGTGGAAAGACGCACCAGCGCGCCGGGATGGTCCGGCAAATGAATTCGCAATCGCACCATCCGCCCATCCTTTACCAAGCCGCGCTCGATGATACGCGCCAGCAGCGTCACGTCGATATTCCCGGCGGAAATCAGCACGCCTAATTTCTTGCCGGCGTGCGGAGTCTTCTTGTTCAGTACCGCAGCCGCAGCGACAGCGCCCGCTCCCTCGGTCAGCGTTTTTTCCTTTTCGAGAAGAAGCAAAATCGCGTTGGCTATCTCTTCCTCGTCCACGGTCACAATTTCATCTACGTATTTCCGCACAAGTGGAAATGTGTGCACTCCCGCCGACCGCACGGCAATGCCATCGGCGATGGTTTTCTCAGCGGGCAAAGTGACGACCTTTTTCTTTTCGATCGCTGCCTTCATCGAAGGCAACTTCGAAGTTTGCACGCCGACGACCCGGATCTTCGGCTTCATTTCCTTGACCGCGCAAGCCACGCCTGCAATCAGTCCACCTCCGCCGACGGGAATCACCAGCGCATCCAGATCTTCTACCTGTTCGAGCATTTCGATTCCCAGCGTTCCTTGGCCGGCGATCACTGCTTCATCGTCAAACGGATGGATGAACGTGAGGCCCTGCTCGTCGCAGCGGCGCAGTGCTTCTTGGCAAGCCTCGTCATAGTTCGCTCCGAACAGAATCACTTCCGCGCCATGGCCGCGCGTGGCAGAAACTTTCACCAGCGGCGTCGTGAGCGGCATGCAAATTTGTGACGCGATTCCGCGTTTCGTCGCGTGATACGCGACGGCCTGCGCGTGATTGCCAGCCGAAGCCGCGATCACTCCGCGCCGGCGCTCGTCGTCCGTGAGCAAGAGAATCTTGTTGAGCGCACCGCGCTCCTTGAACGAGCCGGTCATCTGCAGGTTTTCAAGCTTCAGGAAGATGGAGTTTCCGCTCAATTGCGAGAACGTTTCTGAGCGCATGAATGGCGAAACGAAGATCGAGCTACGAATACGTTTCGAGGCTTGCTGGATCGCTTTCAATGTGACCATTGTGCCGGGCCCTTTCGTGTGCTCCCGCTGTGAACTTCGTTTTTGTCCCTAAAAACAGTAAAGGCCGTTGCCCATTTCGGGTAACGGCCTCTGGCGTTTCCAACTGGAAGTTCGCCGCCGGCCGTTATCCGCTCCTAATAGTGGGAATAATTCCCGCAACAGCTGCGGCAGAGCCGAAAGGTGTGTAATGACGGTCGAAAGCGCAATGCAAAATCGGAAGCGAGGCGAGTGAATACCACAACCGCTGAATCGGGAGGGTCACTGGCCGAAGATGTTGCTGACAGTGCATCGCCACAATAACGGATATCACGGCGCTCGCGGGCGTGGCAAACGAAAAGTTCAGAGGATTTCAATCCATCATTAAAATCTGGTCGGTGTGCGGCGTGGGAGGTCTACAGTGTTAGCAAAAAAGACGGCGGGCAACGATCGCTCTCGCGAACGCTGCCCGCTGGGGGACGTGCTCTCTGGGGTCTGCAGGTGGTCTTGAAATTTCACTCGGCAATGGTTACGAATCGCGTTTTGCCTCCGAAGTGAATTTCGGTGATCTTGTTGTCGTTGATCACGAAGGCCGAGAACCTTGCCTTGCTGGTCTCATCCTTCCATTGTACGGGCGCCTCGGCTACGACTTTGCCGTTCATCGAAAGCTTCACGTGTGTATCGTCCACGGTTACGGCATAGTCGCCGGGCTTGAGGTCCTTACCCGCAAGAGTCGTCGGATTCAGCAGGCTCATGGTTGTGTTTACGCCCGCCTTGGTGTCTTTTGCTGGAGCCATCTGCGCGCTGATCGAAACCAGGAGCACCAGCGCCGCGAGAATTGTAAAAATCTGCTTCCTTGAGTGACGCGACATTTTTACTTCCTCCTCGGATTTTGTTTGCCCCTCGCACACGCTTAGACGCGGAGGTTTGCAGGGCGAGAGCAAAATCACAAAGGATTTAACGAAAAAATATCGCAGGGAAATAAACTGATGAGTTAACGCGAAAACGAACACCGTCCGCGCAAAACCGAACAGTGCTCGCGCCGCAAAGACGCGCGGAAAAGTCCCCGACTCCGAATATTGGTACGCACGCGCGTCTCAAAATGTTTCGCTGCGCACCGAAATAGCCGGACGCGCTGCGTTTGACACCTCTGCGCCCCTAATCAATAATCGCTGGGCATGATTGGATCGCTGCGCGGCAAGCTGATCGAAAAGCGCCCAAACCTTGTGCTGCTGGACGTGGGCGGCGTCGGTTACCAGGTGCTCATTCCGCTTTCAACCTTTACGAGTCTTGGCGCGCTCCATGCGGAAGCCACTCTCCTGGTTCATACGCATGTGCGTGAAGACCAGTTGGCGCTGTATGGTTTCCTGACCTCGCGCGAAAAACAGTGCTTCGAGCTGCTGATATCCGCCTCGGGTGTCGGCCCCTCGCTCGCCCTGAAGATTCTTTCCGGCATGGGTTTGGATGAACTTGTCCCCGCGATCCGCAAAGGTGATCTCGCGCAGCTGGTCCGAATCCCCGGCGTGGGACGCAAAACAGCCGAGCGCATAGTGCTTGAATTGCGCGATAAACTGGCTGCGGTGGATGTGCCGGAGGTAGGGAAGCCGGCGACGCATTCACAGCTTGAATCAGACGTAGCGTCGGCGCTAGTGAATCTGGGCTACGATGAACGGGCGGTGGAAAGCGCCATGGCGAAGTCTCGCGGTACGGTGGGCAACGATTTTGAATCATTATTGCGCGCCTCGCTTCAGGTGCTGGGCGGCGCCGTCATGCAAAAATCGAAACACGACGAATGACGAAAATGCCTGAAAAAGTGAATCATCCGCACAATCGAATCATCTCAGGCCAGGCGCTTGATGACGACGCGCGCATCGAAGCCAGCATCCGGCCGACGAAATTATCCGATTACATCGGCCAGAATCGCGTGAAGGAAAATCTGCAGATTGCCGTCGAAGCGGCGCGCACGCGCGGCGAAGCTCTCGATCACGTGCTGCTCTACGGCCCACCGGGCCTGGGCAAGACCACGCTCGCGCAAATCCTCGCGAACGAAATGGGCTCAGCCATCAAAATCAGCTCCGGCCCTTTGCTCGAGAAAAAAGGCGACCTCACCGCGGTGCTCACGTCGCTGGAAAAAAGCGATTTTTTCTTTCTCGATGAAATCCATCGCCTGCAGCCCTCCATGGAGGAAATCCTGTACCCCGCGATGGAGGATTTCCGCGTGGACTTGATCATTGGCCAAGGCCCCGGCGCGCGTGTTCACCCCTATCAATTGAATCGCTTCACACTGATCGGTGCAACTACCCGCGCGGGACTGATCATGGCGCCGCTACGCTCGCGCTTCGGCATCGTGCATCGCCTGGAATTCTATTCGCCCGACGACTTGTTGCGCATCGTGCAGCGCTCGGCAAAGATTCTGGGCATCACCATGGACGAGTCCGGCGCTTCCGAAATTGCCCGGCGCAGCCGTGGCACTCCGCGCGTGGCCAATCGTCTGCTGCGACGCGTTCGCGACTTCGCGGAAGTGCGCGCCACAGGCCACATCAATCTGGGTGTGGCGCGCGACGCACTCGCAATGCTCGGCGTGGATGAGCACGGACTTGACGAAGTGGACCGCAACCTGCTCCTCACAATTATCCAAAAGTATTCTGGCGGTCCGGTGGGCTTGAACACGCTAGCCGCTTCGCTCAGCGAAGAAGAAGACGCCATTGAGGAAATCTACGAGCCCTACCTGATGCAGCTAGGGTTGCTGGACCGCACCCAGCGCGGCCGCGTAGCCACAGCCTTGGCCTACAAGCATTTCAAAATGGACGAACCACGCCGCCAGCCCGGCCTATTTAGCTGAAAAGCGAACCCCCCAAGCTAGCTCTTCATCCGGTGAATTTCACCAAAGACAATTGCTTCGCCGTACAGTTCACCGTAAGCGTGAAATTGATGGTCTGCTTGGTGCTGGCTGTTGTGGCAGTGAATGTCACCGTGTAGTTCGGAGGCTGTTTCGTGGACGTGCTCGAGCCGCCGCAAGCCGCGATTGAGCAGATTGCAACGATGGCAATGACGATCGCCACGCGACTGAATCAGAAGCGGTGCGACGCCAGGTTGCGTTCCGGTTTGTTGGTGTCGCGAACCACGCCAGGAACGCAAAACCAAAAAAACGCCAGCAGCCACGCCGTGCGAGATGCTAGAGGCAAAGTCACAGGGCGATTCGAGAAGTTCATGAAATCGTGCGGCTGCCAGAACCTAGCCGTAGTAGCAGGAGTGGCAACCACGCTGACGGGCGTCGTAGCGGGATTGTTCGTGACTTGCACCATCGCGGGTATAGCTGCGCCATCGAACGTCGCAAGAAAGCTTCGACTCGGCGAATTTTCTCTGCAAACACGGCGTCTCTGCGGTGAATGCAATCCTCTTCAGGCTAGAATGGTCTCGCATCCATGCAGGGGATCTATCTCTCGTTGGGATCGAATATCGGAGACCGAGCGCTGAACATCGCCCGCGCGATCGAGGTCTTGCCCGCGCATGGCGTGCGCGTGGTGCGGCAATCGGCGCTCTATGAAACCGAGCCGGTGGAAGTGCGCGCACAGGACTGGTTTCTGAATTGCGTGGTTGAAGTGGAAACCGATTCAACGCCGCGAGAACTGATGCACGTATTGCTGGAGATTGAGCGCTCGATGGGCCGCCTGCGCGTTACTCCCAAGGGGCCGCGCATGATTGATATGGACATTCTGCTTTTTGGCACGATGATCGTTCGGGAAGTGGGGCTGGAAATTCCGCATCCACGCATAGCGCAGCGCCGTTTCGTGCTAGTCCCGTTCACTGAGATAACGCCGGGCGCCCTCCATCCGGTGCTGAAGAAAACGATTGCCGAGTTGCTCGCCGAAACGCCCGACCTCAGCGAAGTGCGGCTTTTCGCATAGCGTCGGCCTGCCTACCGGCAGGTAGGCGTCTCGCCAGCTGTTTTTGGCCTTGGCTAGTTTCGACAGAAAGTCAACGCAGCGCTGGTGCCACGTTAAAGACCGGGCGCAGCAAGCAGCGCCCCTACCAGGAATCCACGCCACAATGCGGTCCGCCACGAGCCCGGCTTTATTTCTAGCTAGTGCGCAGCACCTTCAACCAGTGCAGCGTCAGTGGCTTCGGCTCGAGTGCCTCGAGCTCGATTTCCGCGACGCGGCCTTCGCTTCGTTCGCGCCAACGATAGACGCCCGGCTCGGTTTCTTCGTGCACGTGGCCAATCGCTGGACGCAGAAAATCCCGCGCGTCGGAAAGCGAAACCTTCTCCTGTGCGGCAGGACGCGTCAGCGCTTCCACCGCATAACTGCGCAGCAGCTTCGGCCAATAGGCGTCGAAAAGTTCCGAGGAAGCAAAAATATCGCTCCAAGCGACTTCGCCGCCGTATGCGACGATGACGCCGACAACACGCTCGCCCTTAAGCCCGGACGTCGCGCGCTCGAAACGCTTCTGCACTTCCTGCGCGAAGTTCTCAACTGACGGTCCGACGGCTGCGGATTGATAAATACTCCGATAGCCTTCGGTCGGTGCAGCCGACGCCATGAGCCGCGAAAGCTGCTGCGATGAAATAGGTGGGGGCGTCACCGCTAGGTTGGACCCCAGGTCACGTTGCTCCATTGCCGCAGCCGTGTCACCACGCACGGCCGCCCACACTTGGCTCTGGTCCGAATCGATCGCGGCCTTTTCGCGCACGGTGGGATGAACCATCGTTCGCGCTGCGGAAAATTTCGCGTCGCCGTTAGTCCAACGGCTATGCTCGACGCAAAACACATCGAGCGGCAGCGGTTTCGCCCCGATCGGAATGATGCGGTCTTTGGCGATGATGCGATCCTGCTTGCCGCCGGAAACCACCTCGCCTGCGAGCAGCAGCAGCGGCCTCTTGCCACGATTGATGAGCACAAGCTGGTTGACTTGCGCGCCGCTGGAGACGTACGGAAGCGGTTGAGCGTCGCCATTGCGCGACCGACGGATGGCATCGCCCTGCTCGGTAACGACTGCTTCGCCCGAGGCGAGCGCTGCGTCGAGCGTTTGAAATGCCTCGGTATCCGCGTCTTGCGATGAGAGCACCGGAAACACGGTGAGAGTTTCGTACGTTACCGGTTGGCCGATGCGCCAGCCGGCAGGTGCTTGCGGGCTGGGTTCCGCCTCGACCTCGATCAAGGGCTCGGCATTAACGACTGCACGTGAAGTACTGCAAGCCCAAGATACAATAACAGCTAAAGTGACGGTGGCGCCCAGACTTAGGATCCATATCCACTTCGGAATGGCCTGCATGACGTTCTCCTGGATGGCTCGCGGCGGCAACGAAAATCCGCGCGGCTTCATGGTGAGAACGTGCGGGCATCAATTCCTTGCAGGATTTTTCGGAGTAGCGCCGGACTGCCTACCGGCAGGCGTCTCGCCGGCAAACGTGGTTTGCTGATCTGACCGCGCGGAAGGAAGTTGACACTGCCAAGGACCTGCAGCTTAGTTAAAGGTGTTCGCGATCCTTAATTTGCTTCTCGCGTTTCTTCTTCTCTTCTTCTTCGGTCCGTTCCCATTCCAGCAGATCTTCTTCGGACATCTGGTAATCATCGCGAGAAGCAAACATCGTGTTGCGCCGGCTAGTGCGAGCGGTCCGGACGCCGCGCCGCTTTTTGGTGCTCGAAGCAAAATTCCGCATGCTGCGGATGGGATCGGCAAGAGCGCCCGCCTCTACCAAAAGCTCGCCTACTTTCTCCAGGAAGTCATGCAAATGGTAGGGCTTGAGTAGGTAGGGCAGCGCCTCGCGCTCGAGGACCGGCTGCGCCTGCTTTGCCGCTAGCATCGGTACCAAGAAGAGCACGCGGATACCCTTGGGGCGGGCAGCATCGAGAACGGCGTCTTCCGGTGCGTCCGCTGCACCTTGAGCCAGATCTTTCAGCGTGTAGAAGAGCGGGCCGCGTACGTCGGTCATCGCCACGTTCACGATGACCAGATTCCATTCCCCGGTCGCCAGTTCGAACATGGCTGCCGAGGCGAGCGGAACGATGCGCACGCGCCAACCCTCTGAATCGAGGATGTTTTTCAACGCGCGCTGACTGACGATATCGTCGTCAACGATGAGGATGCCGATTTGCGCCAACGCAGCTCCCGCCAGGTCTTTCCCTGCGAGTATATCGGCCTGACCGCGGTTCGACATCTGGCCATCCGCCGGGTTTCCAGAGCGCGTGCTGCCCGCCTGTACAGGCGAACTAAAAGCGAAAATAATAGTTGACATAGCGAACAAAAGGCGAATATAGTCTCCCTCGTGCGGCGAGGCAATCAATGGCCACTTTCCCCATTCTTCGTGCGACACCAGCGACGCTTGAGCGTCCTCGGAAGCGTGCGAAGCAGACCAGTCTCACCCTTTTCCCCACAGCCGCTCGCCACGGCACCTGTGAGTCCGCCAGCGAAGCTTCCGCGCCCCCTCCGACGCCAAGCCGGAGTACGAAGCCCGCTACGGAACTGGTCGGCATTGCACGCCTCGCCGCTTCCTCCCCTCGCGCCGAAGCCAAGCGCGGGACGGAGTATTTCCTGCTGCCCGTCCGTTCCATACTGAACCACTGCGATTCCGAACGAGTCCCGTTTCGCTGGACCGTGAACCCGTACCGCGGGTGCGAATTCGGCTGCCACTACTGTTATGCGCGCTATACCCACGAATATATGGAGCTCGATGGCAACGAGTTCGAGTCCAAGATATACGTGAAGAAGGATGCCGGCCCCCTAGCCCAGCGCGATTTAGCCAGCGAGAAGATCTGGGGCGAACACATCGCCATCGGCACAGCCACCGATCCTTACCAGCCGGCCGAGCGCGAATTCGGCGCGACACGCGCGATCCTGGAAAAAATGGCCGAGCGCGAGGGCCTGAATCTCTCCATTACCACGAAGTCGAATCAGGTGCTGCACGACGTTGATTTGTTGAAGCGTATTTCGGAACGCTCCGCGTTGGTGGTGAACCTGAGCGTTACCACCGTGCGCAGCAGGCTCGCTCGAATGCTCGAACCTCGGGCGCCACGGCCGGATTTGCGTTTGGAAGCGGTGCGCGTTCTGAATGAAGCCGGGGTCTCCGCGGGAGTGCTGGCCATGCCGATTCTTCCCGGCATCACCGACCGCCCCGAAGATCTGGACGCGCTGGCACGCGCAGCGCGCGACGCTCGCGCGCGTTGGTTTGCCGGCAACGTGCTGTTTCTGACGCCCACGTCCCTGAAACATTTTTTGCCATTCCTGGACGCAAAATTCCCCAAGCTGTCGCGCCAATATCATGCCTGGTACGGACGTCACGGAAACGCGCCTGATGCTTACAAGAAGAACCTTGCAGCGCGCGTCGAAAATCTGCGCAATAAATACGGTCTCGGTTCGCGCCCGGACCGCTCGATTAACCGGGCGTGGCGTTCACCGCAGCTGCAGCTTTCACTCGAGAATGGAGCGCAATGATGCCCAGGATGAGGACCGGACGTTCGAAAGGCCACAGACGCAAAAGGAGCGCTTCGCACGCCCTGGAGTCGGCGCCGTTAGTCCCACAAACCAAGCCTGCACGCGGCATGAAGTTGAAGCACGTCTCCGCGCTCACTCTGCTTCTTGCAGGGCTATGCTTGCTTGCGTACCTAGCCGGCCACGTAGATCTTTCGGCGGCTACTGCGGCGCCATCCGTAACAATTAGCGACGCAAAGGAGCACTCCATGTTTCTGGGTTTGCGCACCGTGAAGTACGAAGTGCAGGATATGGCCAAGGCCAAGGAGTGGTACACGAAAGCGTTGGGTTTCCCGCCTTATTTCGACGAGCCTGCCTACTACGTGGGCTATAACGTCGGTGGATATGACCTTGGCTTGGTGCCCGCGAAAGCGGAGACAAAACGAGCGCCAGCCGGAGTCGCATACTGGGGAGTTGAGGACGCGCGCGCAGCATACCAGCGGCTGCTCGATCTCGGTGCCACTCCAGTGGAGGAAATACAAGACGTCGGCGGCGGGATGCTTGCCGGCGAGGTGCGCGACCCTTTCGGCAACGTGCTGGGCATCATTTACAACCCGCTGTTCAAGCCAGGCGAAGCCAGGTAGCCATCTGCGCAAGTGAGCGGCGCGGCATGTCGGAGACGCGCCGGTTGCGTCCTGATGACGCGGCGGGAACGCTGCGTAGGAGGGCCGTGCCCCCGTGATCCAGTATCATGGCACAATAATCCGCGATGCTTCCTTCGCCGCTTCGGCCGGTAGAGGGAACCGCGTGCGCAAAAACCCGAGGAATGCGCGCGAACGCAGGCGCCCATTCGTCTCCTGTTTGCCGACGCGCAATAGAAAAACCAGCAAGTTCAGAATGTCGGATTCCCTGAGCGCCGGAAATCCTGCGCGCTCGGCTTGTTCTTTCCGCATTTTGTCCAGAAGTTCGGCAATCGCGGCATAGAGCGCGTGCGCCACCGGCAAATCCGGGGGCCGTTCGTAGTAAATTCCCGTTGCAAGAGTGCGATACGTTTCGGCCAGAGCTTCTAGCGACGAAAGAACAGCAACATCGTTCAGATCCTTGTTCTGTGCCTGGAAATTCAGGATCGTTGCCGCGATGCCGCTGACCACAGGCCAGCGCTCGTAGATAAATTCCACATCGAATTCGATCTTGGGATAGGGAAGCGTGTCGCGCGAAATTGGCTCGCGGTGCTCGGTCTCGTACCGATGCGCCGTGATCAAGTACGAGCAATCCTGCGGACAATCAATTGTGACTTCGCGCTCGCGCCCGCAACAAACCGCGCAAATCTTCTCGCCCATCGCCGGACAAAGCCGCTTTGGCGGCCGCTTTTCGCAAATCGGACAGCTCATTCACATTCCCTAATTGAATTTGTTGGCTACCTAGCCAAGAGAATCAGACTACGGGAAGAGCTAATCCGCGGCAAGTTTCAGCGAGTTCCTTAACCACAAGACGTCGTCGCTCTAAACGAATTCGGTAAGCAGTTGGGCCGACTCCATCCGAAAACCATACGCTGGGAAGAGCGAACTGCTAGGCAGGCTGCGCGGTGGCTCGCTGCTGCGCGTGAAACTTGTTGAGCGCCTCGACATTTTGCAGGATCGTGTTGATCACGAATTCATCGCCGAATTTCGAATTGATCATCAGATTGTAGAGCGGCCGGTGCGGCCATTCGGCGCCGAAATAGTGGCGAATGAAATCGGCGCGTTCCCGGTCCACCTCGTTCACCAACCGCAGTGCTTCCTTCTCGGATCTGCCAATGGATCGAAGGCGCCGAACTTTTTCCTCGACTGGCGCATAGATAAAAACATGAAATACATCCGCGCGATTGCGAAGAATATACGGCGACCCGCGCCCTACGATCACGGAATTGCCGCGCGAAGCCACGTCTTCGATCACGCGGTGCAGCATTTCCACCATGCAATCTGTATCGAACACGCGGGAGTCGCCGATGGCCAGAGCGCGTTCATAACTGCCGCGCGCATACACCTTGAAAAGGCGGTACAAGAATGGGTCCACACGCTCGTCGCAGCGTTTCGCGGCCAGCGCATCCACATTTGCGGCGCGCGCGATTTCAGCGGTGATTTCTTCGTCCCAGAGTTTCCAACCAAGGTGTTCAGCGAGCGACTTCGCGATCAGCGTGCCGCCGCTGCCGTACTCTCGTTCGAGGGTGATGATCTTGACCGGCACGGTCGAACCCCAATGGCCCTAGTGTACCGCCATTGGGCCGCCCGGTTTCACTTTCTTCATCAAGAACACCAGAGGAACCATGAACGCAACGAGGATTCCCAGAATCCAAAAATTATCTATGTATGCCAGCATCGTTGCCTGCTGATTCAGCAAGTTCGCTGCGATTCCGTGCGCTTGGCGCGCGGCTTCATAAGCGCTCGATCCGTGCGACTCCAGCAGACGCGTTGTGTTGTTGATCAGCGCCTGATATTGGCCATTCCCTGAATTAAGGTTATGCGTCAGATCGGATTGATGGGCTTGTGCGCGCCGCGCCAGCATCGTGGTGACAAACGAAATTCCCACGCTGCCGCCCACGTTTCTCGCGAGGTTGATCAAACCAGAAGCAGCATTATTCTTTCCAGGCGGCAAAAAAGCGTAGGCGGCTGTATTGATCGGAACAAAAAGGAACGCCAGGGCCAGCGCCTGGAAGGCCCGCGACGTTGCCACCGTGCGGAAATCCACCAAGGTATCGAAGTTAGTCATGTGAATGAGGGCGATCGAAAGAAGCGTGAATCCAAAAAATAGCAGCCGTCGCGCATCGGTGTGGCCAAGTAAGTAGCCCACAAATGGCATGCACAAAATAATCGCAATTCCGCCTGGCATCAGCGCCAGTCCGGCTTGCTCTGCGGTGTATCCCATCAACTCCTGTACGAACTGAGGGATCAGCACCGTACTTGACAACAGCGCGAAGCCGACCATAAACATCATCAGGTTACCGACCGCGAACGAGCGGTCCCTGAAAAGATGGAGATCGATGATCGGGTGCTCATGATGCCACTCCCAGAAGCACACGGC
>DATEVZ010000030.1:0-3399 GCA_035258265.1 Candidatus Acidiferrales bacterium
CGCCTTTCGATCCTGGAATTGAATATTCAGAAAGAGATCAAGCGCCACTGGCAGGAAATTTCGTCATACGTCAGCTCCGTGTTGCGCACCACCGGAATCAGCGGTGTCGAAGCCGAAGAGCTCGCGATCCTGCCCGGCATGGAAGAGCTCAGCGCGATGATGTACATCAATCAGTATCGCCGCGAGCAGCGCTACGACGTGATCGTCCTCGATGCGGCGCCCACCGCCGAATCGCTCCGTTTCATCAGCATGCCGACCACGCTCGACTGGTACATGAAGCACATTTTTCCTTTTCAGCGCAATCTGCTCAAAGCCGTGCGCCCCATCGCGAACCGCGTCGCGCCTTTCGATCTCCCCACGGACAATTACTTCGTCAACATCCGCAATCTCTTCGACAAGCTAGAGGGCGTTGACGACCTCCTCGAGGATCCGCAAACGACCAGCGTCAGGCTGGTCACGAACCCAGAAAAAATGGTCCTGCGCGAAACACAGCGCGCCTTTGTTTACTTCTCGCTTCACGGACTCACGGTGGATACGGTCATTGTCAATCGCGTGCTCCCACCCGACGTCAGGGACAGCTGGTTCAGCGAGTGGCACGCGTCCCAGGAAAAAGTTCTCAAAGAGATCGAAGAGTATTTCGCGCCAGTTCCGGTGAAGCGGGTCCCGCTGTTCGCACATGAAGTGCTCGGCAAACAACGGCTCGAGGACCTGGCTCGAATCCTCTATCCCGGCGATGACGATCCCTCCGCCGTCACGCGCACGGAAAGGCCTTATCACTTCGGAAAAGGCAACGGAGTTTACGAAGTCCGGGTACAATTGCCTTTTGCCACCAAGGGCGAGATCGGCTTGTTCAAGAAGGGCGACGAACTCGTAGTTGAGGTCGGCACCTTCCGTCGACATATAGGCCTTCCGCGTTCTATGGCAGCGCTGCAGCCGGGTCGCGCCAGGCTTGAAAATCGGATCCTGACAGTCGAAATGAAGGAGGCACAATGAGTGAGCAACAGGCCAGTCAAAATGAAACGAGCCAGCACGCCCATAATGAACGCTGCGTCTGCAATGAAGTCTTCGATCACTTCCGCGACCTCTTCGGCGTGCCGCCCGCCGCAAAAGAGCACCTGGCGAATTCGCGCATCGAATTCCTCAAAGCGATCCGCGAAGTAATAGACGCGCGCATCGAACGCGTATCAAAGACCGCGCGCCAAGGCACCAGAATCGCCGTCGAATAGCGCGCCCTTCGCAGCCTGTGTAGCGCCGGCGTCTCGCCGGCAACTTTGAACTGGCACCTTGCCGGCGCAAGTGCGGCCGTACGAACGATCAAGGCTGGAAGTTGCGCACGCCATGGAACGTCATATTCGCGTCACACCTTAGTTCGTTGACTTGCCTTCCCGCACAACCTAATATGTGCGCCACATGCCGGACTCCTCGTCTCTGATCGGCCAGATAATTTCGCACTACCGCATCGTTGAAAAGCTCGGCGGCGGAGGCATGGGTGTCGTTTACAAAGCAGAAGACACTGAACTCGGCCGCTTCGTTGCTCTGAAATTCCTGCCCGATGACCTCGTCCGCGATGCTCTGGCGCTCGAACGCTTCCGCCGCGAAGCCCGCGCCGCCTCCGCGCTGAACCATCCCAACATCTGCACCATCTACGAAATCGGCCAGGGTGACGGACATCCGTTCATCGCCATGGAATTTCTCGATGGCATGACGCTGAAGCACCGCATCTCCGGACGTCCGCTCGAGATGGAGCTGCTGCTCGACCTGGGCATCGAAATTGCCGACGCCCTCGACGCGGCGCACTCGAAAGGCATCGTCCATCGCGACATCAAGCCCGCGAATTTATTCATCACCGACCGCGGGCACGCCAAAATTCTGGATTTTGGCTTGGCCAAGCAGATTCTGGCTACGCCGGACGAGACGCGCGCCGCGAATTTTTCGGCGCCCACCGTAGATCGCCCCGCAATCAGTGAAGCGGACCTCACCAGTGCAGGCACAGCGGTCGGCACTGTCGCATATATGTCGCCCGAGCAAGCGCGCGGAGAGCCCCTGGACGTCCGCAGCGATCTTTTCAGTTTTGGCGCCGTGCTGTATGAAATGGCCACCGGCGCAGTTCCCTTCCGCGGCGCGACGACCGCGGTTGTCTTCAACGCCATCCTCGAAAAGCCTCCGGCGCCGGCGGTGCGCTTGAATCCGGATATTCCGCCGAGGCTGGAAGAAGCCATCTCCAAGGCGCTCGAAAAAGATCGCCGCATGCGCTATCAGCACGCCGCCGAACTGCGCACCGATCTCGCGCGCCTCAAGCGCGACACCGGCTCGAGCCGCCTTTCCGGTGCGGTCATGTCCGCGCAAACAATCGCGCAAACCTCGGGAATCCATCGGGAGACCGCGACCCAGGCAGCGCCATCAAGCGGCCACGCGATCGCAGCGATGACGCCGTCAGGCGGAACAAGCGCGGCGCCCCTAACGGCAACTCAGCCCGCTGCGCTGGGCACGCCGACATCAGCCGCGAGCGCGTCGTCCGCCGCATTCCCCGCGCAGACTCAAACGTCATCCACCACGCTAGGAAAACGATGGCCAATTGTCGCTGGCGTGGCAGCAATCGTAGCCGTCGTCGCCGCAGGCGCGTATTTCTTCATGCATCGCGGCCCAAAGCTCACAGGACAAGGCTCCATCGTGCTCGCCGATTTCACCAATACCACGGGTGACCCGGTTTTCGACGGCGCGCTGCGCCAGGGCCTCGCAGCGCAGCTCGCGCAATCTCCTTTCCTGCACATTCTCTCCGATAGACAAATGCAGCAAACGCTCCAATACATGGGCCAGCCGGCTGCGGGACGTGTGACCAATGAACTCGCGCGGCAAATCTGCCAGCGCACACAGTCTGCCGCCGTGATGGAAGGATCGATCGCACAAATCGGCAACACCTACAATTTGATTCTGAGCGCGCTTAACTGCGCATCCGGCGAAACTCTGGCAACCGCCACGGCGCAAGCTCCCGACAAAGATCACGTCCTCGGCGCGCTGGGCCAAGCCGCCGAGGACATTCGCGGAAAGTTGGGCGAATCGCTCGCCTCCATTCAGAAGTTCAACACACCGATCGGTGAGGCTACGACCTCTTCGCTGGAAGCGCTGAAGGACTACAGCCTGGGATTGCAGGCGCGCGCGAACAAGGGTGAGGAAACCGCCGCACCTTTCTTCAAACAAGCGGCTGCCCTCGATCCCAATTTTGCCATGGCCTACGCAACGCTGGGCCAGGTGCAAACAAACATGGGAGAGCGCAGCGTGGGCGCCGAATACACCAAGAAAGCCTACACCTTGCGCGACCGCGCGAGCGAAGCGGAAAAGTTCTACATAGATTCGCACTACTACGACAACGTGACCGGCGATGTGGATCAGGGCATCCAG
>DATEVZ010000031.1:0-5452 GCA_035258265.1 Candidatus Acidiferrales bacterium
TTTGAAAATCATGTTTCCATTTACCCGAACAGTGCTAGTCTTTTTCATAGCCGGTCTCCTTTTTTTTGCGCCTCGAGCGCGTCGATCACTGGGAGCGTATCGCATCCCGCGGGAGACCGGCCTTCTCATCCCATCTGGTTAGCATCTTTACTGGACTGCGCACGGGAATTTATAGTTGCTTGGGACCAACCTGCCGCGACTTTCTGCTTGTTGCCGCTGCCGTTTCATTGCCCTAAAATGTTGTTAGCGTCGCAGTTGTGCTTTGCTGGCGCCTCGCGCGTGTCTGTAAGGAGCCCCTCCCATGGCCGAGAAATCGAACGACAAAGCGAAGTTGAGTAGATCGCAAACCACGGCGACATTGGAGCCGGAGCGCCAGCTTTCACCAGGCGAACGCGCGTGGGAAGAAAAAACGTTGCAGCCTACGTTGCAGAAATCGCCCGAGCGCGCCGCTGAATTCACCACGGTCTCAAGCTATCCAATCCGGCGCTTATACACTCCCGCCGATTTGCCGGATTGGAACCCGGAGGCGGATTTGGGTTATCCGGGAACGCCTCCTTACACGCGCGGCATTCACTCCACGATGTACCGCGGAAAATTGTGGACGATGCGGCAATTCGCCGGTTTCGGAGCCGCCGAGGACACCAACGCGCGTTTTCGTTATTTGCTCTCGCAGGGGCAGACGGGACTTTCGGTCGCGTTCGATCTGCCAACCTTGATGGGTTACGACGCGGATCATCCGTTGTCGGAGGGCGAAGTTGGGAAGTGCGGAGTCGCGATCAGTTCGCTCGCGGATATGGAAGTGCTTTTTGACAAAATCCCGCTGGCTGATGTGACGACTTCGATGACCATCAATTCGCCGGCCGCGGTGATCTGGGCGATGTACCTGGCCGTCGCGGAAAAGCAGGGCGCGGACTGGAAGAAAATATCCGGCACACTGCAAAACGACATTCTGAAGGAATATATCGCGCAGAAAGAATACATCTACCCGCCGGAGCCTTCGATGCGGCTGGTGGTGGATACGCTCGAGTTCGGCGCGAAAAACACTCCGAGGTTCAATCCGATTTCGATCAGCGGCTATCACATTCGCGAAGCGGGTTCGACGGCGATTCAGGAACTCGCGTTCACTTTGCGCGATGGAATCGAGTATGTCGAATGGGGCGTGCGGCGTGGCATGGATGTGGACGACTTCGCGCCACGGCTATCGTTTTTCTTTAACGCGCACAACGATTTCTTCGAGGAAATCGCGAAATACCGCGCGGCGCGGCGAATCTGGCACGAGACGATGACGGAGCGTTTTGGCGCGAAGAACCCCCGTTCATGGGCTTTGCGCTTCCACACGCAGACCGCGGGATGTTCCTTGACCGCACAGCAGCCCTATAACAACGTGGTGCGCACGGCTCTGCAGGCGCTCGCTGCGGTGATGGGCGGCACGCAGTCGTTGCACACTAATTCGCTGGACGAAGCGTGGGCGTTGCCCACGGAATTTGCGGCTACTCTGGCGCTGCGCACGCAGCAAATCATCGCGCACGAGAGCGGCGTGACCAATACGGCGGATCCGCTGGGCGGATCGTATTTTGTCGAGACCTTGACCAATGAAGTCGAGCGCGGCGCGTGGGACTACATCGAGAAAATCGACGCGCTGGGCGGCATGGTGGCCGCGATCGAACGCGCCTACCCGCAGCGCGAGATTGCGGAGGCTGCATACATGTATCAGATGGCGGTGGACCGTAAGGAAAAGATCATCGTCGGCGTGAACGACTACGTGGCCGAAGAAAAAGGCATCGAGATCCTGCAGATTGATGAGACGGTCGCGGAACGCCAGGCGGTTCGGCTACGGAAGTTGCGCGCGGAACGTTCGGAGGCGGAAGTCGAACGGCGGCTGGACGCTTTGCGCAAAGCGGCAGCGGGGACGGCAAATCTGATGCCGCATATTTACGATGCGGTGAAGGCGTACGCCACCCTAGGCGAAATTTGCGACGCGATGCGCGAAGTCTTCGGCATCTACGAAGAAGTCGCGATTACTTAGCGAGCGTTTTCTTACCCCGCTCGTGGTATTAGAATTGTCGCGAGTCGTCTCCGTGCCCTCTGCACTTCCTCTGGTGTCCTCTGTGGTAAAGTTGTGCCCCTAGCCGTGGACGACAATGCGATCACCGGAGCAATCATTGGTGCGGCCATAGGAGTTTCAAAAGCCGACGCCCGTCGTCTACGAAGATGTGAAGCTTGGATGCGGCTATCGAATGGATCTCGTAGTCGACCGGCGCGTGGTTGTCGAGTGGAAGGCGGTGGGGAGCTTGGCGCCTATACTGAAGCTGTTGTCCTTACCTACCTTCGACTCTCCAGGTGCAAGGTCGGGTTGTTGATTAACTTTAATGTTGCGATGCTTAAGGATGGCATTCGCCGTTTCCGGTTGTGAGTTGGCTAGTTTTAAAGATTTAACACAAAGAGAGCACAGAGGAAATCCGGAGTGCACGCAGATATGAAGCCCGCGACAAGAGCCACCTCGACCCGCACAGCTCGATCGCGCATTATCGTGGCAATCGCGTTTGGTTTGGCGTTTGGTGCCGGAGTGGCGCATGCGAAGGACAAGAAGCCGTCGGTTAAGGGTGGCTTCGTCACTACTTCGGATGGGGTGAAGATCCATTACGTTGAGTCGGGGCGATTGGCTACTACTCCTAGCGCGCAGGTCGGTAATCCGATGCCGGCGGGCGCGGTGATTGAGAAAGGCGAGATTGGAGTTTCCGCGAGACACAAGTTCCCTTCCATCCTGTTCGTCCCGGGTTGGACGATGCCAGCATGGATCTGGCAGAAGCAGATTGATTATTTTTCGCGCGATTATCGCGTCGTGGCGATGGATCCGCGGTCGCAGGGGGATTCCTCGCAAACGAACGACGGGCTGTATCCAGCGGCTCGCGCACGAGACATCAAGGCGGTGGTCGACCAGTTGCATCTTGCGCCGGTGGTGATCGTGTCGTGGTCCATGGCAGTAGTGGAAACGATGGCCTATGTGGACCAGTTCGGAACTGGAGATTTTGCCGGACTCGTGCTCGTGGATAATGATGCCGGCGGCCGCGGGATGGGCGACGCCGACCAGGATTTTGGAATGTTGAAAGGAATCCTGGAGGACAGGCAAAACGCAGCGGACGGATTCATACGAAAAATAAACTTCCACAAACCGCAGCCGGAAGATTACCTGCAAAAACTGATCCAGGCATCGCTGCGCGTACCTACGAATACGGCAGTAGCGCTCCTGGTTGGATATTTTGTGTCGGATTACCGGCCGGTGTTGCCGAAGATTGACAAGCCCACCGTGATTTGCGTGGAGAAGAGCTCTTACATGAGCACGATTGTGGACATGCAGTCCAAGATCAAGGGCTCGAAACTGGAAGTGTTTGAGGGCGACGGGCACGCCCTGTTTGTGGACGATGCCGACAAGTTCGACGCCCTGGTGGAAGATTTCCTGCTGGATTTGAAATAGCTTCCGACAACACGAAAACGACCGTCCCTATCGTTTTCATGGCGATTTGAGTATTCTTGCGAGCATATGCCTGACAAGAAAATTAGAGTCTTGATTGCCAAGCCCGGCCTGGACGGGCACGACCGCGGTGCGAAAATCATCGCGCGGGCGCTGCGCGACGCGGGCATGGAAGTGATCTATACCGGTTTGCGGCAAACGCCGGAAATGATTGCGTCGGCGGCGGCGCAGGAAGACGTTGACGTGATCGGGCTATCGATTCTTTCCGGCGCGCACAACACTCTTTGCCCGCGATTGATGGAACTTCTGCGCGGGAAAGGGATGAATGACGTCACCGTGCTAATCGGCGGCATCATTCCCGAGGCTGACATTCCCGCGCTGAAAAAGGGCGGGATCGCGGAAGTTTTTCTTCCCGGCACCACTACTCAATCCATCGTTGATTTCATCCGCCAGCGCGTTGCCGCCACACCGCACGGAGCCTGACGCGGCAGTGAGCACTCGCCTGGTTGCGACCACGCGCGAGGACATAGTCCTTCTCACATTGGAAAGCGATGACGGATATCCTCGCCTGGAACGCACGGTAATGAATGCGCTGGCGGACGAGATGAGGCGACTTGCGGAAGCGCCCGAACTTGCCGGGGCAGTCGTCAGCGGGAGCGAACGTGCGTTTGCAGTCGGTGCCGATATCGCGGAAGTCGTTCAGCTTCACGGCACGCAGGTATTCGAGTTTTCGCGGCGCGGGCAAGAAGTGATGGCGACAGTTGCGCGAAGCCCAAAGTCAGTGGTTGCGGCCATTCGCGGATTTTGCCTGGGAGGAGGGCTGGATTTGGCGCTTGCGTGCCACGCGCGAATCGCCACCGACGATGCCGTTTTTGCGCATCCTGGCGGCGCGCTGGGAATCATCACCGGTTGGGGCGGAACGCAGCGGCTGCCGCGGCTCATTGGGCGCGGCCGGGCGATGGAAATGCTCGTCACGGGTTCCAAGATCAACGCCCAGGAGGCGTTTGCGTGCGGATTGATCACAGGCCTGTCGTCCGGTCCAGAACTCATCGCTGAGGCATTCCGACTGGCGCGTAGGCCACAGGCATCGGGCGTGGCGATCCCGTAGTCTGTGGGACTAGCCCGCCGACTTACGCCTCAGGTTGGATTGCCGTTCGCGTCTGGAGACTTCACGGGCGCCGGCTCGAGCAAAGGAATGCGCTCGTCTTGACCGTCTACTTCCACTTCAAGAGTTTCGAACTTCCATTGATTCGCGTGCTTGTTAGCCACCACGATGATGTGGCCCGCGGCGTATGGCCCGGAAATTGGAATGCTCATGGTTGTGCCTCCCTCTCGTCCACTAGAGTTGAGATTGCCCAAAACGAGCCAACCGATATTCAGCGGTGCTCCGATTTTCTCCGCGACCGCTGGTGAATCTGTCGCCCGCTCTACAGCCTGTTGATATGGGTAGGAAGCCCTGAACGCATACTCGATACCGTAAAACACCGCGCCGATGAATGCCACGATGATGAAGACGGCAGCGACAATGAGTATCGTCACAAGCCATCGCTCGAACCAAGTCCGAGGGCGCGGCTGGGTCGGCAATGCTCCCGACCCGGGCAAAGGCGGAGATGTCATTTGTTTTTGAAGTTCCTAGATGTGTAATACACCAGACCCTTACTGATAACAACCGATGATCTCGAATGTGCTCTACAGTGGCCGCACCAATTTCGTGCGTGTATAGGCGACCCGGAAGCCGAAGCGTTCGATATTGCGGTGCGAGGCGCTTCCGGGCTGCGCGATGCTCGCCACCAGATCGCAGCCGTGATCGCGCGCCCATGCGAGGCGAGCGTTCAGTAAGGCCGTTTGCACGCCGTGGCGGCGAAATGCTGGAAGCGTGCTGGCGCCGAAGAGTCCGCCCACTCCTTTGTACGCGGAAACCACGCCTCCTCCCGCGGGTTCACCATCCACGAAAGCCAGCAAGAAAGAACACGGGCCGCT
>DATEVZ010000032.1:0-14906 GCA_035258265.1 Candidatus Acidiferrales bacterium
CCGCTGATCAACATCATGTTGGGTGAAGTCGTCTTCGGCGGAGTCGGCGCCGGTCTTTACGGCATCGTCGTGTTCGTCATCCTCGCGGTGTTCATTGCCGGACTCATGGTGGGCCGGACTCCCGAGTACCTGGGTAAAAAGATCGAATCCTATGACGTCAAGCTGGCTATGCTCGCGATTCTGGTTTTGACCTTCACCATCCTGGTTTTTTCGGCGATAGCGATCGTCGAGCCGTTCGGTACTTCCAGCATTTCGAACCCAGGTCCGCACGGGTTGTCCCAGGTGCTCTACGCGTACGTTTCGTCCACCGGCAACAATGGTTCGGCCTTCGGAGGCTTGAGCGTGAACACCATGTGGTACAACACCAGCACAGCCGTGGCCCAGCTTCTGGGCCGGTTTTTCATGATCATCCCGGTTCTGGCCATTGCTGGAAGCCTCGCGCAGAAAAAAACTGTTCCGGAATCGGCGGGGACATTTCCTGTTACCGGCGGACTTTTCGCAACCTTGCTCGTATCCACTATCTTGATCGTGGGCGCGCTCACTTTCTTCCCGGCCCTCAGCCTTGGACCGATTCTCGAACATCTGCTGATGTCCGCAGGGAAATCCTTCTGAGGTTCTATGAATCCAGTCTCCCAAGTCAGGAAACAGTCCCTCACCGACACGAAGATTCTCGCTCGCGCGGTGGTGGATTCATTTCGCAAGCTGGATCCGCGCACGATGGTCAAGAATCCGGTCATGTTCGTGGTCGAAGTGGGCGCGCTCCTCACGACGGTCCAGCTTGTGTGGAACGCCTCGCATCACGCAGGAGAGTTCGGCTTCGGACTACAGATCACACTTTGGCTGTGGTTCACCGCGCTGTTTGCGAATTTCGCCGAAGCCATGGCCGAGGGGAGGGGGAAGGCCCAGGCCGAAACGCTGCGCAAGGCGCGCGCCGAAACCCAGGCGCACCGTGTGCGAAGCGATAACTCCATCGAGACGATCGCAAGTTCTAAATTGCGTCACGGGGACGTCGTGGTTGTGGCCGCAGGGAACTTCGTGCCCGGCGATGGCGAAGTGATTGACGGTGTGGCATCCGTAGACGAATCGGCCATCACCGGAGAATCCGCGCCGGTTATCCGCGAATCCGGTGGCGACCGTTCGGCGGTTACCGGCGGCACGCGAGTGCTCTCCGATGAGATCAAAGTGCGCATCACCTCGAATCCGGGCGAGACCTTTCTGGACCGCATGATCAAGCTCGTCGAGGGAGCCTCGCGTCAAAAAACGCCGAACGAGATTGCGCTCAACATTTTGCTCGCCGGTCTCACGATCATCTTTCTTCTGGCGGTTGTGACCCTTCAACCCTTTGCGGTCTACTCGGGCGCCCCGCAGAACATATTCGTATTGGTCTCGCTTCTCGTGTGCTTGATTCCGACGACCATTGGAGGGCTGCTCTCCGCCATTGGAATTGCCGGGATGGATCGCATGATTCAGCGCAACGTCATCGCGATGTCCGGGCGGGCGGTGGAAGCGTCGGGCGATGTGGACGTGCTGCTGCTGGACAAAACCGGCACGATCACTCTGGGAAATCGCGCCGCTACTCAATTCCTGCCGGCGCCCGGTATCGATGAAGCTTATCTCGCCGATGCCGCGCAACTCTCCTCGCTCGCTGACGAAACTCCGGAGGGGCGTTCTATCGTCGTGCTGGCCAAAGAGCGTTACAACCTCCGCGGTCGTGACTTGTCGTCGCACGCGGCCACTTTCATCCCCTTCTCAGCGCAAACCAGAATGTCCGGCGTTGATATCGACGGCCGGGAAATCCGCAAGGGAGCTCTGGAAGCGATTACTCGTCTGACTAATCACCACGGGAATGGTGTTCCGGTTGAGCTGCAGATGAGTGTGCAGGACATTTCCAATGCAGGCGGAACACCACTCCTGGTTGCGGAGAGCGGACGCGTGCTGGGCGCGATCGCGCTTACGGACATCGTCAAGGGGGGCATGAAAGAGCGTTTTGACCATCTTCGCGCGATGGGTATTCGCACCATGATGATCACCGGAGACAACCCGCTCACCGCCGCTGCGATCGCGCGGCAAGCGGGCGTGGACGACTTTCTGGCGGAAGCGAAACCCGAAGACAAGATGGCGCTCATCAAGCGCGAACAGGCCAAGGGAAAGCTTGTGGCCATGACCGGCGACGGCACCAACGATGCACCGGCGCTCGCCCAGGCAGACGTGGGGGTGGCCATGAACACCGGAACGCAAGCCGCGAAAGAAGCCGGAAACATGGTGGATTTGGATTCGAACCCGACGAAACTCATCGAAATCGTCGAAATCGGCAAGCAACTTCTGATCACACGAGGCGCACTGACCACGTTTTCGGTCGCGAATGACGTGGCGAAGTACTTCGCCATTATTCCCGCGATGTTCGCCGCTGCCTTTCCTCAGCTGGAAGTGCTGAACATCATGCGGCTGCGCACCCCCGAATCGGCGATTTTATCCGCGGTGATTTTCAACGCGCTGATTATCATCGCTCTGATCCCATTGGCCCTTCGAGGCGTGCGCTACCGGCCGGTGGGAGCGGCGGTATTGCTTCGCCGCAACCTGTTGATCTATGGCCTCGGCGGGATTGTTGCTCCGTTTATAGGGATCAAGCTGATTGATGTGTTCCTGGCGTATGTTCGATTCGTTTGAGAGGTATTCCATGAAGAAGAATCTGCTCATTTCCATTTGGTTTACGCTAGCGACAACCGTCATGTTCGGGTTCATCTATCCACTCGCGGTCACCGGACTGGCGCAAATAATATTCCCCGACCGTGCGAACGGACAGCTCATCGAGAAAAACGGCAAGCTCGTGGGCTCCCGAATCATCGGGCAGGCATTCTCCGGCCCTGGCTATTTCCACTCGCGTCCCTCCGCGGCAGGAACGGGATACGATCCAACCTCGAGTGGCGGCTCGTACCTGGCACCCACCAACAAGAATTTGCTCGAACGCACCAAAGGTGACGTGCAAAAGCTTCAGACGGAGAATCCGAATGTCCCGGTACCCGTCGATTTGGTGACCGCCTCGGGATCCGGTCTGGACCCGGATATCTCACCTGCTGCGGCGGAATTTCAGATTCCTCGCGTCGCTCATTCGCGCGGCATCACGGAAGAGGCCGTGCGCGCGCTCGTACAGAAACATCTGAAGGACCGAGACTTGGGGTTTCTCGGCGAACCTCGCGTGAATGTTCTCGAACTGAATCTGGACCTGGATGCCGCTCAGCCCGCGAGATAAAGCTTCATGCGTTCCCGCGCGCTTTTCGGAAGCCGTGCATGACAGCCGAAACCGAGATCCAGCCAAGCTTCGCTTCCTCATACCAAGTTCGGTGTATGGTATTCCGCCCCCAGAAGCTGTTTATAGTAACTATGAAAGACTGCCATAACACCTGCTGCGGGTGCGGAACGTGGTCCTAATGATCTGTTGGCGACGAGCACGAGTTTTTGTGATGGCCTGCTCCGTGCTCTTCTTGGTGGTAACGGCCGGTTGCGCCCCGAAGGACACCGACCAGCAGCAAAAAGAACGCGAGGACAAAACGCGGGACGATGCTGCGAAGGCCACCGAGCGTGCCAAACCGGAAATCCAGGAAGCAGGGCGCGAACTCGGCCGTGCGGCGGATGAGGCAGCAAGAGAAGCGCGTGCGTTCGCAGAGGGTGTGCGGCAAGGCTGGCTTCAGGGCGGCCATCATATCGTGAACGTAAATTCCGCGTCCGAGACCGACCTGATGGGGTTACCGGAAATTTCGCAGACTACGGCGCGAAAAATTATCCGGAATCGTCCCTACCACGCCCGAGAAGACTTGCTCGCCAAGCGCGTCGTGTCAGAAGAGCAGTACGCGAAGATCAAAGACATCGTCGCGGTCCAATAACCAAGCCGCAATAATTCAGCGTGGCAGCTACCACGCTGCCTTCTCAATTCTTCGCGCGAGCAGCTTGCACCGCTTCAAGCAATTGTTTTGCTAACTCCGAAATCGCGGCTGCATTCCTGTGGCGGATGGCCTCTTTCAGAATCAATTCACCCCCCACGCCAAGCGCGCTTGCACCTGCCGCGATAAAATCCGCGCAAGTATCCAGATTCACCCCGCCCGTCGGCACCAGGGGGATCTCCGGAAACGGTCCCTTTAACGCGCGAATATAACTCGCTCCTCCTACTTGCGAGCACGGGAAAATTTTTACCAGGTCGGCTCCATTTTCCCAGGCGGACAGCACTTCTGTCGGCGTTAGCGCGCCCGCGATCATCAGCACGTTTTGTTTTTGGGCGTATTCCAGAGTCTTCAGATTCAGGCCCGGGCTTACCAGAAATTGCGCTCCGGCGTCCAAGCAACGTTGCGCGGCGTCAGCATTGAGCACCGTGCCGGCGCCGACTAGAATTTCCGGCATCTCTTTCGCGAGACGCGAAACGACATTGGTAGCGCCCGGCACGGTCATCGTGATTTCAGCAACGTTGATGCCGCCCGCCAGGACAGCTTCTGCGGCAAACAACGCGTCTTCGGGCGTAGCCGCGCGTATCACCGGTATGATTCCCGTCGCCAGTGCACGTTTCAGCGCCGTATCTTTATTCATGACTCGTCCGGGCCGGCCGCATATATCAACGAACGATCCTTGCGCCCGCTCCTTTCATCACTTGCTCCACTTCTTTCAGCGTGGCCATAGTCGTATCTCCGGGAGTGGTCATGGCGAGCGCACCGTGCGCGGCTCCGCATTCCACGGCCCATTGCGGCCCCTTGCCGGCCAGAAATCCATAAATCAATCCCGAAGCGAACGAATCGCCGCCGCCCACGCGGTCGAAAACTTCCAGGTCCGGTCTCCGCGTCGCTTCGTAGAATTTGCCGTCGCTATAGCAGATTGCGCCCCAATCGTTACGAGTGGCGCTGGTAGCCTGGCGCAACGTGGTCGCCACCACCTTGAAGGGATAATTCTTCAGAACCACTTCAATCATCGCTTTGAAATTTTCCGAGGAAAGATTGGAGAATTGCTCGTCCACCCCGGGCACGTCATATCCCAGCGCCGAGGAAAAATCTTCTTCGTTTCCCAGCATCACATCCACATACTCTGCAATCTTCCGGTTCACGAGCTGCGCTTGCTTCTTGCCACCGTAGGATTTCCAAAGCGAATCGCGATAGTTGAGATCGTAAGAAGTAATGACGCCATTTTCCCTGGCCGCGCGCATCGCTTCCATCGCGACGTCAGGCGCCGAGGCGGAAAGCGCGCAAAATATGCCTCCGGTGTGAAACCAGCGCACTCCGAGGTCGCCGAAAATATGGTTCCAATCGATGTCGTCTGGTTTTAACTGCGAAACCGCGGTGTGCCCGCGATCTGAGCAGCCCAGCGCAGCCCTGACGCCGAATCCTCGCTCGGTGAAATTCAGCCCGTTGCGCACGGCACGGCCCACACCGTCGTACGGAACCCACTTGGTCAGCGAGTGGTCCACGCCACCCTGGTTCATCAGGTCTTCAACGAGCCGGCCAATGGGATTATCGGCGAGCGCGGTCACAATAGCCGTGTCCAAACCGAAACATCTCTTCAAGCCCCGCGCTACATTGTATTCGCCGCCGCCCTCGCTTACTTCAAACTGCCTAGTAGTCCAAATCCGTTTGTCGCCCGGGTCAAAGCGCAACATTATTTCACCCAAGCTCAGCAAATCCCACCGGCACCTTTCTTTAGGCTTAATGTTCATCGCTTATGCTCTTCTAGTCTCCGAATTTCGATTCCCAGGAATCGGGCCGCGTTCTCGAAGCACACGTCTTTGATCAAACGCGCCATTATCGGCTCGTCATCGGGAAGCAAGCCCGCTTCAATATCGTTTCCCAAAACATTGCACAGGATTCGTCGAAAATATTCGTGGCGAGGAAAAGACATGAACGACCGTGAGTCCGTGACCATGCCGACGAAATTGGAGAGCAGCCCGCAATTCGACAACGCGTTGAGCTGCCATTCGATTCCCTCTTTCTGATCCAAAAACCACCAACTGCTGCCGAATTGTACCCTGCCCCTCAGGCCTTCCTGCGGAAAGTTTCCCGCCATGGTCGCGAAAATATAGTTATCTGCGGGATTCAGATTGTAGACGATCATTTTGGGCAACGAATTTTCGCGATCGAGCAAGTCGCAGTAGGCGCCCAGCGACGCGGCTTGCGGCCAATCTCCGATCGAATCGAATCCGGCATCCGCTCCGAGCGTGCTCAGCGCCCTTAAATTGGCATTGCGATAGGCGCCTAAGTGAAGTTGCTTCGTCCAGCCCTTACGCGCGTCCAAGTGTCCGAAGAAAATCATTAAATAACCGGCCAGGCCGGCCGCTTCTTTCGAATCAAGAGCCCCGCCAGAACGCAACTTATTGAAAGCTTCGCTCGCTTGATGGCTCGCGAAAGGGTCCGCGTGACAATGATTCAAACCATGATCCGATAAACGGCATCCCAGCTCGTGGAAAAAGTCATGGCGCCTGGACAGTGCGTCCCGGAAATCGGCCAAACGCGAGATCTCGACATTCGCCACGGCGCCAAGGCGATTCGTCCACTCGTTGAATCGCGCCGGATCACTCAGTCGCAAAGCTCCATCCGGACGGTACGTCGGAAGCACTAGCGTCTTGAGGGAGGAGCTTCGGATTTTCATATGAGCTTCGAGGGAATCCGTCGGGTCATCGGTGGTGCACTGGACGAGCACGCGGAATTTCCGCAAGATCCCCTGCGGCGTCATGTCTTCGCCTTGCAGTGACGCATTAGCACTCTTCCAAATCGCGGCAGCGGAAGATTCATCCAGCAGCTGATCGATCCCGAAGTAGCGGCTCAGTTCCAGGTGCGTCCAGTGATACAGCGGATTTCGCACTGTGCGCGGGACTGTCTTGGCCCACGCCTCAAACTTCTCGTAAGCAGTCGCATTCCCACTGCAATACTCTTCCGCCAATCCACTAGCTCGCATCGCGCGCCATTTGTAGTGATCGCCCTCGAGCCAAATATCCGTCAGAGTTTGGAAGCGAGTGTTATTTGCAATGTCCCCAGGAGAAAGGTGGGAGTGAAAATCCAAAATCGGAATATGCTGGGCGTAGGTGTGGTAAAGGTGCCGCGCCGTCTTAGCTTGCAACAAGAAGTCTTCCGTGATGAAGGTCATCCGTTTTGTCTGCGCTAGCGCGAGTCTTAAGCGTGCGCGGTGCTTATGCTTTTAGAATCGCTGCGCCGCCGCAAAATATCCGTTCTTGCGTTATTGATTCACGCCGCTGGCCAAAAAGCCGCCGTCCACCACCAGCAAGTGGCCGGTGACAAAGCTCGCGGCATCGGACGCAAGAAATACCGCGGCTCCTCCGAGCTCCTCCACCTTCCCGTAACGCTTCATCGGCGTGCGCAGCAGAAATTCACGCCCTCGTTCCGTCCCGTCGAGTAGAGCCGCATTCAAATCTGTGCGCACCACGCCGGGGACCAACGCATTCACACAGACTCCGGACGTGGCCCATTCGATTGCGAGAGTTTTCGTCAGCGCCGCCACCCCCGCCTTGCTCGCGCCGTAAGCAGCCACTTCGTACAGCCCCACAAAACAAGCCAGCGAACCGATATTTACGATACGCCCATATTTTTGCTCGATCATGTGCCGGCCAAAAACGCGGCACGCGCGCAGAGTGCCGTTCAGGTTCGTCTCCAAAATCGCGTTCCATTCATCGTCGGAAAATTCGAGGGTGGGCGATCGCTTTATCCGACCCGCCGAATTCACAAGTATTTGAACGCTGCCGAATTCCGCGCAGACCGATCTCAGAAGTTGTTCCACGCTGGCGTCGTCCGTAACGTCGCAGGTGAGCGCAAGCGATCTGCGCCCTAGCGCCACAACTTCAGCGGCAGCCTTACGCGCCAGTTCGGCACGGCGGCCCGTCGGAACCACGTCCGCTCCCGCCTTGGCCAGCTCGCGTGCCAGCGCAAATCCGATGCCGCTCGTCCCGCCGATCACAACCGCCGTTTTGCCCGTCAGATCAAGAAGCGGATGCCCCATGCACTCTCCTCAGTCCTGCGATTAATATCCCTTAGCTTTGATGACGATGTAGTCGAACTCCTTCGCGCCATCGAGCACCAGTTGATGCGGCGTGCGCGGGGGGATGCGGACAATGTCCCCAGCAGAAAGTTTCACATGTGCGCCGCCCTCAATCGTTCCGTTCCGCTTTTCGTGTGGCGCCACCGTTTCGCCATTCAACATGGTGCCGCCCACTACCAGCGTCGCCGACCCCGACTGCACCATAATCACATCCACCTGCGTCTCGTGCCACTCCACTTGGCCATCCGCTTTTCGGCGTACGAGCATCACCGACTCATTCGGATAATCTGCCAGTTGCTGCACCCCAACGTGGTGAGGATCCGTCGAGGCGCTGGCGTCGAGCTTCACTTCCACCTGCTCAATCGCCTCTCGGCTCCAATGCCCGAATCCGGCTGGAACATCGGCATCCGGAGCAGCCCACAGCAGAGGAAATGCAAGAAGTGCGGCCATCCAAATTTTGCTCATTTTGTGTCCTCCTCACGTTGCAGCGAATCAAAAAATATAGGTGGCTGCTAGAGAAGAGTCAAACCGTTAAAGCTGCCCTGGGGAGTTACCTGACTGGCAGATTAGAAACCAAACGTGGTCAGCAAAAAAAGAGGCTTATCGCAGGTGAGCATTAATCTCCGTGCTCAGGCTGTCCAACTTGTTCTTCTGGTACGCCTCCGCATCAGGACGCGAAAATGCCGGCCGAGCGGCTTCAATCAATTTCTTCGCTTGCGAATAATTCCCTTGCCGCAAGGCAATCTCCGCCTGTGCCAGGTTCACACTGGCCTCCCAATCGGGATCCCCCGTTAGCTGCGCTACGACCTTCGAGTCAATCTGGGTAAGCAGCTTGGACGCGTCTTGCATTTTGCCTTGGGCAATCAGGCAATTTGCCAGCGTCAGAGCAGTGCCACCGGTCAGTCCCGCCTGCGGTCCGAACGCTTTGATCGAATTATCGTGCGCGGTGCGCGCGTTGAGTTCGCCCTCCGCAAGATGATTCGAGCGGCATTGTGCCACCGCGGCATCCGAGAGCGTCGCAATCGCATAAAACGATGCAGGCCCCTGCTTTTGCAAAGCGATTTTGTAAATTGCCAGGTCATCGCGTGTCGAGTCCTCGAACATGCCCAGACTGCCTTCCGACTGCGCGCGCGTCGCCAGCAATTGCATGGTCAGTTCGTGATCCGGACCGAACTTGGTCAGAAAATCGGGATACACACTATTCGCTTCCTTCACGGCGTCCTGATATTTCGACTGGATCATGAAAGCCTGCGCCAAATTGAGGCGCACGCGCAAAACGTAAGGACTGTCCGCTCCGTTGGCGCCCGAATACGCGGCGATCAGCTGCCGTGCGAGACGCTCTGCAGTGGCGCCATCACCGAGACGAATGTACGTGAACGCGAGACGCTGCCGAAGATTGAACTTGGCCGTTTCGTCAAAGTCGGGCAGCACCGCGGCCGCCTCCGAAGCAGCTTTGAAATTCTGGTTGGCCGACTTCGCGTCGTTTTCGATCAGCGCGATCATGCCTTTTGCTGAATACAGCCATACCGGCAAATCCTTGCGCGGATTTTTGATCTTAGGAATCAACGCTTCTTGCTCTGCGAGCAGTGACTTGGCTGCGGGCAACCCGCCGGATTGGTAGCTCCGTGCTTCCATCGCGGAGCGCTGCAATTGCACGACAATCGCGTCCTGCGAAAGCGGCCCTTCGGTCTCCAGAAAAAGCTGGTGAGCGCGCTCGTATTCGCTGCGAGCCTCGGGATAGTTCGTGCGGCTGTCGAGAGCCTGCGCAATCGTCAGATGAAGACGAGCGGCGATCTGCGGCTCGTTCTTGAATTTGCGGTCAATGCTGGGCGAAGCCAGCTTGATGGCGTCGAGCAGAGTCTCCGTCGCCTTGCCGCTCTGAAACGGATTCCCGCGCCCGAGCAAATCGTCGGATAGAAATTGATTGATAGTGGTAGCGATGGCGGTCTGGCGGTTCGCGTTATCACGCTCCCTGGCCAGGCGCAGGGTAAAGAAAATCACGAGCCCAACCACAATCGCAATCACCGCCGCGACGGCGGTAACCGAACGCCAATTTCGTGTGACGAATTTTCTCGCGCGATAGCGCAGCGTGTCTGGCCGCGCGTCTAAGGGCTCGCCCTTCAGGTAGTGATCGATGTCGCGCGTCAGCGCTTCGACCGACTGATATCTCTGATGCACGTCTCTGTGCATCGCCGTCAGGCAGAGCACGTCCAAATCGGCCCAAGCTGTCTTACTCACGAGTGCCGCACCTTCGCCGCCTGCCCCCGACGTCGCCACCTTCGCGGCAACCATCGAAGGCCTCTCCGCTTCGTGTTCGGTCAAGACCTTTTCAGCTTGTGCCGGCGTGCGATTTGACAAATCAAACGGCAGCCGCCCCGCGAGTAATTCGTACAGTACAACTCCGAGCGAATAAACATCGCTCTGGATTCCAACTTGTTCGCCGCGAATCTGCTCGGGAGCGGCGTACGCCGGCGTCATCAGGCGCAACCCAGTCATGGTCTGGTGCGCGGATTCGCCGAGACTTTGTAGATGCTTGGCGATGCCGAAGTCGAGCAGCCGCACCGAGCCATCGTCCTTCACCAAAATATTCGAGGGCTTCAGGTCGCGATGAATCACCGCGTGCTGATGCGCATACAGCACCGCTTCGCATACATCGCGGAATAGACGCAGGCGCTCGGGAATCGAGCAATTGCGCTGCTTGCAGTAATCCGTAAGCGGAACGCCTTCCACATACTCCATGACGAAGAACGGCGTCCCGTCGGGCGAAGTGTCCGCATCATAAAGCCGCGCGATCGAAGGATGATTCAGTTGCGCGAGCGTGCGCTGCTCAATGGCGAAACGTTCGCGTCGCGCCGGCGAAAGCCATGCATCGCGCAGAACCTTGATCGCGACGCGGCTGCCTAGATCCTCGCGCTCGGCCAGGTACACCATGCCCATGCCGCCTTCGCCGAGCGCTTGAGTGATTCGATAAGGTCCGAACTCTTTGAAGGGTGGATCCGAGGATGGCTCGCTGAGAACCTGGTGTGCAACATGCGCGACGTCGCGCTCGAGCATCGAGCCGCCGCGCGAATCTTCCTGCAGCAGAATCAGAACTTCGCTGACCAGAGCTACGTCATCCCCACATTTCGTTTCAAGAAATCCGCGCTGCTCGGAGGACGGCAAGTCGGCAGCTTCGTGAAAAAGGGTTTGGACCCTCTGCCAGCGAGAGCTATCCATCAGAATTCTCCGCCTGGGAAAATCAAATAGCGCCGCTCGTTAAGAAGCTTCTCGAAGTTCATGTGCGAGCCACGCCTTTGCCGCGCGCCAATCGCGCAGAACGGTCGCCTCGGAAACGTTGAGGAGCGCCGCCGTTTCCGGCACGTCCAATCCGCCGAAGAAGCGGCTTTCCACCATCACCGCCTGCCGCGGATTCATGCGCTCCAGTGAATTCAACGCGGTGTTCAGCGCCAGCAACTCTTCTCCGCCGGAAGGCTTCTTGTGGACCGCATCATCGAAAGTGACGGTAATTTCCGCACCGCCGCCACGCTTGCCTGAGTTTCTCCGTCGCGCAGCCTCCACTAAAAGCTGCCGCATGGCTCGCGCCGCAATGCGCTTGAAGTGCAACCGCGATGTCGCCGCAATTTCCGGCGATTTGGCCAATTTTATCCAAGCTTCGTTGACGAGCGCGGTGGGGCTGAGCGTGGCGCTGGGATCTCCGCGGCGCACGCTCGACGCGAGGCGACGCAGTTCTTCATAGGTGACGCTAAACAGGTGATCGAGAACTTTCCGGTCTGCTGCGGGCGAACCGATCTCCCCAGGCTCAAACCCGTGCTCCGATTGAGAATCTTTTGCCGCCATGACGGTTTCTCTGGCGCTTTCGCGCAATGCTTAATGAAGAGTCGCTTCGGGAGAAGCCCTCTATTAGGGGTTTCAGGTCCCGTCTAGGCACGAGACTTTAGCACCGCAACCCCGCCCGCAGCAACGGGTGGAGCGGCAGCATTGACGCGATCAGCACGAATGCACTGACAGATCGCCGCCGGGTCGAAGCATCACGAAAAACCTTCCAAGGAGAAGAGGATCATGAATAGTTCGTGGATTCGCAAAACGCTTTTTGCTTTGGTTCTGGCCGGCGCAGCTCTCGCAGCTGCGTGCGGCGGCGGTGCCGAGGGTAAGTACCGCGATCCTTCCGGCACAATCAACGCCGAATTCAAAGATGGCAAGGCTTATATCGGTCTCGGCGCATACGCCGTTGATGGCACCTACAAAATTCAGGGCGACAAAATCATTGCCCGCGGCGATTTCGGGTTGATGCTGCCGAGCCCGTTGGTCTTCACCATCAACAAAGACGGCTCTATCGATGGGCCGCGGGACACCATGATTCCTCGTCTAGAAAAAGTGAAGTAAGTGTCGCTGCTCGCCAGTCACTTGAACGCCTTGAACGTCGGCTGCACTGGCGCAGAGTTTCCGAAAGAAAGGAAGAAGCCAATGAAAAGAACCATACGTGCTACGCCGTTCGCCGCAATCGCGCTCGCTATAATCTTCGCCGCATCGGGCTGCGGTCATTCGAGCTCAGACGCATCGGAAGGACCAGATGATGCCACTGGCCTTTCCGCCGCCGACCGCGAGGCGCAGCGCGCCGTGATGGCCGAACTTCAGAGGCATTGGGCGAAGGGCGCCGAGGGCTGGACGACCGCGATCGTCTCCGGCAGTCCCTATGCGCCAGATCATTTTCTCCGGCAATGCCGCGCGCTAGCAGTCCAGGAAATCAAGCCGCAGGATTTGGGCGAAGCGGACAAATTGAACGGCTTCGAATGGGTAGGCCAGGCGGTCTTCAAGCCCACCACCTGCCGCGAAGGTGGCGGGCAACCAGGCATGGTCTTGGACGGCATGAGCAACGTGGTCGTCAACAAGCAGAGCGGCCGCTGGAGCCAGTGGGTGGACTTCACGCCGGGACCTTTGCGCTTGGAAAAGGAAAAGGGCAGGTGGCAATTCCATTGGGACGCGACGTATCTTCGAGGCACGCTGCCGGGACCGCAAGACTTCGCCAACGCCGGGGTGCAGTGAGACACATGCAATAGAAAGATGTCGCGAGTTCAGGGCACCCATCACGCCGCTCTGCGCTTGCGTTCCACCAATTGCAGAATCAACGGAGTGAGAATGATCTGCATCGCCAAATCGAGTTTGCCACCCGGAATCACAATGGAGTTCGAACGCGACATGAAACTGTGCTGGATCATCGAAAGCAGGTAGCAAAAAATCGAAGCCTCGCGTATTTCTGAACCTGATCACCACCATGGATTCGTCGGGCGTGGGGATCCAGCGCGCGATGAACGGATTCGACGTGTCCACCGTCGGTATGCGCTGAAAATTGATGTCCGTTTCGGTAAACTGCGGACAGATGTAGCGTATGTAATCTGGCATCCGCCGCAGAATGGTATCTGTCACTGCTTCAGTAGAGTATCCGCGCGCTGCGCCGTCGCGATGAATTTTCTGAATCCATTCCAGGTTAATCACTGGGACCACGCCGATTTTCAAGTCGGCGTGTTTCGCCACATTTACTTTCTCGGTGACCACGGTTCCGTGCAGCCCTTCGTAGAAAAGCAAATCGGTCCCTTCGGGAAACGGTTCCCACTTCGTGAAGGTCCCGGCCGGCGCGCCATATTTCTCGGACTCCACGGCATCGTGTACGTAATGTCGCGTGTGGCCAGTGCCACTCTCACCGTATTCGCGGAACACACTTTCCAAGTCCTCGAAAAGGTTGGCCTCCGGACCGAAATGGCTGAAATGATGATCGCCCTTCGCAGCCTCTTCCGCCATCATCCGCCGCATTTGCAGGCGGTCGTAGCGATGAAACGCGTCGCCTTCGATATAGAGTGCCTTCACCTTCTCGCGGCGGAAAATTTGCTCGAACGTATACCGGACGGATGTAGTCCCAGCGCCTGACGAGCCTGTGACGGAAATGATCGGGTGCTTAGTGGACATCGCCGCTCGCTCCGGTCATCGCCTGAACAAACCACGCTGGAAGAAGAGCGGAGCGCGCTCGGCTGAAAATTGCGGATCGGTGTGGTACTCGCTGATGCGCTTCACGGCCGCGGACGAGCCGAACACAAGCGGAGTCCGCGCGTGAAGCTCTCGTGGTTTGATGTCTAGGATGCGCTGCACAGTGTCGGTCGCGCCGCCGCCGGCTTGCTCCACCAAGAACGCGATCGGGTTCGCTTCGTAAATCAGCCGCAACCTGCCTTTCACGTAGGCTCTTCGCTGATCGCCGGGATAGAGGAACACTCCGCCGCGCACCAGTATTCGATAGGCATCCGCCACCAGCGACGCAAGCCAGCGCATATTGTAATCCTGCGACAACGGGCCGTCGGCGCCGCGGATGCAATCATCCACATAGACGCGCATCGACTCATCCCAGTGACGATAGTTCGATGCATTCACCGCATATTCAGTCGAGTGTTGCGGAATGGCGAGCTTCGGAATCGCCAATTGGAACACTCCCGCCTGGCGATCGAGAGTGAAAACATGCGCGCCATCGCCGAGCGTGAATACCAGCGAAGTCTGCGGCCCATAAATGATGAATCCGGCGGCGATTTGCTCGTGACCCGGACGCAGAAAATGATTGGCCGGTTCCGTCGCATGCGCCAGCGCGGGAAAAATCGCGAAGATCGTGCCAATGGATACATTGGCCTCAAGATTCGAGGAACCATCCAGCGGATCGATCGCGACCGCGAGCGGCGCGGCTGGATCGAGGCAAAACGGAGACGTCGATTCTTCGGAAAGCACTGCTGCAACTGGAGCATTTCGCAGAGCGTTGACGAAGATTTCGTTCGCTGTAATGTCTAGCGACTTTTGTGTGTCTCCGTCGCCATTGGCCGCGCCGAGAGAAGCTCCGATGGCCTCGGTGATGT
>DATEVZ010000033.1:0-8090 GCA_035258265.1 Candidatus Acidiferrales bacterium
CATTCCCTGGTTTTGAAACGGGGCCGGATACCAAAGATCGGCTTTCGTAAGGAGCGGAATGTCGTTCGCGAGGACGCCGACAATCGTGCGCGTCTTGCCGTCGAGCGAAATGGATTTCCCGATGACGTTCGGATCGCTGCCAAAATTTTCCCGCCACAAATGGCGACTGAGGATTACCACCTCGGGATCTACGGTCTTTTCGTCTGGTGGACCGAACACGCGACCATAACGGGGTTGAATTCCAAGCGCATCAAAAAAGCCCGCAGTGATCATCGAGCCTTTGATCTGAATGGGCTTTTCGTTGCCCGTGAGGTTGAAAAGCGAATCACCTCCGGCCATCGCACCGTAGTATTCGAAGGAGTGGCTCTGTGCGCGATAATCCAAAAAATCGGCCGGTGAAACCGCCGCCTGGTCACACAGCGAGCAATTCCCCCAAGTCCAGACCAGCCGCGATGGATTCTTGAACGGCAAGGGGCGCAGCAGCACCGCGTCCACGACCGAGAAGAGCGCGGTGTTGGCGCCGATGCCAAGCGCGAGGGTGAGGATGGCGATCGCTGTGAACCCTGGAGATTTCGCGAGCGTACGGATGCTGTAGCGAACGTCTTGCAGCAGTGTGCCCATTCCTATCTCCTCTTCAAGCTCTGTATGCGAATCATGCGCTTCTACTCGTGGCGAAGGGCGATCATCGGGTCTACTGCCGCGGCGCGGCGAGCCGGCAGATAGCTGGCCAGGAAGATGGCGACGCCCAAGACCGCGGATGCCGCGAGATAGATGGTTGGGTCGGTGACGCTGACGCCGAAGAGCAGGCCCGCGAGCATACGGGCTAGCGCGGCTGCCCCGGCGAGACCGAGGAAAATGCCGACGAAGGTGAGGCGGACGCTATGCGCCAGGACCAATTTCTGGACACTGCGCGGACTGGCACCGAGGGCCATGCGAATGCCGATTTCCTTGCTTTGGCCAGAGACGATGAAGGCCATCACGCCGTAAATTCCGATGGCCGCGAGGAACAGCGCGAGCAGTCCGAAGAAATTGCTGAATTGCGTGAACACGCGGAATGGCGCTTCCTGATCGCTGACCAATTGGCTGAGGGCAATAGCTTCGGAGACGGGCTGGTCGGGATCGAGCGATGCGACTGCTTCACGCAGCGCGGCGACGAGCGGCAGAGGATCTCCGGCAGAGCGAAGTACCACCGTGATCGAACGGCTCGGCGATTGTGCAAAGGGAATATAGCTTTCGGACGAAGCCGGATTGTTGAAATCGGTGGTCAGGCGCAGATCTCTGACGATGCCGACCACGGTTCGTTGAGAGGTGCTTTCTCTGCCGAGCTGAATCTTTTGGCCCAGCGCGTCTCGGCCTGGGAAATAGCGATTGGCGAGGGTCTGATTGATCACGATGACCGGCGGCGAATCCGAGGCGTCCTGATCGGAAAGGAAGCGGCCACGAATCATTTGCAAACCTAAAGCGGAGAAATAACCCGGAGTGGCGGCAGTAATCGCAGTGAAGGGGATGCTTCCAGGATCAGGAGCGGGGCGGCCCGAGAAAAACATCTCCGCGGACGCGTAGTTCATACCGAAGGGAATGTACTGAGTTACGGCGGAAGAAGTCACTTGCGGAAGTGCGCGAACGCGGTCGAGCAAGCGATCGTAGAAAGCGGCGGCTTGGCGAGGGTCGGGGTATTTCGTTTCAGGAAGCGCGATTTGCGCGGTCAGGACGTGTTCGGGGCGGAAACCCAGATCCACGTTATTGATATTTTTCATCCATTTGATCATCAGGCCCGCGGGAACCAGCGCCATCAATGCGAGAGCAACTTCGAGGACAACGAGAACTTTTCTCATGCGACGGCCACGCACGCTGACCGACGCGGAGCTACCTGCGTCTTTCAGCGTGGAGGCGAGACTGGGATTCGAGCTTTGTAACGCCGGTGCGAGACCGAATATCACGGCAGTGAGCAGGGCAATTCCGACGGAGTATGCGAGCGTGGCGAAATCCACGTAGACGCGGCCGTAATTGGGAAGATAGCCGCGATTCGTGAACGGAATCGCGGACGTTACCCATTCGCCTCCCCAAGCGCTCAGAAATATGCCGAGCGCGGCAGCGAGCAGGAACAGCCAAATGTTCTCGGTCAAGAGTTGACGCACGATGCGGAAACGGCCGGCACCGAGCGAAATTCGGAGCGCCATTTCTTTTTGGCGAGCCAGGGCGCGGGCCAGCAAGATTCCGGCGACGTTGGCGCACGCAATGAGCAAGATGCCGATGCCGACGCAGAAACTCATGTAGATGCCTTGATCGCCGACGTGCTTGCCTACTTCGTGGCGCAGGCTATTCACAAAAATTCCGCTATTGGTGTTCGTGGCGGGGTAGAGCTTTTCGAGGCGCTGAGCAATGCGATCCATCGCTTGCTGCGCTTGAGCGATGGTGACGCCGGGCTTCAAGCGGCCCAGCACGTTGAGCCATCCATTGTCGCGGTCGGTGCGCTCTTTTTCCCTGAGCGCGAGAGGAACCCAAAGATTGGTGCGGCCCAGCAGCGGAAGATGAAAATCTTCGGCCATTACGCCGATGACGGTGTAGGTTTCGCCGTCGAGAGTGATTGTCTTTCCGATTTCGTTGCGGTCGGAATTGAAGCGGTCGTGCCAGAGGCCGTAGCCTAGGATCGCGACGTGAGCGTCGCCGGTTTGTTCTTCTTCGGGGCGGAATGCGCGGCCCATTACCGGCTGGGTTTCGAGAGTTTCAAAGAAATTCGCGCTGACGCGCGCGCCGAGAATTCTTTCGGGACGATCTTTGCCGGTGAGGTTGAAAGTGGTGGTGGTCCAGGCGGAAAGGTTTTCGAAGACGGTGTTCTGCGCGCGCCAATCGTTGAAATCCGGGGCAGAAGCGGAGTTTTCCCAGCCCTTCTTGGTGTCAATTTCCCAGAGGACGGTTAGTTGGTCGGAGTGCGGGAAAGTGGCGGCGTTCAGAACCCATTGGCGGACCATGTTGAAGAGCAGTGTGCTGCTGGCGATGCCGAGCGACAGCGTGACGATGATGAGGATAGCGACACCGGGTGTTTTCGCCAGCGTGCGGATGCCGTAGCGCAGGTCTTGCAGGAGGGTTTGCATCGACACGCTCCTTAATTCGTTCCAGCCGAATCAGCGTTTCAACGGATACACCAAGATGTATGAAGATTCGCAGCTCAGATGCCAACGGACGGAGGAAATAAGAGACTTGGATTCAGCGATCTACAGGTACCGGCAGGGCGCGGAGCGGGAGGAATGCGCGGTAGCGGGATAGGGGCGTCGCGAAATTGGACAATAGGTTACGCGGATTTGGACTTTTCTAGCTCTTCGATCAGGGCTGGGACGACTTCAAAGAGGTCGCCTACTACGCCGTAATCGGCTACTTCGAAGATGGGGGCGTTCTGGTCTTTGTTGATGGCGGCGATGGTGCGGGCGCCTTTCATGCCGACTACGTGCTGGATGGCGCCGCTGATGCCTAGGGCGAGATAGAGCTTAGGCGCGACGGTCTGGCCGGAGCTGCCGATCTGGCGGTCCATGGGGAGCCAGCCTTCATCGCAGATGGGGCGCGAGGCGCAGATTTCGCCGCCCATGAGCTTGGCGAGTTTTTCGGCCATAGGGATATTTTCTGGAGCTTTGATGCCGCGGCCCACGGAGACGAGGATGGGAGCCTGGGTGAGGTCCACCGCTTGCTTGGCTTCGCGGAAAAGTTCGAGCGGCTTGGTGCGGATCTGGTCTGGTTGCAGATTTACGCTGACAGATTTTACGGGCGCTTTGCCGCTTGCGTGTTTCGCGGCGAGGTCGGCGCGAAATGCGCTGGACTGGAAGGACGCGATCCACGGAGGGTCGCCGGCGAAGACGACGTCGGCCGCGGTGCGGCCTTGAAACATTTGGCGGACGAAGATGAGTTTGCCATTTTCGTAGCGATAGCCGGTGCAGTCACCGATCATGCCTTTGTTCATCGAGGCGGCCAGTTTGGGCGCGAAGTCGCGGACTTGGTAGGTGTGCGGGAGGAGGACCAGATCCGGTTTCGCGGATTCGATTATCTGGCAGAGAGCTAGCGCATAGGCGTCAGGCGTGTATTTTTCGAGCAGGTCGTGTTCGACTGCTAGGACTTCGTCGAGTTGGTAGCCGGCTAGTTCATCGGCCAGCGGGGCGATGCCTTTGCCGATTACTGCTCCGGTCAGCGTGCCTTTGGTGTGTTGGACGATTTGCTGGGCGGCGGCGAGCGTCTCGAAGCTGATTTTGTTCCATTGCGCGTCGCGTTGTTCGGTGATTAGGAGGATTTTCATTTTTTGTCCGTTTGCGGATTTATGGGAACCGCAAGCAAAAGCAGATCCCTCGCTACGCTCGGAATGACAAACAAAGGCAAAGCGCCCGCCTGAGGGTGGGCGCTACAAATTCACAACCGGGCGCAGCGAACAGCGCCCCTACGAATGCCCTACCGAAATTGCCGGCGAGGCAAGGCCGCCGCACTCCAAGGACGGCCTTATAGGACACGGGCTTCGTGTTTCAGCTTTTCTACTAGCTTCGCTGCGATTTCTTTTGGTTGACCAGTTATGAATTCTGTTTTCTTGTTTTTTTGCGGCACGTAGATGCGTTCTACTTGCTGCGTCGGCGCCTCCGGCACGCCCAGTGTGGTGCGCTCGATTGTGGCGATTTCTTTTTTCTTCGCGGCCATGATGCCTTTTAGCGTGGCGTAGCGCGGCTTGTTGATACCGGACTGAATGGAAAGAACCGCGGGCAAAGGCAGTTCGACGTGCTGGAACCAGCCGGCTTCGAGTTCGCGTTTCAGCTTCATATGATTCTCGACGACCTCGATGGCCATGATGATGGTGGCGTGCGGGCGGCCGAGCAGTTCGGCTAGGAGCACGCCGGTCTGGCCGAACCCCTGGTCGTCGCTTTGCAGGCCGGTGAGAATCAGGTCGAAATTTTCGGATTTGATGGCTGCGGCGAGGGAGCGGGCCGAGGACAGCGGATCGAGTTTGAAAAATTGGGCATCGGAGACGTGAATACCGCGGTCGGCGCCTTTGGCGAGTGCTTCCTTGATGGTTTGCTTGGCGCGCTCGGGGCCCATGGAGATGGCGACCACTTCGCCGCCGTGCTTTTCTTTCAGGCGCAGGGCTTCTTCGAGCGCGAAGCTATCAGGTTCGTTGGTTTCGAAGCCGATGTCGGATTCGCGAATCCAGGCGCCCCCTTCGACGATGGCGAGGGGAGCGTCTTTCGCGGGAACTTGTTTGACGCAGACGGCAATCTTCAAGAATGCCTCCGAGAAATGGGTGATACGAACAATCTGATAGTTTCTATCAGAATTTCATACTCAGGGCAACCGGACAAATCGCGCGGAACGATGCACCAGGGCAATTTCGGTGCTGCGAAAACCGTAGAGCACAGCCTGAAGGCTGTGCCACTTATTCCGTCCAGCGCTTGAACAGCAGCGATGCGTTGGTGCCGCCGAAACCGAATGAATTTGAGAGCACGTACGTCACTTCCGTTTTGCGCGCTTGATTCGGAATGTAATCGAGATCGCATGCGGGATCCGGCTTTTCGTAATTTGCGGTGGGCGGCAGAATCTGATCGCGCAACGCGAGCACGCTGATGCCGGCTTCTAGGCCGCCGGCGCCGCCGAGCAAGTGGCCGGTCATAGATTTCGTCGAGCTGATAGGAACGTTCTTGGCGCGCGCGCCGAAAACACGTTTGAGCGCTTCGGTTTCGATGCAGTCGCCGATGGGCGTGGAAGTTCCGTGCGCGTTGACGTAACTGACGTCATCGGGAGAAATGTTCGCATCTTTCAGCGCGGCGAGTGAAACGCGATAGCCGCCATCGCCGTGCTCGGCGGGCTGCGTGATGTGGAAGGCGTCGCCGGACATGCCGTAGCCGGTAACCTCTGCAAGAATTTTTGCATTGCGCTTCTGCGCGATTTCGAGGGCTTCGAGAATCACTACGCCCGAACCTTCGCCGACGATGAATCCATCGCGGTCGGCGTCGAACGGGCGGCTGGCGTGTTCCGGATCGTCATTGCGTGTGGAAAGCGCGCGCATCGCGGCGAATCCGCCGACGCTCATGGGAGTGATCGCGGCTTCGGTGCCGCCGGTGATCATCACATCGGCGGCGCCACGCTGAATAATTTTGAACGCGTCGCCGATAGCGTGCGCGGAAGCGGAGCAGGCCGTGGCAGTGGCGGAGTTAGGACCCTTCGCGCCGTAACGAATCGAAACGTGGCCGGACGCGAGGTTGACGATCGTTGCCGGAATGAAAAAGGGAGAAATCCTGCCCGGGCCGCCCGCAAGATACTTTGAATGTTCGCGCTCGATAACGTCGAATCCGCCGATGCCGGAGCCGATGTAAGCGCCGGTGGAATCCGCGATCTCCGGCGTAATTTCGAGGCCGGACATTTTCATAGCGAAGTCCGAGGCGGCGAGGGCGAGTTGAATGAAGCGCCCGGTCTTCTTCAGCTCTTTTTTCTCGAGCCAATTGAGCGGGTCGAAATTGCGGACTTCACCGGCGATGCGGCAATCGAACGCGGCGGCGTCAAAGTGCGTGATCGGACCGATACCGCTCTTGCCGGCCAGCAGATTACGCCATACTTCTTCGGTGCCGATACCGCATCCGCAAACCAAACCAACGCCCGTAACGACAACTCGGCGGTTCAAAGGGAATTTCTCCTATACGGAATGGGACGAGGGGAGCGCGGTTTACTTGCCCTTGGCGTGCTTTTCGATGTAGTCCACGGCATCTTTTACCGTGGCAATTTTTTCGGCATCCTCGTCCGGGATTTCGATGCCGAAATTTTCTTCAAAAGCCATCACCAGCTCGACGGTGTCGAGCGAGTCGGCGCCCAAATCATCCACAAAGGAGGCGGTCGGAGTCACTTCGCCTTCATCCACACCGAGCTGCTCGACAATGATCGTCTTTACGCGTTCTTCGACGCTGGCCATTCTGATTGTTCCTCCGATTTCAGCGATCTTGAATTTTCGGGCCGCACCGCAGGCAAGTATAGCGTCCCCAGGACAACCTTGCCATTCTATGCGGGGCGTACTGCGGGGTCAACCTTTGACAGGGGCGGATCGTGGGTAAATTGTCGCTTCCGATGAGCGTGTCAACAAGACGTTATTCCCATTCACAGGCGAGGCAAGGAACGGCCGGGTCGAAAATAAAATTGGATTTTAAGAAACTGATTAGACACTTTAGGAGTCCAACATCCTGGATCACGGCCTAGTGGACTGGCTGGTGAGGCTCTGGTTGGCTTGGGAGTCCCGCCTCAACCACGCGAAAATACGGAAGGTCCTTGAACATTCCCAGTAGTCTGGGAATTGAGGCCAAACTCCGGACGCAAGTAAGAACAAGCCAGGAGACGTAGTGCAGGCAGATACGGTCCGCGATCTAAAGCGTGGCCATGACGTGTTGCTGAAGAAAGAGTCCAGGCTGATCGGGAACATTGTGAAAGTGCAAACCGCCTCAGGCGGTGCGCCGTCCATGATCGTCATTGCGTTCGAACAAGTCAACCCGGCAGGGGGGCAAACAGAATCGCTGAATGCGCTAATTGCAGCGCTAGCGCCTGCGCCGACCTTGCAAACGGACTCCCTTCAGGACGGCCGCGGAATGGAGCAAACAAACATAAATTCTGTAGTGTCGGGAGACAAGGACTTGGGCAATGGCGGCGAGCTCATGGCCACCAGCGTTGGCGTACATGGATTTCGTGGAATGAGCCTGGGATCGGCCGTCGTGGGTGGCAAGCAGTATTCGACCATTCAGACCACAAACGGCGACGTGAAGATTAAGAAGGGCGCGCAAGTAGTTTTCAAGACCGCCGCACAATAGAAATCTGGTTTATCGGCGGGAGTCTGCGTTCCGCCCTGTGCCATCTTGAGCAGGATGCAAGTTCCCTTGCAATAATGGCGATGTCATGAGCGCAGAGAAAACCTAGGCAAATCAAAACGGGCGCAGCAAGCAGCGCGCCCATCGATCGTTCGCGGTAACTTCAGGACATCATGCTTACCCCATGTGGAGGCCGCCGTTTACGTCTAGGACTTGGCCTGTGATGTAGGCGGCTTCGTCGCTAGCTAGGAAGACTACGGCTGCTGCTACGTCTTGGTCTAA
>DATEVZ010000034.1:0-9832 GCA_035258265.1 Candidatus Acidiferrales bacterium
TTCACATGATTTCAGCAGCGATGGGAGACACGAAGGCAGGCAACGCGGAAAAGTCGGGCGCGGAGTATGTGACCTCCACCGATCCGAGCTGCCTGATGCAAGTGGAAGGAATTCTCCGGCGGCGCAATTCGCAAGCGCGGACAATTCATCTGGCCAGCATCCTCGTGCAGACCGACGACGCAAAAGCAGCTATATCTGGCGCAGGAGTGAAATCATGACCGCCGCGCAGGATTTTCTGCGAAACGCGGCGACGAAGTCCGCTGATTTGGTTCATCGCCAGATTCTGCGCCATGGCATTGATCATTACGACGCCGCAGTCAGTAGCGGCCGCGCGCGATTCCTTAATTGGCACGCGGCGCGCGAGAAATGCCAGAGCATCAAGTGCGAAGCCGTAAATCATCTCGATCGTTATCTCGAAGAATTTGAGCGCCGCGTGAAAGAGCACGGTGGCCACGTATTTTGGGCTGAAAACGCCGAACAAGCGCGGCGCTATATCGTTGACCTTGCTGCAAATCGTGGTGTGCGCACCATCGCGAAATCGAAATCCATGGTTGCCGAGGAAATTCATCTCGCGCCCGCGCTCGAAAAGCAGGGAATCCGGGTTTTCGAGACCGACCTCGGTGAATTCATCGTGCAGTTGCGCAATGAGCCGCCGTACCACATCGTCACACCCGCGATGCATCTCACGCGTAAGGATATAGGTGCGCTATTCAAGGAAAAGCTGGGCGGGATTGATACCGATGATCCGCAACAATTGGTGGCGGCCGCACGCCACGCTCTACGCCGCGCATTCTTCACTGCCGAAATGGGAATCACCGGCGCAAATTTTCTGGTGGCGGATTCCGGCATGGTTTGCATCACCACGAACGAGGGGAACGCTGATCTTGGTGTCACTCTCCCCAAAATTCACGTAGTGCTTTCGGGAATCGAAAAAATTATCCCGCGGATGGAAGATCTCGCGATTCTGTTGCCCGTGCTCGCGACCGCCGGCACCGGCCAACCGCTCACCTGCTACAATACGCTGGTAGGCGGGCCGCGCCGCACGAACGAATTGACTGGGCCTGACGAATTTCATGTGGTCTTGCTCGATAACGGGCGCACAGACCTGCTCGCCGATCCGGAACAGCGCGACGTACTGCATTGCGTTCGCTGTGGAGCCTGCCTGAATGCGTGTCCGATCTATCGCAACATCGGCGGCCACACTTACGCCACCACCTATCAGGGTCCCATCGGCAGCGTGCTCACCCCCCATCTTCGCGGTTTGAATGAATTTCAACATTTGTCCCAGGCTTCGTCGCTTTGCGGCGCGTGCACGGAAGCGTGCCCGGTGAAGATTAATCTGCATCATCATCTGCTGCATAACCGGCGAAACGCCGTCGAACGCGCACATCGGCTTTGGCGCGAGCGAATCGCATTCCAATTGTGGCGTTGGAGCATGATGAGCGCGACGCGCTTTGGAGTTCTCGGCTCGGTTGGTCGCCGCGCATTGCGATTCTTGTACGCTTTCGGACTGGAAGGCACACCGCTTGATCCTTTGCGCGCGTGGACCAAGGATCGCTCCGCGCCGCCAATTCCAACCGAATCATTCCGCGCGCTGTGGAAGGAGCACGATGGCGCAAATTGAAAATCCGACGCGCGAACGAATCCTGGCGCGCATCAGAAATGCGCTGAAAACACCCGCACCTATGCACTGGACAAACCAGGCTACTCACGGCATGCAGCCAATCTTCGCGCCCATTCCGGATGCACTCGAGCGTTTCCAGCGCGAGTGCGCCGGCAACAAGACTGAGCTGATTGTGACGCCGAACTCGAGCAGCGAAGCGCTAGAGACCGTGCTGGCATCGTTGCCTCCAGGAGAAATATTCGTGCAGGACGCACCAGAACTGCGCGAGAAATCGTCGGCTTTACACGATCGAAAAGATATTCGCTGGTCCAGCGAGGGCGCTCCACATGAGAACTCCCAAGCGACCCTGACATTGGCTGAGGTTCTCATCGCACAGACGGGATCCGTAATGGTTTCGGCGGCCTGCGGCGGACGCGGGGCGTTCATCGTCGCGCCTGTGCACATTGTTCTCGCAAGAGCCAGGCAACTCGTGCCCACTGTCGACGACGCGTTCGCGCGAATCCGTGAGCGGGGTACGGCCGCGCAAAATTCCTACGTTTGTTTGATCACCGGTTCCAGTCGCACGGCAGATATCGAGAAAATTCTAGTGATGGGCGCACACGGCCCGCGGCGCCTTGTTGTGATTCTCGAGCTCGCGACGAAGTAATTCGTTCCAGACCACTTGAAAGGGACGTCTCTGCACGCCCAGGCCCTGAAGCAAGCTTCTGCGCTGAAAATTCGAGAGTTAGAGTTTTCGTGGTGATATGCGATTGGCCAGGAGGAACACCAGGATCGCAATCGCAAGTATCAGCGAGAGCAAAGTTCCCGCCGTGCGGTCCCATGTGCTGTGAAACTCCACATTCACGTCATGCACGCCCGCCGGAACCGTTATCAACATCTGCGCGGTGTCGGGAGCCGCCATGGCGCGACCGCTCGTTCCATCCACTTGAACTTGCCACCCAGGGTAATCAAGCAGCCGCAGTCTGAGCGTAGCAGACGCACTCGATTGCGCCGAAAAACCCCTTCGATTCGCGATCCAGCGCTGTACACGGAAATTCACCTGAGCTGCGGACGCGGTGTCGGCGGAAGGTGAATCAAACTGTTGGATTCGCGGCGTGGGTGATTTGGCAATCCGCTCGCCGTCAACGTCACTGCCGGGCAGTTCGTACCGGTCGCAGCCGAGCGGCTGATATTCATCGGTCCCTTCATAACCCACGCCCGATCGAATGGCCTTGGACAGAACAGGGATGTCTTCGCTGTCCCACCAGCCATCCCTCACCAACGCTGTGCCCAGCGATGCCAGGATGACAACTGCCAAGACCCAGCAAACCCACTGGCGTTTCGCTCTTCCGACAGCCGCGGCCAGAAAAAATGCCAGTACGCAATCGAGCGGCCCCAACCAGCGCCAAGGAAACTGCACGAATTCCAGCTTAGGCAACGATCGCCACAGAAACAAGCTCGGCGGAAACATGAGAAATGTCGCGGCAATACCGAGCGCAAGAAGCATCCACCATGCATCCTGAAACTGGCGGCGACGGCGAACGGCAAAAACTGCCGCTGTGGCCGCCGTGAGAATGACGCCCAACGCCACACCCGAAACTTTCCAGTTAAAAAAGAGAAATTCCGGATCGGCGCTATGTGTGAAAAGGAAATTCTGATCCGGCCGAAGCATGTCCGCCAAGGCCTGGTGAATTTGCACCCAGCGCTGTTCCCACGCAGCGGGCAGGATATAAAACGCAGCGAGCCCGAATCCTGCCACCATTCCGAGTCCGCCGGTAAGCAAGGGCCGCGCAGACCGCCGCAAGATAGACGCCACCGCGAACATCAACGCCAAAGAATAAGTCGCGAGCACAGCGGCCGGCGCGTTCGATAACCAAACCGCGGCGAACGGCAGCGCCAACAATGGAAAGCTACGCCAGCCGTCTCGCAAGCAACGCAGCGCGCCCAACAACACCAGAGGAAATAAAGCGCTGGCGAGCAGTTCGGCAAAATCGCTGCGCAAATAGACGATTATGAGGTGATATGGGTTGACCGCATACAGCACGGCGGCCATGACGGTTTCACGCCGCCAAAGCCATTCGCGCGCAAAGCACCACATCGAAATTCCTGCCAGCACCAGGGCTAGCCATATGAACGCTCCCGGAGCCATTTTCCACGGCAGTATCGAACCGAGCGCGGCGCCAAGCATCCACGATGCCGGAGGGTAGAAAATAAATCGCGGCTCACCGAAGCCCCAGTTCGCCCATTCGGCCCACCGGGGAAAGGCAATTCCCTCGTGCCATTGGCCTGCGACATCCAGCCAGGACGCGAGATGAAACTGGAAATCGTGACCCGACGCGTTGCCGAGAAACAACATCGGCGCAATAACGGCCGTTGCCGCAATCGCCAGCAACCAGAAGACGGTTCGCCACGAACCAGCCACCGTTTCCAGGTTCGCACGCGATACAGATTCGATTGTCGCGGTTGATTGAATTACGTTTAATCCTTCACGGTGTGCAATAAAACTCGAAGCTCCAACCTAAAGAGAATACAGAATCGAGCGCCCGTTGCGCCACTCGCTAGTGTGACAGGACGCCTGCGATGGCTCCAAGAAAAACACGTCAGTTCCTGCGCCTTGCCAACGCGCTGCTGCAGCAGGTAGAGTTCTTTGAGGCTCAATGAGGCTCTTCTATCGCATTCCAACATGCCGCGAGCTCACATCCAAGAAACCAGGAATTGCGTACGTCCCTTGCAGCGCCGGTAAAATATCTCCATGAACCCCTTGATGACAGCCGAAGACCAGAGGTTGCTGGCCAGCAGCGAACGCGAGGTCCACTGGAAGCGTTGGGGGCCGTATCTTTCCGAGCGCCAGTGGGGAACGGTCCGTGAAGATTACAGTGCAAATGGCGACGCTTGGAACTATTTGCCGCACGATCACTCGCGCTCGCGCACGTATCGTTGGGGTGAAGACGGCATTGCCGGATTCTGCGATCGCCATCAGCACATCTGTTTTGCCCTCGCGCTCTGGAACGAAAAAGATCCCATTTTGAAGGAACGCCTCTTCGGCCTCACCAACCGGGAAGGGAATCACGGAGAGGACGTCAAAGAGTATTACTACTATCTGGATGCGACGCCGACGAGTTCTTATCTGCAATATCTGTACAAATATCCGCAGGTGCGCTACCCGTACGAACAACTCGTCGATGAAAATGGCAAGCGCACCCGCCGCGATCCGGAATATGAATTGATTGACACGGGAATTTTTGCGGAGAACCGCTACTTCGACGTCTTCGTCGAATACGCCAAAGCGACTTCAGAAGATATCTTGATCCGGATCACGGCGTGGAATCGCGGACCACAAACCGCGCCGCTGCACCTGCTGCCCACCTTGTGGTTCCGCAATCGCTGGAGCTGGGGCGATCCCTATGACGCGCCAGAAGTCAAACGCCTGAAGCCCCTTGAAGGCGGCGAGCTGTTTGAATTGAACGAATTTCACTATGGCAAACGCTGGCTGCTCATCGAAGGCTCGCCGGAGGTGCTCTTCACCGAAAATGAAACAAATATGGAGCGCTTGTTCAACGAGAAGAGCAAGACTCCCTTCGTGAAGGATGCGTTCCATCGTTATGTGGTCAATGGTGAACGCGGCGCAGTGAATCCGGCGATGACGGGAACGAAATCCGCCGCGCATTTCACGTCGCAGATAGCTCCGGGTCAATGCTGGACGATTCGCCTTCGGCTTACGAACCAGGATCTCTCGCAAACGCAAGAGTCTGTGAAAAACTTGTTCGGCCCACCGTTCAATGCTGTTTTCGATCAGCGCAAGAGAGAAGCGGACGAATTTTATGAAAAGCGCGGCGATCCGAACATGAGCGATGACGCACGCCGCGTGCAGCGGCAGGCTTTCGCCGGCTTGTTATGGTGCAGACAGACGTATCACTATGACGTGCGCCGCTGGCTCGCCGGAGATTCCACACAACCAACACCCGATCCACGCCGCAAGGAGGGACGCAACTGCGATTGGACGAATCTGTACAATTCCGACGTAATCTCCATGCCGGACAAGTGGGAATACCCATGGTACGCATCCTGGGATCTGGCGTTCCACTGCGTCTCGCTGGCGCTAATTGACCCCGAATACGCCAAGGCCCAGCTCATCCTCTTTCATCGCGAGTGGTACATGAATCCCAGCGGCCAGGTTCCCGCTTACGAATGGAATTTTTCTGACGTGAATCCGCCAGTATTGGCCTGGGCGACTTGGCGCGTTTACAAAATCGCGGGGCGCGTCGAAGGCAAGCAGGATCGCAATTTTCTGGTGCGGTTGTTTCACAAACTCCTGCTGAATTTTACCTGGTGGGTGAACCGTAAGGATCCTGAAGGAAAAAATGTATTCGAAGGCGGCTTCTTGGGTCTCGATAACATCGGTGTATTCGACCGCTCCATGCCGCTAGGACCGGGGAATTTCATCGAGCAGTCCGACGGTACCAGTTGGATGGCGATGTTTTGCCTGGATATGCTTGCGATGGCGATGGAACTGGCCCACGACGACCCCGCGTACGAAGACGTGGCCAGCAAATTCTTCGAACACTTCGTGCACATCGCGCAGGCCATGAACGATTTAGGCGGCGCAGGGATCGGCTTGTGGGACGAAAAGGACGGTTTCTACTACGACGTCTTGCATTTGGGAAAAACGACGCACCTGCCGATGAAGGTTCGCTCCATCGTCGGCCTGATTCCGCTTTTTGCGGTCGAGGCGTTCGAACCGGAGGATCTGGCGCGGCTGCCGGGTTTTTGCAAGCGCATGGATTGGTTCCTTACGCACAATCCAGACGTCCTCGATCATGTGGACATGAGCCAAAAGACGGATAAGGGCGCGCGGCTTCTTCTGTCCATCGCCAACCGGAAAAAGCTTGAGCGCATCTACAAATACGTTTTCGACGAGAACGAGTTCCTCTCGCCGCACGGCATTCGCGCCCTTTCGAAATTTCATCAGGCTCATCCGTTCGTGCTCGATGTGAACGGACATCCGCAGGCCGTTGATTACGAACCTGCCGAATCCACGGGTGATTTGTTCGGCGGCAATTCCAATTGGCGCGGGCCCATATGGTTCCCCATGAATTTCCTGATGATCGAATCGCTGCAACGCGTTCATTATTATTATGGCGACGAATTTAAGGTGGAGTATCCAACCGGTTCTGGCCAGCAGATGACTTTGTGGAACGCCGCCCGCCAAATCTCGCGCCGGCTATCGCATCTCTTCCTGCAGCAAGAAGGTCGTCGCGCTGTGTATGGAAACGTCGATCTCTTTCAGAGCGATCCGTTCTGGCGGGACCTGATCCTATTCTACGAGTATTTCAATGGTGACACCGGCGCGGGCCTAGGCGCCAGCCATCAGACCGGCTGGACAGCGCTCGTTGCGAAGCTAATTGAGCAGAGTGGGGAATAGCATCCCAGGATGCCCGCAAGGTTTCTTGTTGAGGTTTTGTAGCGGCGCACTTCAGTGCGCCAGAAGTGTTGCGGCAGCAATCGATCGCGCGCTAAGTGCGCCATCGTGATTACGTCTCGCACCGTGGTCCAAAGGCCGCCGCTACAAAATCAACGTTCCGTGTGAGGAAGTTGAAAGCATCTCACGCGACGCGGGCCACTAGAAATCTGTGACCAACCCCAGCCCCAGCGAAACGCGGTTGATGTAATTGAAATACGCGACAGTCAGCACCGTTTCGCGCACGGCTGCATCATCCCATCCGGCTTTCTTGAGCGTCTCGGTATCGGATTCGGTGATGTCATCGGGATGCCGCGTCAGCTTCTCGGCGAACTTGAACAGCTCTTTCACCTTGGGTTCCACTGCGGCGCTTTCGTAATCCGTGGTCAGTTTCCGCGCTAAATTCTTCTCAACTCCAAAACGCCGCAGCAACTCCATGTGAAACATGATGCAATACGTCGACGAATTGATACCGCTGACCACCAGCCCAATCTGCTCTTTAGTCACCATGGGTAGAGCACTGTCGGCCATGACGGCTGGGCTCAACTGCAGCTGTGCCTCGATTACGGCCGGTTTCGCTCCCAGCGTTTTGAAATAGTGCGGAAGAAAGCCGAGGTCTCGTTCAATTTTTCCATAGATTTCAAGCAGATGGGGATCTGCCTGTGTCTCTTCGATTTCATTTACAAATGGCATTGCGTAACTCCTCGAATGATATGCATGCGGAATGGCTGGAGTGCTGTCGCCCCTGTGGGAAAGTGTAGCACGCCTAAATTAATGCGAGGTTACATCCATTACTGCGCCCGCTACTAAATCATCCAAAGCACGCGGGAGGGTCGGTTTTTCACCGAAACATCCAGGACACGGCTTCAGTGGCTCGCTAGTCTGCGGCCTCGACCAATTCGATCAGGACCTTTTTCCCATCGGGTGCGGCGGCAAGAAAGAAGTTGACGCGTGTACCATCAGCTCCCGCTCGCGTCGCAGGGTAAATTGGCGCGAGGCCGAATCGCGAACGCAGGATGGTCGTCGCGCGATCCACGTCGCGAACATAGATCTCCACCTGCTGGATGCCCTCGCCGAATTTTTCCAGAAACCGCGCAATCGCTCCGCTGCCACCGGGTGCGTGGGTGGTCAAAATGTCCAATTCAAGCGAATCTTCCAAGTGCAGTTCAAACTCCTGCGCATCCTGGTCCGGTGGGACGTCAGCGAGGCGCGGAGAATTGTTGGCCGCGCGGATTTTCTTGAATGTCTCGGGATGCACCGCGATTCCCACAACGATGGTCGAAGGCCCGTGGTGTGTGGGCGCGCTTTCAGCCGCGCTGGGCTTGTCTGGTAGCGTTAGTCCGCGGAATTCAGGATCGCCCACCCACTGGCTCAGCAGCGGCATGCACAGATTCACCCCCGCGAGGTAAAGCCTTATCGCGGATTCGGCTTTTTGTTTCGGGTCGGAACCGGCCAGGTCGTGAATCCATCGCGCGATATCGGCGGCTTCCGTCATGTGTAACGAATGGCGTTACTGAATGCTGGCGTGCTGGGCGGGCGCGGCATTCACGTTCGACAACGTAACGTAGGTCGGTCCGCCGGGCCGCACTGTGACCGGCACGTCCCACCGTTCGCGTGCATCTCCGGCGCTGGCATCAACCTCAAGAGTGCTAAGCCAATAGTTACCCGGACGAATTCCACGAAAGTAGCCTTGACCCTGCAGGCCGGTGTCCGCGCGAGCCACCAGGTATTTCGCCTGCGCCAATTCTCTGGTTTCGCGGGTCGTGTCCTTCTGGCCCCGCGCCTTCAACATATCCCACTTGTGTCCTGGGTTTACATCTTCCAAGCTTAGGTCCATGCCGTCGGTCGAAGTCGGATTCTGAACCAGAAACGCTCGCACGGCATCGAGATATTGTTTCTTCAGCCGCGCATATTTGACCGGATCTTTGGTCTTATCTTCGGGCTTGTATTTCGGCGTGGGGAATACCACGGTCGAGTCGCCAATCATTCTTTCCACATACGCGTGGAAAAATTCCGGCACGTTCATCACGTCGTCCGGTTTCAATTTCTTGACGAAGTCCTCGCCCGAAAGGTTTACCCAGTGATTGGATTTCATCCATGCCTTCATTTCTTTGGAGACTTCCAGACCGTCTATGAACGTGTCCATGTTGGCGCCGGGGGACGTCAGCGCTGCTTCCTTTTGGATATCCGCGTAGCTCTTGCTCAACAGGTAGAAGGGAAACGAACGCACTGGTTCGTCAATGCCGCCCGAAGGTGTGATGCGAGCCTCAAATTGCAGGGAGCCACTCTGGGCCGCCACGCGCGTGGCACAAAAAACCGCGCCAAGAAGCAAACAAACAAAAACTCGAGAGGGAATTTTCATATGGCACATCGTAGCAGATGGCGAGCCGCGCAGGGAACCGAGCGGTCCTTAAGGTAAACGTCAAGGTAAGCGAGGAATCGAATGGCGAGAGGGCGATCGTGAGGACGATCAGTACAGGTGGAAGGTTACTTCGATTGTCTGCCGCACTGGCGCTGGCTTGCCGTTTGGCCCTGCCGCCGGCCTGAATCTCCAAGTCCGCACGGCCTCTATCGCCTTTTCATCAAGTCCGAGTCCGAGGCCCTTCACCACTTTGATGTCCGTGGCTTTCCCATCCGGCGTAATGACGGCAACCAGCAACACGGTGCCCTGATACTTCGCCTTCACCGCTTCATCGGAATATTGCGCCTGCGGGCAATAAATACATGCAGGGTAACCGTAGCCGCCGGTCCCCGCGTTGAAGACGCCCCCG
>DATEVZ010000035.1:0-2177 GCA_035258265.1 Candidatus Acidiferrales bacterium
ACGACCGGGCGCCCGTGCGGACAGCTCATCGGGTATTCGGTTTTGGCCAGTTCGCCGAGCAGCCATTCCATCTTTGTGGCGTCGAGCGGCGTGTTGATCTTGATGGCCGCGTGGCAAGAAGTGGACGCAGCGATTTTCGCCTGCAGCGAATCGATGGAAATAGCCTGATTTTCGCGCGCGATTCCATCGAGGATTTCGTAGAGCAGTTTCTCCGCATCTCCGCTGGCGATTCCGGCCGGCGCAGCCTGTATCGCGACGCTGCGCGCGCCCATCAGTTCGGCTTCGAAGCCGTTGGCGCGCAATTCCTCGGCGATCTGCTCGAAAATCGCCAACTGCCGCGGATTCAATTCGACGATCAGCGGCACCAGGATCCGCTGCCCGCCCAGCTGGCCTTCGCGCCGCGCTCGCAAGTGCTGCTCGAAGAGCACACGCTCATGCGCCACATGCTGGTCGATAATCCAGAGGCCCTCGCTATTCACCGCAACAATGAAACTGCTGCTCACTTGCCCCAGCGGCTTTAAGTCGGCAATATCCTCGACGCGCGGAAGCGTTCCGGGCGCAGTAGCAGCGCTAACGTCGCCGCTCGCATCGGCGTTTGCGTCAATGGAGGCAGGCGCCCGGCCCGGCGCGCCAAAAGAAAAATCACTCGTCGATGGATCGAATTGCAAGCGCTGCGAGATGGGGCGGTCGGGCGTGCCGGTCAATTCGAAGCGCTCGACGACGCCGGTCACGTCGCCAAACGAAGTAGGAATCACCGCGCGCGGCGGCCCTTGAGAAGCTCCAGACGGGGCGCCACCATTCGGCGTTGCAACCCCCGCAGCCGCGGCCGCGCGCGTGGCCGGGAAGCCAGGAATCGGGCGCGCGACGGACAGTGCCTGGCGCAGCGTATCGCGCGTGAAATCGTGAATGAATTGGGGGTGCCGGAAACGGACCTCGATTTTCGCCGGGTGAACGTTCACGTCGACTTCTTCGTAAGGCATGTCCAGGAAAAGCAGCACCACCGGAAAAACTCCGGGCGGAATGATGTTGCGATACGCCTCGCTGATAGCATGAAGCAGCAACCGGTCGCGAACCAGCCGCCGGTTTACAAAAATATAGACGCCGTTGCGATTGGTGCGCTGTACCTCAGGCCGTGAAGTGAAACCGCTGACGCGCAGCGTGGCTTCGCGTTGGTCGGCTTCGAGCCGCGGCTCGGTTATAGCGCCGCGCACGGGCGCTTCAGCCGCGGGAATTTCCGTCAGATCATCGAGCGCCTGGCGGCCGAAAATCTGATACACGCGGTCCGCCAGTCTTTCCACCGGCGCGCAATTCAGAATTTCCTGTGACGGCGTCTTCAGCAGAAACTGACGGTCGGGGTGAGCCAGCGCGTAATGCGTGACCAGCGACGCGATGTGTCCCAGCTCGGTGGTTTCCGATTTCAGAAATTTGCGCCGCGCCGGAACGGCGTAGAAAATGTCCGCAACGCTGATCGAAGTTCCCACCGGCACCCCGGCCGGCTTCACACTGAGGAGTTTCCCGCCCGCGAATTCGATACGGGTTCCCTCGTTCTCTTCGGCGTCGCGCGTTTCCAGGAGTAATCGCGAGATCGCAGCGATCGAAGGCAGCGCCTCGCCACGAAAACCGAGCGTGGCAATGGAGAGCAAATCGTCCGCGGTGCGCAACTTCGAAGTGGCGTGACGTTCGAAGGCGAGCAGCGCATCGTCGTGATTCATCCCGCAGCCGTCGTCAATCACACGGATCAGGCGTTTGCCGCCGGATTCCGTTTCGATGCGAATCGAGCGCGCGCCAGCGTCGAGCGCATTTTCGAGCAACTCCTTCACGACGGAGGCGGGCCGCTCGACTACTTCGCCAGCCGCGATTTTATTGGCTACATTTTCGGCCAGGATGCGGATGCGGCTCACGGAGTATGTCTCGCCGAATGCGGATTCGTAAGACCAGAGCCGGAGGCATCAGAAGGGGGCTCACGGCGGACCTCGTCTTCGGTCTTTTTGTCTTCCTGAGCCAGGCTACGCAAAAAGATGCGCGTGCCAAACAAGCTGGCGATAAAGACCACTACGATGAGTGACACTCCGAACGACTGGGGGAATTGCGGCATCTGCACCATAACCAGAAAAATAAACCCGATGGACACACCCAGCCCCAATAGCACCATGAACTGCATGCGCAGACTCAGCTTG
>DATEVZ010000036.1:0-4245 GCA_035258265.1 Candidatus Acidiferrales bacterium
AATCGAGGCTCTCATCGAAGAGCGCAACGCGGCCAAGAAGCGGCGTGACTTCAAACGCTCGGATGAAATCCGGCAGCAGCTGACGAATTCTGGTATCATTGTCGAAGATACCCGTGACGGCAGTGTTCGCTGGAAGTACAAATGACCATCTCCACAAAACACGATTTCTCGCTCCACAGCCAGCCCTCCCACGAGCGCCCGAATCTCTACGGCGTTGATTAAGTAAGCTTCCTCCTTCCCCCGTTCTCAGATTGCGCCCGGCGGAACCGGTGTGCGCGCTGAATCCCAAATTCATTTCCGGAGGAAGCTATGCAAGCGATTGATACAAAAGTTGAAAGCAAGATGGAAGCGAAATTGCCGCACCTTGTTACCGCGTTGCCCGGCCCCCAAGCGAAGAAGCTCGTTGAAAGAGATCACCACGTGGTCTCACCGTCTTACACCAGAGATTATCCCCTGGTCGCAAAGACCGGCCGCGGCGCCATGGTCGAAGATGTGGACGGCAACAGGTTTCTCGATTTCGCCGCCGGCATCGCTGTCGTGGCCACAGGCCATTGCCACCCGGAAGTTGTCGCGGCCATCCAGAAGCAGGCTGCGGAACTGATTCACATGTCCGGGACGGACTTTTACTATCCCAGCTTAGTTGATCTGGCCGAAAAATTGGCGTCCATCACTCCAGGCAAGGGAGCGAAACGCGTCTACTTCGGAAATTCCGGCGCTGAAGCCATCGAAGCGGCTATCAAGCTGGTGAAGTTTCATACCAAGCGCGACAAGCTCATTGCCTTCCACGGCGCGTTCCACGGACGCACCATGGGCGCGCTTTCGCTGACCGCCAGCCGCGCGGTGCAGCGCAAGGGATTCGGCACGCTGCTTTCGGGCGTGTTCCACATGCCTTTTCCAGACACCTATCGCGGCACGTACGGGGTTCGTCCTGAACATGCGTCCGCCGATTGTCTGTCCTATCTCGAGAACGAGTTGTTTCGCCGCCGCGTCGATCCCGATGAAGTAGCGGGCATTTTCATCGAGCCAATTCAGGGAGAAGGCGGTTATCTGCCGGCGCCAGCGGAATTCCTGCAGGGCTTGCAGCGCATTTGCCGCAAGCACGGCATCCTGCTCGTGGCCGACGAAGTGCAATCCGGCATGGGGCGCACTGGCCAATGGTGGGCTTCGGATCACGCTGAAATTGAGCCAGATATCATTTGCACTGCGAAAGGCATCGCCTCCGGCATGCCGCTGAGCGCCATCATCGCGCGCGCGGATGTGATGAACTGGACTCCCGGTGCGCACGCTTCCACTTTTGGCGGCAACCCGGTTTGTATAGCGGCTTCGCTCGCGACTCTCGACCTGCTCGAACGCAGCTACATTGCCAATGCCGCACGCATGGGTGAATTCATCATGCGCCAGACCGCCGATTGGACGGAGCGGCACAAGATCGTTGGCCAGGTGCGCGGCAAGGGCCTAATGATCGGCATCGAGTTTGTCCGCGACCAGAAAACCAAGGAGCGCGCCGGCGATCTGCGCAACCGTATCGTGCAGATGGCGTTTCACAAAGGATTGCTGGTCCTGGGATCGGGCGATACCACGCTCAGGCTGTGCCCACCATTGCTCGTCGATGAAGAGCAGATCAGTTTCGCTCTGCGCTCATTGGATGGCATTATCAGCGAAGTTGAGCACACGCTCTAAACCGGCGGCACAAAATTGATTGTGCAGTTGTGGTGGTGTCCGCCGCGGCGAACGCTCTCGATGTCGCAGCAACAGCGATGGCAGTCTAAAGACCGCCGCTACGAAACCTCGAGGCTTCTCAAATAGCACAGGCTTGCAGCCGCGGGCCTGTGCTATTTTCTTTGGCGCGCAAAGCCTTTGATACAACGATCTCGAACGCTTGGGCCTCAAACTATTTCACGCAGGAGGGGATTTGCCACGCATTCTGGACGTAGGCTGCGGCCCTACGAAATATCCCGGCTCGATCGGTCTGGATATGAACCCTTCAACCGCCGCCGACGTCATCTGTCATCTAGACCGCGGCGGCCTGCCGTTTCGAGATAATTCGTTCGATCATCTACGCGCCGAGCACATCATTGAACACGTCGCGGACATCATCGCCACAATGGAGGAGTTTCATCGCGTCACTAAGCCCGGCGGTACGATCTTCATCGCTACTCCGCACTACACCGATTACAGCTCGTTCCGCGACCCCACGCACCGTTGGCATTTGAACACTTATTCGTTTCTGTATTTTTACCCCGGCGGAATGCATGGACGCGACATGTGGTACACCAAAGTCCGCATGCGTGAAAAACAAAATTACGTTTCGTTGCTCCGGCTATGGCGCGCGCTCGGTTTTGAATATCTGGTGAATCACAGCAAGATGTTTCGCCAGTTTTGGGAGCACTACTTGAGTTTCGCCATTCGCGGCAAGTTGATGCAATTCACCTTCGAGGTTATCAAGTGACGCGGCTGCCGGAGATCCTGGACATCGGCTGCGGACGCAAAAAGTTTCCGGGCTCGCTCGGCATCGACATGAGCGCTGCGGGGCAAGCGGACGTCCTTTGCGACTGGGAAAAAACACTTCCGTTTCGCGACAGTAGCTTCGCGCAGGTTCGTCTCGTCCACATCATCGAAGAAGTGGACAATATCTTTCGGGTGCTGGCAGAAGTTCACCGCGTGGCGAAGCCCGGCGCCCACGTGACGATTATCACGCCGCATTATACGGACCACGCATCCTACTGCAGTCCGGCGCACCGCTGGCATCTATCCAGCTTTTCGCTGTGGTTCTTTAGCGATAAGCCGGCGGAGTATGATTATTACGCTCCAGCCAATTTTCGTGAACGTCGAGTTCACGTCGAAATGCTTCACCTTTGGCGCAGTCTGGGTCTCGAATTCATGGTAAACCGCTTCCGCTGGTTCCGGAAATTCTGGGAGTACTATCTTTCGTTCATATTTCGCGGTAAAACGGTGCAATGGGATTTGGAAGTGATCAAGTAGCAGCGCGAACCCGGACATATTAGTTGTCGAAGGCTCACCGAAGCGACAGAGCAACGTCGTCAGGGTCGTCATGTTCTCACGACTTATTTTCTCCATCGTTGATTTTGGCGCGCGCAAGGAGTTGAGCACGCCACTCGCTCCTGGCCCGGACAATGATGGCGAACCTTCTGCCAAGCAACGCGCCCGGCGCACGGACGTGCGTGGCGAACCTACGCGTATTGGTATCTTCGGCGTCACGGTTACATTCTTGTGACGCGTAATTTCACGTACCCCCGGAATTAGGGGCGAGATTGACATGGTCGGCTATGACGGACCCGTTCTCGCGTTCGTCGAAATGAAGACTCGCACCATCCTCGAATCCGCAAATTCATCGCCGGATTTGCTGCGGATTCCTGAAGACGCTGTGAATTGGGAAAAACGCCGCAACCTCTCGCGGATGGCGCGAGAGTTTCTTCGCGCTCGCCACATCGAAAGCGCGGAGGGTGTTTCGATGTTCTCGCAATCGAAACGCGGCCCGGTGCAAACTTTGCGTGCGTCTCCACAAAGGCGCGTTCAACGCCCACCGGAATTGACTCATCATCGTGATTGCACGTTAGTGCGAAAAAGTCAGCTTCACGCCGATTCAACGCGCTCCAGCTGTGCATCGTCGTAGTAGAATGAACGCAGCAAACACGCAGATTTTGCCAGCTATATCGCCGGATGTGCGGAGAATTTTGCGCCGAGGAGGAAAGTTTTGCCGGAGCTTCGCAGGGATCCCATCACGGGCCGCTGGGTCATCATTTCCACCGACCGTGGCAAACGGCCCATGGATTTCGTTCGCGAGAGCGTACAAATCAAGGGCACGCCGAATTGTCCCTTCTGTCCCGGAAACGAAGGCAAAACGCCACCGGAAATTCTTGCGTATGGCCGCAATGGCAGCGGCAAAGATACGCCTGGCTGGACCGTTCGAGTGGTCCCCAACAAGTTCCCGGCGCTGGGCATTGAAGGAGGTCTCGACCGCGAAGGCGAAGGGCTTTTCGACCGCATGAACGGGATCGGCGCGCACGAAGTGATCGTCGAGACTCCTGATCACAACAACACGCTCGCAACAATCAATGAGAAGGGCGTCGAAGAGGTCCTGTGGGCCTACCGTGACCGCATGTTAGACCTGAAAAACGATCGCCGCTTCCGTTACATCCTGCTTTTCAAAAATCACGGTGAACCCGCCGGCGCCTCGCTCGAACACACGCACTCGCAATTGATTGCTCTGCCGATTGTTCCCAA
>DATEVZ010000037.1:0-6982 GCA_035258265.1 Candidatus Acidiferrales bacterium
CCTTCGGGCGGAGGTCCTGCGCTGGATATCGGACCGACCGTAAAGTTGGCGGCATTGAACGTGCCGGACGTGACACCGCTGGGCGGCGTCGTCTGATTTATAAACGGCAGCGTGATTCCAGCGATCGAGACGAGCCCCGGAGCCGGGAACGCGGGGAAGCCGACCCCGTCGGTTGCCGCGCTCGGGCCACTCATCGCGATCATGCTGGAGGCAGCGTATGCGACGTACTCGGCCGTGCCTGGGTCGGCGGCTGCGACGCCAATGCCCCCTACTTCTTGGCCGTTTTTGAATATCGGCACGCCCCCGGGATTCACGGCAGTGGGGTCGGAGTCGTTCAAATCCGCTCTGCCAGTGATGATTCCATAGCCAGGGGACGTGCCGGCGATGGTTGTGGCGGGAGGGACCGTCGTGCTCAGGCTCGCGGCGAGGTTGCATCCGCGGTTTGTGTTCTCGATGCCGTAGAGCGCAGCGCTCGCGGTGTTGGCTACTCCCGGCGGAAAGTGCACGCCGCTGATGAAGCGCACCGTGCGAGACGAAAGTGGGGCTTGATCGTTGCTGAAGAAGGCGCCGGTGCGAGCGAGCGACACGGCGAGTTCATCGGTGGGAATTATGGCGCCGAAATTTCCGGGCAAGGTCGCCGGCGCGGTAGGCGCCTTGTATACGGCGAGGATTCGTCCCAGTCGGTCAACCACGGCAATTGCCATCGAGTCGGAGTCCGCGGCCGTCGCCGCAGCCTGCACCAGCATTTGGACATCCGCTTGAGTCAGGGTCTCCGTTGCCGGCGGAGGCGGCGTGGTTGGAGCGCTGCCACCGCCGCCGCACGCGCTAAGTGCTAGGCAATATGCAATCGTCAGCGCAAGGCTGGGACCCAGGGGGATACCAACTGACTTCCACAGCCGGCCCCGAAAATTTCGTTTAGCGGTCAATTCCATGCGGTTGAGTTATTGGTATCACAGGCACACATCGTTCTCAATCATTCCGCGAAACAGATGTTCAATGATGGATGAATATTGCCAGCAATCAGGACCTTGATCTTGGTTCTTGCCCACGGAGCCGGCGGAATTACCGGCTGGCTCCAAAAAAATTGTGACACCAAACAAATGAACCTTTCGCGTCCCGAACCTCGCTGCGCGACCGAGGCCTGACAGAATGCGCGTCCCATCCCGCGTGTTTTTTGTGAAGGCGGCGAGTCTGTCTTGGCTGCTGTGTTGGTTGTGCCTGACGCCCTGGGACGTTTTGGGAGCGAACGGTTCGGGCTGGACCCGACAATCCGATGCGCAACAGCGTTTGCCTGGGCAGACGGCTCCGAAGAGGGCGGCGCTGCAAGGTTTGGTGCGCGGTGCGAACGGCAGGGCCGTCGTCGGCGTCATGGTGACCTTGCGAAACCTCACGTCCGGCCAAAGCTTTGAAAAAGTCAGCAATGCTCAAGGAGTCTTCCGCTTTATTGAAGTTCTTCCAGGGAACTACGAGCTGCGCGTTGTGGCAACGGGCTTCGAAGATTTTGCAAATTCAGATGTGCAGCTGAAGCCCGGCGACAATCTGGTCTGCGAGGTTACGTTAATCGCGAATCCGTCTGCAGCGGCCACAGAGCGGCAGTTTCCCCAGCTGCCTGCCGGCGCCACAAACCCGCAAGCAGGAGCCCAACCTGCACCGTCTGCTGGCGCTCCGCCCGCAGCGCTACAGAACGAAAATCTCGAACAGCCCCGGCAGACGCCTCCCCCTGAATCGCTGCCTCCTGCTCGCCAGGTTTTTCAACCCGAACCAGATCGCTGGTCGGTCGCCATGCCTGATTGGGACCGCTACGGAGTCGGCGGAGAGCATCCCTACGTGCGCGGCACCAAATGGGATCCTTTCGATCGCAATATATTCAAGGGTGACGTTCCTATCTTCGGCCAGCAGGCCTTTCTGAATTTCACCGCCACCAGCGATACGTTTTTCGACGGCCGGCGATTGCCCACACCCACCGACGTCAGCTCCGCGCGTCCGGGAAGCCCGGACTTCTTCGGCAAGAGCGGACAGATTTTTCTCGATCAGACCTTCGCGTTTTCATTCGATCTATTTCACGGCGATACGTCTTTCCGCCCTGTGGATTGGCGCATTCGCATCACGCCTGTGGTCAGCTTGAATTATCTTGTGGTGCAAGAACTCGGCGTCGTCAATGTGGATGTGCGCAAAGGCACGACGCGCCTGGATTCGCATATAGGATTGCAGGAAGCTTTTGGCGAAATCAAGCTGCACGACATCGGCCCGAATTTCGATTTCGTGTCGGTGCGCGCAGGCATTCAGGAGTTCAACAGCGATTTTCGCGGCTTCCTGTTTGTAGAAGAGCAACCGGGCGTTCGTTTCTTCGGCAACCTCGATTCGAATCGGTGGCAATACAACGTCGCCTATTTCAATTTTTTGGAGAAGAACACCAACAGCGGGTTGAATTCCATGGCGCTGCGGAATCAACAGGTAATCATCGCCAACGCCTATCGTCAGGACTTCTTATTTCAGGGCTACACGGCGCAGCTGAGCGTGCATTACAACAAGGATGACGCCACCATTCGCTATGACGACGACGGTTTTCTGGTTCGTCCGTCTCCCATCGGTGCCGTGTTTTCGAGCGGAATGGTCCGGCCGCACAGCATACACGCCGCCTATATCGGCTGGACGGGCGACGGCCACATCGGGCCAGTGAATTTGACACACGCTTTTTATCAGGTGTTCGGCAACGACAGTTTCAATGCCATCGCCGGAAGACCCATCACGATCAACGCGCAGATGGCCGCGCTCGAGCTTTCCTACGACAAGGATTGGTTTCGCATCAAAGGCTCGGCATTTTATGCTTCGGGATCGGCGAACCCGTCGAGCAGCCGCGCGCGCGGGTTCGATTCGATTGACGATTTTCCCGAATTCGCCGGTGGGATCTTCAGCCTGTGGAATCGTGAAAGCATTCGATTGACCGGCTCGGGCGTCGCGCTGAATCCCGGCGATAGCCTTCTTCCCGATCTGCGCTCTAACAAGGACGAAGGTCAAGCAAACTTCGTGAATCCCGGAATTCTTCTGACGAATCTTGGCGCCGAGTTCGATATCACGCCAAAATTGCGCGGCTTCGCCAACGTGAATTACCTGCGGTTTGAACACACCGATGTTCTCGAGCAGATACTTTTCCAATCGCCGATTCGCCACTCGATTGGCTTTGATTCCAGCGTGGGCGTCCGTTACCGGCCGCCCCTCACCGAAAATTTCTCGATCACGGCTGGGGCGGCCACTTTGGTGCCTGGGCAGGGCCTGAAAGATATCTACACCGGTAGAACGTTGTTTTCGCTTTTCACCGATATCCGGTTCCAGTTTTAGGCGAATCAAATTGCTAAAGACCTCCATGAACATGAACGGCTCGGGCGGCGGTGCTGAAGCGCAACGGCGCGTAGTGCTGCGTCGGTGTTTCACCTTTCTGGCCATCACAACCGTCATTGCTGCAGCGTTCCTGCTCGTGGGCCGGTCTCGCGCGCAGTCCGCAGCGCAACAAGCCAGCTTGCTAAGGCAGGGCCAATCAGACGTTGATCGCAAAAGCGTGGGATGCGTTTCCTGCCACGTTAAGACCGACGAACCCTCGATGCATTCCACTGGGACGGTCCGCCTAGGATGCCTTGACTGCCACGGCGGGGATGCTACGGTGATTTTGCTCCCGGGCACCAACGCCGGAACGGCTGAGTATGAGCAATTGAAAATTCGCGCGCACCCGCAGCCCGACGATCTCTTGCTGAAAGACGTTTCCGCAAATCCGCAGCGCCTTTACACCAAATGGCTCCGCGAGAATTACGCGTACGTTCGGTTCGTCAACCCGGGTGATTTGCGAGTCGCCGCTGAAACCTGCGGCAGCGCGGGATGCCACGCGTCGGAAGTGCTGAAAGTGAAGACCAGCATGATGACGCACGGCGGCATGTTGTGGGGAGCAGCGCTCTACAACAATGGTTCGTTCCCGCTGAAGAATACGCGTTTCGGCGAAAGCTATTCCGCCGATGGACAGCCCCAAGCGGTTCATACGGTACCGACGCCGACTCCGGACGAAACCCGGCTGAAAGGCGTCGTGACTGAACTCACCCCTCTGGAGCGCTGGGAGATTTCGCAGCCGGGAAATATCTTGCGCGTGTTTGAACGTGGCGCTGGGAAGAAAAGCGAAATCGGCAATCCGGATCGCGAAGAGGAATCCGGACGTCCGGACGACAAACTTGGCGAGCGGGGATTCGGTACTTTGCTGCGAACGGATCCCGTTTTTCTCGGGCTGCAGAAGACGCGGCTTCTCGATCCTCTGCTTTCGTTACCCGGCACAAACGACGAGCCCGGCGATTATCGCGGCAGCGGCTGTACGGGATGCCACGTAGTTTACGCCAACGATCGTGCACAGCAACATTCGGGACCTTACGCGCAATACGGCCATCTCGGCGAAAGTTTTTCTTCTGATCCTACGATTGCGAAGAACGAGTCCGGTCATCCGATTCGACACACTTTCACGCGCGCCATTCCTTCCAGCCAATGCATGATTTGCCATGTCCATCCCGGGACGAACATGGAGACCACGTATTTCGGCTATACGTGGTGGGACAATGAAGCCGATGGTAAAGCAATGTATCCGGGCGAGCAGCACAATCCAACCGATGAAGAGCGATATCAAGTGGCGTTGCGCAACCCAGAGGGTGCGGCCGCGCGCGGACTGTGGTCCGATCCCAAGTTTTTGGAAAAGGTCGGCAGCCCGGAGTTCAACGCGAAGCTCACCGATACCCAATTCGCCGATTTCCATAGCCATGGCTGGATTTTCCGCGCGGTCTACAAACGGGACCGCAAGGGCAATCTGCTCGACGTCCAAAATAAGGTCGTCAATCCCAGCGATCCGGACAAATTCAAGAAGGCCGTTCATCTGGCAGACATCCACATGGAGAAGGGAATGCACTGCGTGGACTGCCATTTCGAACAAGATTCCCACGGAAACGGAAAGCTCTACGCCGAACCTCGCGCTGCCATCGAACTCGATTGCGTGGATTGTCATGGAACCATCGACGCGCGCGCGACGCTGATTTCCTCCGGGCCCGCGTCCCCCGCGGGCGGCACTCATTTCGATGTGTTGCGCACTCCGTGGAACGCTCGCCGTTTCGAATTTCGCGACGGCAAGCTTTTCCAGCGCTCCATGGTTGAACCGGACAAAGAATGGGAAGTTGTGCAAGTTCTGGACACGATCACGCCCGGAAACGCGCACTACAGCGAAAAGTCGCGTTGGGCGAAAACCATTCGTACCGACGGAAAGTCGTGGGGCGATGTTCCGAGCGATCCTGCGCTGTTGGCGCACGCAAACGGCCGCATGACTTGCTATGCATGCCACACCTCATGGACGCCCAATTGTTTTGGATGCCATCTTTCCATGATGGCCAATCAACGCAAACCGATGCTGCACAATGAGGGATTGGTGACGCGCAACTGGACCGCTTACGATTTCCAGGTTCTTCGCGACGACGGCTTCATGCTGGGCATAGACGGTACGGTGACCGGGCATCGTATCGCGCCGGTGCGGTCGTCGTGTGCGATTCTCGTCAGTTCGCAAAATCAGAATCGTGACTGGATTTATTACATGCAGCAGACGGTTTCCGCCGAAGGTCTCAGCGGAACTGCGTTCAGCACGTTTGTTCCACATACTGTGCGCGCCAAGGAAACCAAGGCTTGCGACGATTGCCATGTCTCCGATCGCAACGACAACAATGCCTGGATGGCTCAGACGCTGCTGCAGGGCACGAACCTGCTGAATTTCATGGGGCGTTATATTTATGTCGCCGACGGCGCGAAGGGATTTGATGCCGTGGCCGTCGCCGAACACGATGAGCCGCCCGCGATCATCGGCAGCGACCTGCATCGCATGGCGTATCCGCGCGATTATCAGAAACATGTCGCACGCGGCCGCGAATTGCAGGAAGCCTACCACCACATTGGGAACGTCCTGGATGTGCAACTGCGCGGCGAATATCTTTACGCGGCGTTGGGCAAAGGCGGATTCCGCGCCTACGACGTGGCCAATATAGACAACAAGAACTTTTCCGAGCGGACGGTCACGGCGCCTGTTTCGCCGCTGGGCCAGCGTCTCTATGTGCCAACGAAATATGCAACTGCGGTTGCCAGCCCTTCGACACAGGCTCTTGATCCTGCTCGCTCGCGGAATCCGGTAAATGAAGAACAGAGTATCCACCCGCTTTACGCCTATTTATATGTGGCGGACAAATATGAGGGGCTGGTCGTCATCGGCGATCCCGATCCGAAGAGCAAGTCGCCTGGCGTAAGCACTCTGCTCGACGGCGATCCGCGCAATAATTTCTTGAAGCGGGCCCTGGCTTTCAATCCGGATGGGATTCTGAATGGCGCGAGGCGCATCGTGATTGCCGGGACTTATGCTTACATGCTTTGCGACCGGGGCCTGGTGGTTGTGGATTTGAATGACCCACTCAAACCGCGTGTCGCGGCGGAGATCGGCGCGCCGGGGCTGCAAGACACGCGAGGAATCGCGATTCAATTTCGTTACGCCTTCGTGGTGGATCGCGAAGGACTGAAAGTTCTCGACGTGACCGATCTGGGTCATCCCCGAATCGTGCCGAAAGCTGCGGTTCCGCTCGAAGATGCTCGCAATATTTACGTTGCCCGCACCTATGCTTACGTTGCTAGCGGCAAACACGGAGTTGCAATCGTTGATGTGGAGAAACCCGAGCAGCCGCGCCGCGATCAAGTCTTCACGGGCGCTGGCGCGCTAAACGATGTTCAGGACATCAAGATCGGGATGGTGGATGCCAGCGCGTTTGCGTTCGTCGCAGATGGAAGGAATGGGCTTCGCGTGCTGCAAATCTTATCGCCCACGGATTCGCCCAATTCTTATGGGTTCAGTCCGCGGCCGACTCCCAAGCTGATCGCTTCATTCCGTACGGCTGGACCTGCGCTCGCAATCTCAAAGGGAGTCGATCGCGAT
>DATEVZ010000038.1:0-12928 GCA_035258265.1 Candidatus Acidiferrales bacterium
TTGTCGATGTGTTGCCAACTTCGTTGAAATTGACGAAGGCGTCGTTCGAGCCCAGCGGTCCCTTGGTACACGTGCTGCCGATATTCTGGGGCGGCGTGTCTTCAGAAATGGCGAAGCTATTCGAGCCGTTGTCGCAGTCGAAGATTCCGTAGCCATTCGCGATGTTGCTGAACGTCAGGGCGAAAGGTGTGCCAGAGGTGAACGAACTGGGAATTTGAAAGATGTCGAAAATCGTGCCTTGATCGTCAAACGGCGTGACAGTGATGCCGTTCACCGTTGTGGGCGATTGAAAGAATGCGTCCGCGGCGAGGCCCTGACCAGAAGCTCCCTTTGGCGCGTGCACCGCGTTGGCGAACACGGGAAGAGTGCCAGCGAGAAAAATGAAAACAACGGCAAAAACCCTTGAACGATTGAACATGTGCGGAACTCCTCCTGCGAGAATGTGGCAAGATTTTTAATCCGTCCCGGCGCTGATGTCAAGCAAAAGTCCAACAAAAATCCTATGCTTAGCGGTTAGACGGTTAAAAAGTACTAGCACGAATTCAGCCGCGTTTTTCACAATTCGGTTGTGTTTCGCCACGACAACGAAGACGTTAAGCAACGCCGCAATCGCTGAATCGTTGTGGCATAATGCGGCCACTTAGCCTGGGTACCTTCACGATGGAAGATCGCAAACCCGAGCCACCCAGCGTAGATCGCACCGCTGACAAGGAGTTCCCCGCCGACGGATCGCCTGCACCGGGCACCGAGCGCGGCGCTGGATTCCCTCCCGGCACTCCGATCACCGCCGTTTTCCGACCCAATCAACTGCTGGCTGGACGATTCAAGATAATTCGCTTCGTTGCGCGCGGCGGCATGGGAGAAGTGTACGAGGCGGAGGACGAAGAACTGCACGAGCGCGTGGCGGTGAAGACGGCGCGTTTCGAAAACCAGCGGACCACGCACGACATTGAAAGGTTCCGGAGGGAAATCCAACTGGCGCGCAAGGTGACGCACCCGAACGTGTGCCGGACGTTCGACGTATTCCGGCACGGACTCCATTCGGCGGACACGCCACAAACGCAAGTCCTGATTGTGAGCATGGAGTGGCTGGCGGGCGAGACGCTCGATAAACGCATCCGCGGCGGAGGGCGGTTCAGTGCGGCGGAAGCGTTGCCGCTGATAGAACAATTGTGTGCGGGGTTGGGCGCGGCGCATCACGTGGGAGTAGTTCATCGGGACTTCAAGAGCAGCAACGTGATGCTGGTCAGTTCACCGGCGGGCACCGGGTCCGGCGAAAAAGGGCGCTCAGACACGAGTCGTGCGGTAATCACTGATTTTGGGCTCGCACACGCGCTTGAGTATGAGGGCGGGACGCTCACGAGGTTGGGGGACATTGTGGGCACGCCGGCGTACATGGCGCCGGAACAGATCGACGGCGGGGAGATCACTCCGGCGACGGACATTTATGCATTGGGAGTGGTGATCTACGAAATGCTGACGGGCTTGCTGCCGTTTTCCGCGGACACGCCATTGGCCACGGCGATGAAACGATTGAATCACAGCGCACCATCGCCGCGCATGCACGTTCCGGATCTCGATCCGAAATGGGAGACGGTGGTAGCGCGATGCCTGGAGCGCGCGCCGGAAGACCGTTTTGCGAGCACGGAAGATGTTGCGAAGGCATTGCGCGGCGAGCCGGTTTCGGCAACTGGCAGCGCTGCTGCGCCTTCGACTGCTATCGCGGCGAAATGGTTCGAGCGTTGGCAAGTTCCGACGGCGCTCGCGGCGATAGTGCTCGCGCTTGTGGGAATCGGGGCCTTCGAACTGCGACACCGCGCATCCCAGAACGCGCTCGACAAAACCAAAAACACCGACCAGGTACCCTCATCTGGTGCGCGCAAATCCATCGCTGTGCTCGGCTTTCAAAACCTTTCTGGAAGAAAAGACGCGGACTCATTGGGGAACATTCTGACGGATAGTCTGTGGTCACAACTGGATACGGGCCAAGTGCGATTCATTCCGCCCGAACGCGTGGACGAGATGAAGCAGAACCTGGGAATGGGAAATGTGGCGAATATTCTGACGAAGGATCAGATAGCAGCGATCCGCAAATTCCTGGGTGCAGATGTCGTGGTGACTGGCGCATACACGGTGACCGGCGCGACCGACCATCCGAGCGTTCAGTGGAACATTCACCTGCTGAATGCGGAGGACGGCGAGAGTCTGGGTTCAGTCGCGCAGTCGGGTAGCGAGTCGGACCTAAACGCGCTGGTAGTTCATTCCGGCAGGCTGGTGCGGCGGCAACTTGGCATTACGCTTTCGGCCGCGGAAGAGGCGCGGATGGATGCGTCGTTATCGAGCAACGCGGATGCGATGCGCGATTTTTCGGAGGCGCGCGAGAAGCTGAGGGCGTTTGACGTACTGGCCGCAACGAAGCTGCTGGAAAGATCGGTCGAAGCCGACCCGCAATTTGCTCAAGCGCACAGCGCGCTAGCGGAGTCCTGGGACGCGCTGGGTTTCGAAACGAAGGCGGCGGAAGAAGCAAAGAAAGCGCTGGACGCCGCCAAGAGCCTTTCCACCGAAGCACGGGCGCGGGCCAATGGACAATATTATGCAGCGATGCGGGATTGGCCGAAAGCGATCCAGCAGTACGCGCAACTCTGGGCGGAGTATCGTGACGAGCCTGAGTATGGACTCTTGCTCGCGAACACACAGATTCGCGCTGGAAAAGCGGCCGACGCCCTGACTACGATCGCGCAGGTGCGGAGCCAGCCGCTCCCGGTCGGGGTTCGCGCGCAAGCGGACTTAGCGGAGGCGCACGCACACGGCGACCTGGCGGATTACAAGCAGGAACTGAAAGTGGCGACGTCCGCAGCGGAAACGGCGCAAGCGCTGGGAGCGAATTTGCTGCTAGCGCGGGCGCGAATTCTGCAATGCTTCGCGCAGGTCAATCTGGGTGATGCAGAGAAAGCACGGCCGCTGTGTGAAGAGGCCAAGAAGATCAACTTGTCCGCGGGAGACGAATTGGGAGCGGCCCGCGCGACGAACGACATGGCCAATGCTTACTACTATGCCGGAAATTATGCTGCTGCTGAGCCACTGTATCAGGAGGCGTTGAGCATCGCGCAAACGATCGGCGACGCGTACGACGAAGCGGGCGCGCTAAATAATCTCGCGAACGTCCAGTCCGGGCGCGGGGATCACGCGACGGCGGTAAAGACTTACGAGCGAGCCATCGCAGTGGCGCGCGACCGCAATGAGTTGGGCGATGTGGCGCTGGCACAACAGAACCTGGCGCCGGAATTGGACGCCACGGGCGACCATGTGAGCGCAAAGGAAATGCTCGACGCGGCGCTAAAGTCGTCCCGCGATCTGGGCGACAAGAATCTGGAGGCGCGCATCCTGAACAGCAAATGCGCCACGTCTTTGGGGGCGGGGGCGTTGGCAGAGGCGCGCAAGAGTTGCGAGGGGTCGCTGAAGATCCGGCGCGAGACTAACGATCGCGCGGGAATCGGCCAGGCGCTTATGAGTTTCGGAAACGTCCAACTGCAGCAGGGAGATTTGGATGGGGCGCGTAACAGTCTGGGGGAATCGCTGTCCGCCCTGGAGTCGGTGAGCGCGAAGAACGACGCGGCATGGGCACGGATTTCGCTTGCCGACCTGGCACTGGAACAACGGAAGGCCGATGACGCGGCGAAATATGCCGGCGATGCCGCGACGGAGTTGGCTGCCGAAAAGGATCCCGGCGGAGAGGCCGAAGCGCGCGGGAAGCTGGCGCGGGCGATGTTGGCGCTTGGGAATCTGGCCGGGGCGCGCGAGCAGAGCGACAAGGCTATGCAACTCGCGCAGCAATCTGGCGATCAAGGAACGAAATTGGATGCGGCGATCGTAGCGGCGCTGGTGGACGCAAAATCGGGAAAGGTCGACGCGGCGTTGAAGGCGCTGGCTGCGGCGCAGAAAGACGCGCAAACGAGCGGCATGGTTCAGATCGAGTATGACGCGCGGCTGGCGTTAGGCGAAACGCAGATAGCGAGCGGGCGTACGAATGATGGGCGCGCTACGCTGCGGCGTCTGGCGCAGGAGACGAAGGCGCACGGATTTGCTTTGACGGCGCAAAAAGCGCTGGCGGCAAGCCAGGGTTAAAGCTGTGTGTTCAGGCTGCTTGTTGGGATGCTCTCTGGGGGGCGTTGGCCAGCAGGCGGGTTAGGCCTTCGGCTGCTGTGGGATGCGTGAAGATGGCATCGCGCAGGGCGGTGTATGGCAGGTTTGCGAGCATGGCGGTTTGTACCGTAGCCATCGGTTCGCTGGCTTCTACGCCGAATGCGGTGAGGCCCAGGATGCGATCGCTATTTTTCTCGATCAGCATCTTTAGGAAGCCGCGGGGTTCGCCTAGAGTGACGGCGCGGAAGACCATGGCCATCGGAATCTTCGCAACTCGATATTCGATGCCGCGATTTTTCGCTTGCGACTCATTCAGTCCGACGCGCGCAAGCTCCGGATCCGTGAACATACAAAATGGGATCAAGCGGTTTGTTGCGGTGCGATTGCCTCCCTGTAAGTTGTCGCGCACAACGCGGAAATCATCGAAGGCCACGTGCGTGAAGTGCGGGCTTCCGGCGCAATCGCCAAGCGCCCAGACGTTTGCCGCAGTCGTCTCCAGGCGTTCGTTGACTTTGATGTGGCCGTGCGGACTGAGCTGAACCCCGGCGACGTCGAGGCCGATGGATTGAGTGTTCGGCACTCGGCCGACCGCGACCAGAAGATCGGTAGCTTCGATGACGCGCTCGCCGCTCGCATTTTTCACGTGAACGCGAATCTGCTGGCCGGAGTGCCCTTCGACGCGGTGGGTCTCGGTTTCGAGCAATACTTCGATTCCTTCGTCGCGGAAAAGTTCCAAGAGCTCGGCTCCCACATCAGGGTCCTCCTGGTTCGCCAACTGGGGCGCGTTGTGGATCAGCGTAACTCGCGAACCGAATCGCCGCATGGCTTGCGCCAGTTCAAGGCCGACGTAACCGCCGCCGAGAACGACGAGGTGTTCCGGCACGCGGTCGAGATCGAGAGCTTCGATGTGCGTCATCGGTTGCGATGCAGCGACGCCCGGCACATCCGGTATCGCCGCACGCGAGCCCAAATTGAGGAACACGCGGTCGCCGGCGATCGTCCTGGTGCCGCCGTCATGGAGGGAAACTTCCACGGTTTTGGGGGCCACAAAACGAGCCGAGCCCATGATCAGCTCGGCGCCGCTGGCGTTGAAGAGTTTTAGGTGCGCCTGGTGGTCAGCCTCGACCATTTTTCGCTTGCGGCGCTGGACGCCCGGCATGTTTGTCGCGAATGATCCGAGGTCAAGTCCGAACTCGGTGGCGCGAGTGGCGTAAGATTTTACTTTCGCGCTCTGAATGATGTTCTTGCTGGGGAGGCAGGCGACGTTGGGACACGAGCCGCCGACCAGCTTTCGTTCTATCGCCGCGGTGCGGCGGCCTGCCTTGGCCATGGTCCATGCCATGTTCTTTCCGGATTCACCGGTGCCGATAATGAGATCTTCATAGCGCTCGACGTCTGGCATGGCCTGTCTCCTTTTTCGATGCGGCGGAATTTCCGCGATGTGGACTTACGCTACGTTCAGCAGGGTCCTGGTCTGCTCGATGAGGCGGCGAACGTCACCTTTGGAAATTACCTTGTCAACGTGGGCGCCGAAGGCGAGTTGTTCGAGGGCCGTCTCGGCGTGCAGCGTAGCTAGAATGATCGGAGTGCCTGGCATCATTTGCTTAAGAATGCGAGCTGCATCGATCCCGTTCATCACCGGCATGGCTAAATCGAGAATGATGAGGTCGGGTCGATGCTGCCGGGCCTGGTCAATCGCGGCCTGACCGTTTTCCGCCTGGGCACAGACGTCCAGGCCTTTCTCGGATGCAAAAAGCCGACAGAGAGCCTGGCGGGCTTCCGCGCTGTCATCGGCAACCAGGATTCGCTTCTTCACGGAGCGCGGTCCCCTAAAAATACAGGTCAAATTCTACAAAAACCGATTTGCAGCGTCGAATGTTTATTGTGTGCGGGTTGGGATACGCAGGCGAACACCTGGCGAGGACTTGCATTCATCCAGCGTCAAGTCCGCGGATAATGGGGCTTAGCGTCGACTGATTTACATTCCATTTTCTACGCACACGGTTTTGGCAAAGGTCACGAACCCGACAGAAGTACCTTGATTTGAAATCACGCCACCCGACGCTGATATAATTCACACGGAGAAGAAATGATAGAGGCGAGCAAAAAACTGCTGTCCCTGGTCGAACGAGCGGAGCCAACACTTCACGAAATCAGTGAGAGCGAAAGTATCCAACCGATATTGCCGGGCGGCTGGTCGCGCAAGCAAATCATTGGGCATCTCATTGATTCAGCCTCAAACAATCACCAGCGATTCGTCCGGGCCACTCTTCAAACATCTTTGGATTTCCCCGGTTACGACCAGGACGGAAGCGTGCGGGTGCAAGCCGTTCAAAGCGCTGATTGGCAACTCCTGGTCGCGCTGTGGGCGGCATACAATCGCTACCTCGCTCATGTAATAGCCCAATTGCCAGACTCTAAACTCGAAACGGTTTGCCGTATCGGCTCAGGGAACGCCGTTACTCTCGGTTTTCTAGCGACGGACTACCTAAGGCATCTGATCCATCATCTCAGCCAACTGGGTGCGACAGGCTCAAACTAGCACAGTGTCTGCGCGTCCAATTCTCTTCCCGGGCCTCAAGCACAACAACATCGCCTGTGCGCTTACTTGAGCTTCGCGTATTCGTCCTTCGCGGCGATTAGAATGGGGACGTCAAGATCAGCGTCCTTCCATAGTGTGAGAAATTTCTGATAACACGACCGCGCTTTGGCTGGATCGCCCGCCATCAGAAAAGATCGAGCCATGCCGAGCTGTGCGAGTGCTCGCAATGGACATGCCATCATAAAACCGGGATGATCGAGAATCTTTTGATATTCCGCTGTGGCATCGGCTCCCTGGCGGAGCTGCAGGTAGGCTTCGCCGCGAAGATATGCCGGGTACATCGGTCCGCCCAATCCGGACCAGGCCACCGGACTCGCCAATTCGTAGGGAGCAGACGGCAACAGCAGCTCAATTGCTTTCTCCGGATTATTCCGTGCAATCTCGCCGCTCGCACGAATCACCGGCAGCCAGTAATCGGTCACGAGCGTGTCCAGGGGATATAGCTTCTCCAGGTCCTTGGCTCGCTTTTCGGCTTCCTGGACGTCGCCCGCACGGGCGAGCGCAATCGCGGCGAGAATCTCGGTGTCGTGGCTGGAAGTAAGCGCCCGAGCGGCGGCGGTCTCTTGTTTTGCGAGCGACCGATTTCCAAACTCAACCTCGCGAAGGGCCTCGTCCATCTTCCATTGCGCGGCCGTTTCCTTTTCATCGTCGCGCAGGGCGGACTCGAACGCCTTCTTCGAGAACTCGCGCGCAATCTTAAGGTGACCGTAGTAGCTCTCCGCATCCGATTTTGCCGCCAGAAAATTATCTTCGCCTTGCGGTTTTGCCGCGGACCACGCCATCTGCTTCTGCATCTCCGCGGTATCACCGAGGACGAAGGCGACGCCAAACCAGTTGACCCGCAGGATGGGGTCTTCGATCATTTTGGCCGTTGCGAGGTTAAACGTGTTTCGCGCATCGTCGAAGCGGTCGAGCGCAGCTTGGGCAAGCAGCAGGTTGGAGTAGTTCGCGCCGGCATTCGGTGCAAGCTGGATAGCTTCCTGAGTCTCGGCGATCGATTTTTCATACTGGCCCGACGCACCATAAAGCGTTCCCAAATTCGCCCGGGCTCCGGCATCGCGCGGATAAGCTTGGGTCCATAGTTGATAGGTCTCAATAGCCTTCGGCAGTTCCCCAGTGACGTGATTGTAATAGCGGGCCGCAATTAGAAATTTTTCGCGTTCACTGACGTGGTTGCGAAGCGCAAAAGCCTTCGTGAAATTCTCACGCGCCAAGCCGGACTCCCCCAGATTCAAATACGCCGTGGCGAGCCCGGTATAGGCTGACGCAAATTCCGGATCAAGTTCGATGGCCCTCTTGAAAAACGGCACCGCAGCCGCATCGTTGGATTTGCCTTTCTGCAAACCCGCCGTATAGGCGTTAAGCGCATCCAGTGAGGGAGTCGTCGCGTCCATCAACGGAGTGTTGTACGCGCGAACCGTGCTCAACGACTCGCCCAACTTGTTCCGAATTTCCGAAGTCGTCTTTCCCAGAGCAGCAAGAACATGATTTTTATCCGCGGCCTGAGCTTCGGCGCTCGCTAGCGATTCGCCGCTCTCGCAGTTCACGGCCTTGAGCGTCAGAAGGTACTGCGTGCCAATCTGCGCTATCGCGCCATCGAGAACAGCGGCGCTGCCCGTCCGCTGGCAGAGTTCCCGCGCAATCGAAGGCGTGAGTTTTGTATCGGGCGGCTGGTTCATCAGCTTGAGCGTCTGCCGAATTTTCTGGTCGGAGATAATGCTCAGGAAGGGTGATTGTTCCAGCTGTACAGAGAGCCCTTGGCGTAGTGCGCCGTCGAACACGGCATCGCCCGTGGTGTTGGTGAAATCAGCGAGGACAATAGTGTCTCTGTCGGTGAGTTTCGGCGCGCGATGAATATAGAGGTATGCGCCGCCGGTAAGTGCGGCAGCTCCTAGAGCGGTCGGGACGATCACCTTCCAGCGGATTCCTCGTCGTTCGCCGACACCCACAACTGCAGCCGTCACTTGTGACCCTTTCGCTGAGTCTGTTTCGCGTTTCAAACGCTGCAAATCCGTGCGCATGTCGGCCGCGCTCTGGTATCGCAGCTTGCGATCTTTCTCCAGCGCCTTGTCGATGACTTCTTGCAGCTTCGGCGGAACTTCTGGGTTTAGCTGCGCCACTGGAACAGGCGCTCGATTCAGAATCGCGTCATGGATGACCGCGGCGCTCTTTCCCGGAAAAGCCATAGCCCCCGTCGCCATCTCATAGAGCACTGCACCGAAGGAAAACAAGTCCGTGCGTGCATCCAGTTCTTCGCCTCGCGCCTGCTCGGGAGACATATAGGCAATGGTGCCCACGGCGGAACCGGGACTCGTCAGCAGTTCTTCCGCCGTCGCGGTCGGCATCACGGAGATGCCGACGCCTCTGCCAACAGCGGTGAGTTTCGCAAGACCAAAATCGAATATCTTGGAGCGCCCGCGATCGGTCACGAAAATGTTGGCCGGTTTGATATCCCGATGAACAACTCCTTCGGAGTGGGCGGCGTCGAGCCCATCTGTTATTTGGATCGCCAAATCCAGAATGGCTTCTATTTTCATCGGTCGGCTATCGATGCGATGCTTCAGCGTCACACCGTCCAAATATTCCATGGCGATGAAGGTCTCGCCATTTGCGTCGCCGATTTCGTGAATCGTGCAAATGTTCGGGTGATTTAACGCAGAGGCTGCGCGGGCTTCGCGCCGGAATCGTTCCAACGCCAGCGGATCCCGTGCAACTTCGTCCGGCAGAAACTTGAGCGCGACAAAGCGGTGCAGGCTGGTGTCCTCGGCCTTGTACACCACGCCCATCCCGCCACCGCCGAGCTTTTCTATGACACGGTAGTGCGTGATGGCCTGGCCGACACGAGACGGGGATTCCGCCATTAGCGCACATCTTAGGAGGGGTGGCAAGGCAAGTCAACGAAGGGTAGTGGGTTTCCGGTTACGCGACCAGGAGTTAGTCTGCGCGCTACCGGAGCCGATTGCCGGTGGGAAGAGGATTTCTCGACAGTAATGCCGTCCTGACCGCCTGGGAGCGTCAATCCTCGGCAATTTTCGATTACGCGGCTAATCGTCCAAACGGAAAAGCCTAAAGGCTGGCAATCAGGCGGAAACTACTTCCACGATTGAATCGACGGCAACCGTGGGGATAATGCGGGTTAGCTGCCAGCCCGACGCCGCAAACAAATCACGAAATTGTTTTTCGGTGCGCTCGCATCCGCTGGGGAAAATCAGCATTTGCAGATCGAGGAACTTGCCAGGCGAGAAGTCGTTGCCTGGCTGAATTACGCAATCAACCACGAGGAGTTTGCCGCGCGAATTCACGCTTTTTCGACAGGCTTTGAGTATGTGTACGCACCGATCGTCGGGCCAATCGTGAATGATGTGCTTCATGATGTAAGCATCCGCACCTTGAGGAACAAAGGAAAACATATCGCCGGAAGCAAAAGTGCAGCGCTCCATCACCGGCTTCAGCGGACCACTCTTTGGCTCCCTCAACCACGTGTGGCATCTCGTAGAGCGTGCCGCGCAGGTGCGGATTGCTCTTCAGGATGGTCGCCAGCAGAAGTCCGTGCCCTCCGCCTACATCTACGATGGATCGAATACCGTTAAAATCGTACGCTTCGGCGACCGCCGGGCTATCAATCATGGAAAGCTCGGTCATGGCGTCATTGACAATCTGCCCTTCCGCGGGATGCTGCTTCAGAAAATCGAAAACGTGCGCGCCGTAGATATGGTCCAGCGCCTGCTTTCCTGTTCGGACGCAATACTCCAGTTCAGACCAGCCGCGCCCGTGCCATTCTCTGCCTCCCATGGTCGCAAAAGCCCGCAGGCTCGGAGTCGCATTGGTGCGCAGAACCGTAGACATCGGCGTTTGCGAAAACTTTCCGTCCGGCCCCTCCGAGAGCACTCCAATGCTGGCAGTGGCGCGCATGAGACGGTAGAGCGCCTGTGGATCAGCTCCGATCTGCTTTGCCAGTTCCTCCGCCGATTTGGGGGCCGCCTCGACAAGGTCCGGGATGCCGAGTTGTGCGAGGCACGAGACAGCGCCCGCGACGTGAGCCCCCGTCATAAGTTGGAGAATGCCGATGTGTGCAGGCGGAGTTTGGGGCTGCGGCATCATTGGCTGTTCACCTGAATTTCACTTTGAGGTGTGAAGCGGCGGAAGTATACCTTGAACGAGTATCTACGCGATTCAACAATGTTCTCCAGGGACTCTGATTAACGGTGCAACCACAAATTGTGGCGTTCTGGGATAAGATAGCAGGGATTATCATCGCTTATCTCGTTTTGAGATAGCTGGTAAGAAGAGGATTTATCCACATCTATTCGGACCCGAACTGTTTGTCTTGCAGGCTGAAAAGTGACCTCAACTACCATCTGGTTCACCGGCAGATCGAACACGAACCTGGCCATCAGTGGCGAGCTTGTGCCGCGCGGCGCGAATTTCTTCTACGAGATCATTGTCCACCTTCATCCCCTGTGTCGGGCGGCGAGGGCTGGGCTTGGGGCGGGAATTGTCTTAGCATGGTGCGCATGAAGAAGACGAAAGCTGGTAAGCGCGGCGATGCGGCGAAAGGTGCGCGCGCTCGCGGCTCGAAAGTTCGCAGCAGCCGAGTTCCGGCTCCGGCAAGCGTTGATGAATATCTGGCTCGGGTGCCGGAACCTGCGCGCGGAGCTTTGGGCAAGATGCGTGCGGCGATTCGGTCGGCTGTGCCGCGTGAATCCATCGAAGTTATCAGCTACGGGATTCCCGCGTTCAGACACGACGTGGTTTTGGTGTGGTACGCCGCGTTTGCGGACCATTGCAGTTTGTTCCCCACCGCCACGGTGATCGAAAAGTTCAAGAAAGAACTGAAGGGATTTTCTACTTCGAAAGGGACCATTCACTTCCCTCTGGACAAGCCGCTGCCGATTGCGCTGATCAAGAAATTGGTGAAGGCGAGAGTGGCGCGGGCGAGTTGAAAATCAAAAGTTGAAAGCGCGGCTTCCCCTCCGCACAAGCAGTACGGAACGTAAGAATTCAGTTTCCTTGGACAATCCCATCTTCCTTCGCCTGTGTGTTCAGCGCATTTGCCTTCCCGCGCGGGCTGCGTTGTAATTGTTCTCTGAATGACAATTTCGAAAACGCTTGGCTTGATTGCCGCGGCGATGCTTGTCGCGGCGGGGATTTATGGGGCGCGGTTGATTTGGCGCGGACTTAGCACTTCGCAGGAGCCCTCGTATCTCGAAACTGTGGTGGCGCGTACGGCGCGCAACTTGGCGATCCCGCGTAAGGCGCGCTCAGAAACCAATCCCTGGAAGGCAACGCCGGATGTGCTGCGCGAGGCGCGCGAGAGTTTTCTGGATCGCTGCGCGGTTTGCCATGGGCCGGATGGCGCTGGGCAGACTCAGGACGGCCGCAATCTTTACCCGCGAGTGCCGGACCTGCGTTTGCCGCTCACGCAGAACCTGACCGATGGAGAAATCCGCTACATTATAAGGAACGGCGTGCGGCTCACCGGCATGCCGGGTTGGGCCAAACCGCACGACGAGCAGAGCGACGACAGTTGGAAGCTGGTGCTTTTTATCCGCAGCCTGCGGCAATTGAGCAACCAGGAGTCGCAGGAGCAGGCCTCCACGGCTAAGTCGGCGCATTACGTCGGGTCGCAATCCTGCCAGAAGTGCCACGCGGAAATCTACGAACACTGGCGCAAGACGCCGATGGCAAACGTGGTGCGCGATCCGCGCGAACATTCCGATGCGATCATTCCCGATCTGGCGACGAATACCATTGCAAAATTCACGAAGAACGATGTGGCGCTGGTTTACGGCAGCGTCTGGAAGCAGCGCTACTTCACGAAACGCGGCGACGATTATTTTCCCGAGGGTGCACAGTGGGACGTAACGCATCACGTTTGGCGGTCCTATTTCGTCGCTAAGGGCACGGATTGGTGGGAGCCGTTTTATCCGCCGGACAATATGCAGCGGCCGACAGGCCCGACGTGCGATGGATGCCATTCGGTGGACTACAACATTCACACGAAGCAGGTGGCAGAGTGGAATGTGGGATGCGAGAAGTGCCACGGTGCGGGAAGCGAGCACGTGGAGCATCCGACGCGCGGAAATATTCTGAATCCGGCGCGGATGGATTACGTCGCGGCGACCGATACATGCATCCAGTGCCATTCGCAAGGGCGTCCGCTGACGAGTCCTATCGAGGGCA
>DATEVZ010000039.1:0-8297 GCA_035258265.1 Candidatus Acidiferrales bacterium
AGCGTTTTGGAGTTGTTCACTCCGCGCCCGGTCGTCGGGGAAGCGCCCCGACGATTCCTGGCGGCGGCTCCCGCCGAATCCGCGGCGCAGCGCGGCGTTTACCAACCCGCGAACTCCCCAGCTGCTGACGTTGCTTCGGAACCGCCCCGTACCCCGCACCCTCCAATCGAGTTTCCCTCGCAGATCCGCCCGCAGCCGCCAATCGCGCTGGGCTTGAAAGAAGTAATCTCCCCCCGTGGAGTATGTTCTCCGACGGATGCGCCGACGGATGCGCTGATGGCGGAACTGGCATCAGCGTTAGTTGTGGCGGCACGCGATGCGAAGGTACAGCCACGAACTCCGGAACAAGCATTTGACTTCGGCAAGCGCCGGAGAGGCCATTTTTTCTCTGTGGCGAGCCGAGCAAGGTCTGGAATCGCCGCGATGTCCTCGCAGGCTCGAATCCTTCGGGCACGCGTTGAACGACGCATGCTTTCATCGGCCCAAGCTGTCGGCAGGCAATGGACGGCGTTGCGAAGCGGGAATTGGAACGCGAGGATCAACCTTGCGTGGCCGGATTTCGCGACGTCCTGGCTGCAATGGCTGCAAGCAGCAACAACCCGCCACACGCCACATCGCGAATCAGCATCGGTTCGGCGTCAGGGCATGCCACAAGCGGCGTCTGCGCGCGGTCCAGCCCTGTCGCAAGCATCCCAACAACGGTCACGGAATAGTGCGACCCACCAGCAGCGTGGCCGCAACGCCGAAAATACTCGGCACCTCACCACGTCGGTGCTGCGTTGGCTGCAGCAACCGACCCGCACCATGCGGAGCCGCCCAGCGGCACATTCATCCAGCACCCGCATCGCCTAAACTGCGACGGAGCGCGAAACTCTGGACCATTCCAGCAGAGTGGGCAAAACTGAGGTTTTGGACTGTTCTAATCGTTACTTTTCGACCCCTCCACCGGCGTGGATTGCGAATCAGAGTCACAAATCACGACTTCTTTCGCCGCCAGCCTCACGCATTGACTGTCTTCGCAGCCGCGAACTATCATGTCGCGTTTCCCTTGATTAGGAGACACTCGTGAAACCTTGCCGCTTGGCATTCATTCTAGTGTTCGCGCTCACCGTGTTTGCTTCGGACTCGCCGGACACGCGCGAAATTACCGACCCGAAAACCATTGCTTCGCTCCCGAGCATGGGCGCCACGCCGATTCCGGTGGACGATCTGTTCTTCACGCGCTCGGTCGGCGGCGGTGCGTGGTCGCCCGACGGTAAGGAGATCGTCTTCACCACGAACCTCACCGGGCGCAACAATCTATGGAAAGTGAGCGCTTCCGGCGGCTGGCCCATTCAATTGAGCCAGTCCGATGACCGGCAGTCCGGCGCTACCTGGTCGCCGGATGGCAAGTGGATCGTCTTCCAGTCGGATCTGGGCGGCGGCGAAATATACGACCTTTTCGCGATTCCCAGCAATGGCGGCGCGGTAGTGAATCTGACGAACACGCCGGAAATTTCCGAAACGAGCGCGGAATGGTCGCCCAACGGAAAATTCCTCGCGATCCAATACAAGCCGAAGACCTCACCCTCAACGGACGTCGCCATTATGGACTGGGCCACACGCGCCGTGCGCAATGTGACCAACGAAAATACCCAAGACCATTTGTGGAATGCCGGCATGTGGAGCCCCGACGAGAAATATATCTACTCAACGCGCTTCAGCGCCGGGTTTACTGATGCGGATGTCTATCGCATAAACGCCGCGACCGGCGAGAAGGAAAATTTAACGCCGCACGAGGGCGAGCACCGAACCATATCGTCCTCGATCTCGCCCGACGGCCGCACGTTGCTCGTAACTGCGGACCGGCCCGGCGGCTACCTCAACGTGGCCGAGATCGACGTCGCCACCAAAAAGCTCACCTGGGTAACCGACCTGAAATGGGAAGTGAATGCCGGAGACTTTTCGCCGGACGGCAAGCAGTTCACATATACGGTGAACGAAGACGGTCGCGTGGACACGTACCTCGCGGACAGCGCGACGCACCGCGGAAGCAAAATCAATCTCGCGCCCGGGTTGAACAGCTATTCTGGCAATCCTTCGCCCTTCGCCCACCTAGGTGCGCGCCTGCTTGTCGAGCACCAGAGTTCCACGCAGCCCGCCGATTTGTGGGTTTACGATATCTCCAAGCGTGAACCCAGGCAGCTGACGTTTTCCGCGATTGCCAGCCTGACCGCTGCAAAAATTCCTCCTTCGCAGTTGGTGCACTATCGCAGCTTCGATGGAAAAATCATCAGCGCGTTCGTGTGGGTGCCGTTCAATTTAAAGCGCGACGGATCGAATCCCGCGATCGTGCTGCCGCACGGCGGTCCCACCGGCCAGACCACGGACTATTTCAATCGTACGGTGATTGCGCTAGTGACGCGGGGCTACATTTGCATCGCGCCAAACGTTCGTGGCTCTACCGGTTACGGCATGGATTTTCAGAAAGCCAACGTGAAAGACTTGGGCGGCGGCGACTTACAGGATGAAGTCTACGGCGCAAAATTCCTGGAAGCCACCGGCTACGTGAACTCGAAGAAAATCGGAATCACCGGCGGCTCCTACGGCGGCTATATGACACTCATGGCCGTCGGCAAAGCCCCAGATGTTTGGGCAGCCGCAGTCGAGGAATATGGCATTATCAACTGGCTCACGATGCTCCAGCACGAAGATCCCTTCCTGCAGCAATACGAAAAATCCCTGCTCGGGGATCCGGAAAAAGACCGCACGATTTACGATGCCGATTCTCCGCTCACGTATATCAAGAATGCCAAAGCGCCGCTGCTAGTGTTGCAGGGTGATAACGATATCCGCGTGCCCAAAGAGGAGGCCGAGCAGGTAGTGAAAACGCTGCAAGACGCGGGCAAGACAGTGGACGCGCATTACTATTCGAACGAAGGCCACGGCTTCGCGAAACGCGAAAATCAAATTGACGCGATTCGCCGCACGATCGACTGGTTCGATCAGTACCTGAAAGGCGGCGCGAAATGATTTTGGCGACTAGAGTAACTAAACGCGAACGGACTGGGCGCGGCTTTCCCACTCGTCGCTGAGTCGGCGGATGGTCTCGCGGAGGCGCACGGCGAGTTCGACTACGGTTTGCCAGCGTTGCAATCCATCGCGGGCAGGCGAGAATGCTGGGCCATCGAGCCACGGCATGCGCAGATCGCAGATCACCAAGTCGTAGTGCGCGCGCGTAAGGGCGCCTCAGTCCTTCCTGGCTATCGAGAACCGCCTCCTTTTGATGTCCCTGTTCGCGCAAAATGATCGCCATGGCGCGGCAAAATTGGTCAATTCGGCTTCGCTAATTGCTGTGGGTACTGCAAGTTTGAGAAACGAGCGGTGTCAAACGCGGAATTTGTAGCGTCGTGACCAGCCCGCTCGCTTAGGCGATGGGGGCATGGAAGCTTATTGTTTGGGTTGTACAGTCACGGTCGCGGAGCACGTGGAGGTCTTGCCCGCACCATCATCCACGCGCAAAGTGAGGGTGTAGGCGCCGGGGGCGACTCCGGTGGAATCCCATCGAACGTAAGGTCCGGCGCCATTGATCTGGCCGGCCGTGGCCGTCCACATGTAGGTCAGAGGATGACCATTCGCATCGGTGGCGGTTGCGGATGCGATGACGTAATCGCCAGAACCCTCCGGCACGGAAGGCTTATTAACTGAGCAGGAGGACGTAAGGCTGTCGGGGGGTAGCGGCTTTGTCGGCCAGTGCGCCGCCGCGACCTTGATAACGAAGCCATTGCGGTCCCGATGATTGGTCAGGTCGAGCGAGTAGCGGTAACCGATGTCCATCGCACCGCCCTTCCAGGCATAGATTCGAAACCCTGTGATGTTATCCACTGGATCGCGTGCGCCAAAGGTGGTGTTCTGAATTCCCTTCCCGACATAAATCGTGCCGCTATATTCCGTCATGATTTGGAAACGGCCCTGCGGAAAGATCAGGAAACCGCCGCCCACTTGCATCTGGTCCGCGAGATTCAATACCACAGTCTCCGGGTTGCCACCGACGGTGACGCTGTAACTGGAATTTCGTGTGAAACGGTACGACCAGTTCGCGGTGGCAGTCATGCTGTGATGCAAAATCGTCTTGCTGGCTTCCACGCCGATTCCGTAATTGAACTTACCGTATTGGACCTGGTTCGAGAGCAGATCGCTTAAACCGGTTTTCGTGGGTATGTAGAAATCGTTGCGAATGGAAAGGCTCATGGGTTTATGGCGTCTTTCCGAGAACAACCCGATTTTGAAACCGAGGTCGAGCTCACCAATGCCGTGACCATTGTGCGACGCGAATGGCGCGTCCTCGACATACGCCGGCGGAAAGCCCGTGGACGGAATGACCGAATTGTAGATGGTGTTCCGATATTGCGGGTTGGAGGAGTTCACGGTCGCGAGGCTCAAGAGGCTCGGCGTTCCCACGTGAATGTAATCCTGCGCGTTGATCTGGAAAAAAAGCGAAAACCAGTTGGTGACGCCGTAGGCAGCAGACGGAATCAACTGCATCGAGGTGATGTCCCCGGGCATGCGCGAAAATTTATTCAACGCCACGCCACCCGAAATGGCGTGTTTGGCGAGCGTCTCGCCCGTTTCCAGAGTGAACAGACCGGGATTGCCGTCGATCGCAGGCATAGGAAGCCACTTGGGCTCACTCGTCTCATCCGGCGAGTCAAAAGATTGAGGAGGAGGCGCTGGAACGGCGGCCGACGACGGCGTGACGGTGGCGCTTTTGGAAGCATTCGCGGGCTGGGAATCGGGCGACGCTGCTGCGGCTTTCCAGTCGGAATCGCTCGGTGAGACACTCGCGGAGGAATTGGCGGATTCATTGCGGGGCTGCGGATTCTTGTCGTCGGCGAAGCTGGGCAGTGCCAACAAAAATATCGCTGCGGAGAGAATGGCTGCCCGCTCTAGTGATCGCATGTCTGTCTCCTAAGAAATGCTTCCGCCGAATGCGGTCCCACAGCGCGTTCCAATGCGTCGTCACTATCCCGCGGCAGGCGGGTAAATTGCCGATCACAGAACTCGAAAGAAACCGAAAAGGGAGTTGGGAGCGTGTCCCAAAGAAATCTGGCGGATTATAGTGCAGGCTTCGCTATTCCAGAACAGTTTTTTATGGGTGTGCGCTCTTCGAGAGCACCGCACAAACTCAAATGCTAAGTTCCGGCGAGAATCTAGATCACGAGAGGCTTTAGTGGGGGATTACTGGTTACCATCCCGTATCCGAAATCGTGACTCATATGCTCGGCGGCATGCGTTGAGACGCGCCCTACGACGATAACCGCTGGGGCAGCGAGCGTGGTTTCGGCAGGCAAGTCCTTAAGATGCGTCGAGCGAATCGCCTGGTTCGGACCGCTGGCGTTCGAGATGATGGCACAAGGCATATCGAGCGGCCAACCAGCATCACGCAACTGCTCCGCTGCATAGCCGTAATCGGGCCCGGGCATATAGATCACCAGTGTCGTGGTGCTGGAAATTCCTGCCCATTGGATGGCACGGTTAGGAGTGTCGCGCTGCATCGTGGTGAACAGCACTTGCGATGCGAAGCGGCGATCAGTAAGAGAGATTCCCGCTGCAGCTGCGGCGGCGATGCCCGCCGTGATACCTGGAACGATCTCAAATTCGACGACTGCTTCGCGCAAGGCTGAGATTTCCTCGCCTACTCGGCCAAAAATGACTGGGTCACCGCCCTTCAGTCGCACGACGACTTCATGCGATCGCGCGTAGGAAACCAGCAGCGCATTGATTTCATCCTGGGTGAGCAACTTCAGGCCAGCCCGCTTACCGACGTCAATGCGCTCGGCGGTTGGAGCAATGAGCGCAAGTACTTCGCGGCTGACTAGCGCATCGTGCAGCACGATATTCGCGCGACCGAGGATCTTCGTCGCCTTCACGGTGAGTAGTTCGGGATCGCCCGGCCCGCCACCGACCAGATAGACTTTGCCCTTCATCGCGAACCCCCGTTGCCGTTCGCGCGCACTGTTTCGTGCAGATATTTGTCGAACATTTCGCGGCTGGCAAGCTGATGCAAGAGTTGCCGCGTTTCTTCCGGGTCGTCATTCTTGGCGCGGAGGAACCGTCGCGCCGCGCCCAGCCAATTGACCCAGGGTTCGTATTCGGGTCCGAACTGGATTTCGAGTTCACCGCGCAAGCGCTGTGCGAGCGCTGGGCTCCGCCCCTCGGTTGAAATCGCGATCTGCAACGCGCCGCGGCGCACCACCGACGGATAATAAAAGTGGCAGTAATCGGGATCGTCCACCGCGTTGCAAAGAATTCCGCGCGCTTCGGCTTCGCGGAAAATTTCGTGATTCACTTCGATCGCGGAAGTTGCTGCAACCACCAGATAGGCGCCGCTCAGCTCTTTGGCCTCGAATATCTTGCGCAGCCATTCGATTTGGCCTTCGCGCGCCTGCGCTGCGAGAGATTCGGTGACCTCGGGCGCGATCACGCGAACCTTAGCCTCCGCAGCGAGCAGGCCCGGGATCTTTGATTCCGCGATTTGGCCGCCGCCCACGACGACGCAGAGCCGGTCACGAAGCTTCACGAACATGGGAAACAAGGACATGCGCTAGCCCTCGACTCCATGAGGCACCGGACCCGCAATCGCATCGCGATCGACGGGTTCGGCCCAATCGCCGGCCAGCAAGGTACGGATTTCGTCGTTGCTGTGGCGCGCAAAGAATTGCCGCAAGTTCTCTCCGCGATTGTGATCGCTGTCGAAAGCCTTCAGCAGGCGCTCGATGGCATCGGGCACTTCGACGGCGGCGCAACGGTAACCGATTGGCCGGGCGATCGCTGCGAACTTGCCAACCGCGCCACCTACGCAGAAGTAGTAAGCGTCCACCGTGCGGCCGTCCACCTTAACCTTCTTGCCTTCGAGGCCGATGTCCGCAATCCAGTGCTGCCCGCAGCTGTTGGGGCATCCGGCGATATGCAGCTTCAACTGCTGATCGAAACCAGGGACGCGATCTTCGAGAGCCTCGACGAGCCAACGCGCGAAACCTTTCGTTTCGGTAAGAGCGAGCTTGCAAAATTCCGAGCCGGTGCAAGCGATCGTCCCGCGTGCGAATACGGAGGCAGCGACAGGCAGGCCGGAAGCCTCCAGCCCCTTCGCGACGGTAGCGGCGTCTTTGTTACGCAGGTTGACCAAAACCAGGTTCTGCATGATGGTGGTGCGCACTTCACCGCCGGCGAAATGATCGGCAATTTCCGCGGCGGATTTCAATTGTTCGGCAGTGATTCGCCCACGCAGTACGGACGCTCCGACGTACGAATATCCAGGCTGCTTCTGAGCGTGTATTCCCACATGGTCGCGATAGGCGTCTTCGGGAATCTGTTCGGGCTCCGCCGGATCCAGCTCAAATCCGATACGCTGGTGCAGCTCGCTGAGGAAGGAATCCGCCGTCCAGCCGTGATTCAGAAAAAGAAATTTCAAGCGCGCTCGCTCGCGACTGTGGCGGAGCACTTCGCTCTCGCGAAAAATCTCAGCGACGCCGCGGACAACTTGTACCGCTTGATGCTGCGCGACGAACGCGTTCAAGCGAACGGCCAGATGAGGTTCGGTGGAAAGTCCCCCAGCCACGCGTAGGGAGAAGCCCGTCTCGATCACGCCCTTTCGGCGACGAGTGGTGGCCGTCAGTGCGACGTCATTGATTTCAGGATACGAGCACCACAGGTGACAACCCGTGACCGAAACCTTGAATTTTCGCGGCAGATTGTAGAACTCGGAATTGCCAGCGAGCTGGCGCGTCAGCTCAAGCGCGATCGGCGACGCATCGCAGATTTCGTCGGCATCGAGACCTGCCAGCGGGCATCCCGTGATGTTGCGCACCACATCGCCGCAGGCACCCGTGGTGGTGAGTCCGACGGAGTGAAGACGATCGAGAATTTCCGGCAGCGATTCGATCGTCACCCAATGCAGTTGAATATTCTGCCGGACGGTAATGTCGGCCACGCCGCGTGCGTGCTGTTCGGCAATATTCGCCACAGCGCGCAATTGCGGGCTGCGCAAAATGCCATTCGGAATCCGGATACGCACCATGAAATACGGCGTCGCTTTTCCTTCACCGCCGGCGCCGCCGGTTACGCCGTGGCCGTCACCCTGCGTGTAGATTCCCCAGGAGCGAAAATACGTTCCGAGCCACTCAGGTGGAATGGAATTATGGCCCTGCCGCGCAAAACCCCGAATCTCGTCAATGCAGTCCCAAGCGTTCTTGGCCCGTTTGAACCGTTCGACGCGTTGTGCTTTGGTTTCTTTGATCTCGGTCATGATATTTGAGCCC
>DATEVZ010000040.1:0-19345 GCA_035258265.1 Candidatus Acidiferrales bacterium
ATTTCGTTTGCGACCACGAAACGCCGCTCAGCGTCCCGCCACCCGAAAGCAAACTAGCAGGAGGCAAACAACAATGAGCAACGCTCCAATCGTTTCCCCAATAGCCGCAGCGCGCGAAGCAGCGAAAGCGACCCGCGCGCAAACTTTCGAGCGGTTGGGCGTTCTTTACGCCCGCATCGCCCTGGGCGCCGCATTTCTCTCCGGCATCGCCGATCGCTTCGGCCTCTACACCGGCCGCAACGTCGGCTACGGCAACTTCGCCGGCTTCGTCGACTACACGGCCAAAGTAAATTCCTTCATGCCGGCATCCACGATCCCATTTCTCGCCTGGGCCGCGACCGCCGCCGAATTGTTCTTCGGTGTCACGCTCATAATCGGAATCTGGCCGCGCTGGATCGCACTCGCAAGCGCGCTACTACTCGTCCTATTTGGCACCGCGATGGCCATTTCCTTCGGCATCAAATCGCCGCTGGACTACTCGGTTTTTTCCGCATCCGCTGCAGCAGTGCTGCTCGCGGTGTACCAACCAAGATCGAGAGCTTGATCTTGTAGTGGCGCCGTTCAAGCCGCCAGCCTTGCTCTTGTTGCATTCGCTGTACCGATAGGACGAAGTACAAAGGAGCTTGACCATGAAACGAACGCTGTTACTGCTCGTCGTACTCGGAATCACCGCCGCGGCCGCGTTCCAGGCCGCTGCATCACCATCACCAGTCACCGAGAGAGATCAAATCCTAGCTGCGCGCGAAGCCGTGTGGCGCGACTGGTTTGCAGGTGACCGAGCCGCCTTAGAACGTGAGGTTCCGCCGGAAACGATTGCCATCAGTGCCAGCGAGACAAACTGGCATAACCAGAAAGAAATTCTCCAATCGGCCGTGGACTTTCACGCCGGCGGCGGAAAACTGCTGCGCCTGGAATTTCCGCGCACGGAAATTCAACGCTTCGGGGAGGTGGCAATGCTCTACAGCCAGTACGAACTTGAAACCGAAACGAACGGCAAGCGTTCGGTGGAATCCGGCCGCGTAACGGAAATTTTCCTGCTGCGCGACGGCCACTGGGTCAATCCCGGCTGGCACACCGACGCCGTCAAGTAGTAAGACATCAGAAGACCCCTAGGAGGGCCGGACCGCTCTCTGGCTCGGCCCCCTTGCCTCCCTGCTTCTTTGCTTCTTTGCCTCCTTGCTTCCTTGACGCGCGCGCGCTCGATTTGCTAGGCTGCGCCCATTCTCTCCCCTAGCTGGGTGTGCGTGGACCCGCGGTCGGAGAGTGAGGGTGTGCCCCTTCCCCCGGGAGAATCATGGAAACGTCTTCCGCGCTCTTCGAACTTGCGAGCGTGGCCTTAGCCTGTCGCGACCAGGATACTTTGCTGAAAACGTTCGCCGCGCGTGTGGGCGCCACGCTCGGGGCGCGCGCCGTCTTCGTGTGGGCCAACGCGGCCTCCAATGGATCCGGAGGCTCCCATGGCCCCGAAGCTTCAGGCCTGGTCTGCCGTATGCGCTGGAACGAACCCGGTGAACGTCTCGTGCCGCTCGGAGAAGCGGTCAGTGAAGGCCTGCTCGCAGAAATCCACGAATCCGCCGCTACGCGCAGGTTCGGCGGCAAAGAAGTTGCCGATGATGGCTTCGAGCACCTCGACGACGCCAGCCGCAGCCGTGTGAAATCCGCGCTCTTCGCGTCACTACCCGGCGCGCAAAGCGCTGAAGGCGTGGTCGAAGTGCTCAATAAGCGCAGCGGCGAATTCACCGACGAAGACGCGCATTTCCTGGAAGAAGCCAGCCGCCTAGCTGGCATCGCGCTCACCAACCTCGAAGCCATCGAAGGCGAGCGGCACGCGCAGCTTTCCACCTTGGAACGTCTGACCGCGCTCTACGACCTCGGCCGCACTTTCACTTCCACGCTCGAACTCGGCGAACTGCTTCCCATCGTCGCCGGAAAAATTCGTGACATCCTGGCCGCCGGCGCCTGCAATCTGTGGCTGGCGGACGCGGGTTCACAAGAACTCTACCTCGCGAAACAAATCGGCGAAGATCCCACGGTCGCAGACGACTCGCGCGTCTCCCTCACCGAAGGCTTGCTCGCGGAAGTCGCGCAGCAAGCCAGTCCCAAGCTGGTGGAAGATCCCTCCGAGGAATCCGGCCTCGCGGAGCGCCTGAAAGCCGGCGGCGAATTCGAAATCCAGTCCTGGATCGCCGCTCCGCTCCGCAAATCAAATGAAGTGCTCGGCGTCGTAGAGCTGGTCAACAAACAAGACGGCTCATCATTCGATGAAGACGATTTGTTTTTTCTCGAAACCATCAGCGAACAAGCCGCGGTCGCTCTGCACAACGCCAATCTCCTGGAATCCGAACGCAAAGTTCACGCGCTCGACGCTCTGCTGAAAATTTCGCAGGAAATCACTTCCACGCTCGACCTCGACCACGTTCTCACAACCGTGGTGCATCAATCGGGTTCAGTGATCCCGTTCGATCGCTGCATCATAGGATTTTTTGATCGCGGCCGCTTCGTCCTCGGCGCGCTCTCCGGCGAAACCGAAGTTCCAAAAACGCGCGAGATGAGCGACCTCCGTTCGCGCCTGGAATGGGTGGCGGGCCAGGGACACGCCGTCTCCGCGGACCTTTACGAAGACGGCTGGCACACCAACCCAGAAGACGCTCGCGCCCAGATTGTTCCGTTTCTCGAAGAGCACGAAGAAAATGGCTTTTACGCGCTGCCTCTGCGCGATGACCAGGGCACTCTCGGCGTGATGGCGCTGCTCAGCAGCGACGCCGATTTTCTTAGCGAAACCAATCGCGAGACTGTAGCCATCCTCGCCAGTCAGACCACCGTCGCCATCCGCAACGCGCAGCTCTACCAGCAAGTGCCCCTCGCGAATTTGCTGCAGCCCTTCTCGCAGCGCAAAAAGAAACTTTTGGCGGCAGTGCCGCGCGGCCGATGGGCGGAATATGCGCAACGCACCGTACTCGCGCTCCTATTTCTAGCGGTGGTCCCGTGGCCCATGCGCGTGGGGACAGACGCGACTGTCGTTCCCGCCGAGCGCCGCGTGGTCAGCGCGATTGATGGCGGCGTGGTGAAGCACGTCTTCGTTCACGAAGGCGACACGGTGCAAGCGGGCCAGGTGCTCGCGCAACTTGATGACGGCGACGATCGCGTCAAGCTGGCTCAGGCCGAAGCAGCGCTGGCCCAGGCGCGCCGCGAACTCGCTGACGCGGAATTCCGCAACGATCCTTCCGCAGCGGGCCAGGCCAAGATCCGCGCCGAGCTACACGACGCCGAAGTGCAGCTCGAACAGCAGCGCGTCGCCGAAACGCAACTGCGTTCGCCCATCGCGGGAATCGTGATTACACCGAAAGTGGAAGAAAAAGCCGGAACGCTGGTAAAACCCGGCGACGGCTTCGCCGAAATTGTAGAACGGGACCGCATGGCCGCGGAAATGAGCGTGCCGGAAGAAGATCTGGAGCTGGTGCATCCGGGAAAGAACGTTGCGCTGAAGCTGAACGCGTTTCCCACCAGCACGTTTGAAGGCACCGTGGAACGCGTCAGCGCGCAAACGCGCTCCGCCGCCGGCGAACAATATTTTGTGGTGCGCGGAATTTTCGAAAATCCCGGCGGACTCGCGCGCAACGGGATGGTAGGCCGCGCGCGGATCCATGCCGGCGGCGGATGGTTTCAAAGCGGATGGTACCCGGTGGGATACACTCTGTTGCGCTCGCCTTTCCGCTGGCTATGGCAAAAAGCCTGGAGCTGGCTGCCCTAACTTGTTGCGAATTTTTAAAACGAGCGTGATGCCGCCTGCGCCGGGAGAGCAGCGCTGTAGGCGGCAGAAGGGCTGGGTACGCAGCACAAAAGAGCTGAGCGCCGTAGGCGCGACACATCTTTTTGCAAACCGGCACGACGGCTCGTGCACCAAGGAACGAGGATCGGTCATGATGAAACTTGCAATGGCGTTCTTGATCGCCGCAACGGCTATCGCCTTTAATGGCTGCGACAATACCACGGTGGCGTCCAACTCTAACGCCGCGCCGCCGCCCGCTGTCGCGCCTCCTCCGACAGCCCCGCCTGCCATCGCGAAGACCGCCGACATCCTCAGCGTCCTGACCGTCGAACATCAAGTGGACGTCACCGCGCAACGCGACGGCGTCGTAACCTCAATCGCCAAAGACGAAGGCAGCACCGTGAAGGCGGCCGACATACTGGGACAACTCGACGACCGATCCCTGCAGATGGAACTCGTCAAAGCCCGCGATGATCTGCAGGTGGAAGACAACAACCGCAAATACAAAGAAGCTGAGCTCAAAGCCAAAACGGCCGCGCTGCACCGCCAACAACAGCTTCGCGCGCTCGGTCTTTCCAGCGACGCCGATCTCGAAGCCGCTGAATTTGAAGCCAAAGCCGCCGAATACGACTTGCACGGCTACGAAGCTCTGGTCGAAAGCGGCCATGCAGAAATCAACCGCCTGAATTTGCAAGCGGACCAGACGCGAATTCACGCTCCTTTCGCGGGCGTCGTCGTGCGGCGCTACATTCGCGAAGGCCAGGCCATTTCCAGAGGCGACAAATGTTTTCGAGTGAGCCAACTCGCCCCGCTGCAAGTCCAGTTTCAAGTGCCGGAGTCCTCCGGTCGCCGCCCCGCTGCCGGCTCGCCCGTGGAGCTTTCGCTCGTAGAAACTCCCAATCGCCCGCTAGTGGCCCGCATCGTCAAAGTGAGTCCGACGATTGATGCAGCCAGCGATAGCTACGATGTGCTCGCGCAACTCTCCGGGCCCGGCCTCTCGGATTTGCGTCCGGGGATGGCCGTGCGCGTCGCATGGCCCAGCTCGGTGCAGGCGAATTCGCCACCGCAACAGTAACGGAACCTCGGATGCGTTTCGGACCCACCAGCCTGCAAGTCTCCAGCGTCGCGGCCAAAGGCTTGCGCCGCCCCAAGCTGCGCGAAGACTTGCGGATCAGCGAGCAGACCGTCGCGGGCGAAACCAGTTACGTCATCAAGAACTTCGAAACCAACTCCTATAATCGCTACGGCAGCACGGAATACGAACTGCTCCAGTTTTGCGACGGTGAGCACACTGCCGCCGAAATTTCAGACGAATTGACAGAGCGCCATCCTGAATCACCCCTCAGCGAAGCTGAAGTTCTCGATTTCCTGGACAGCATCGAGCCGGCCATGTGGGAACGATCGGTGGGCGAGAAAAATCTGGCGGTGCTCGAACGCATTCGCGACGAGCGCAAAGGCCGCTTGGACCAGTCCAGTGTCCTCTATATGAGCTTCAAAGCTTGGGATCCCGACAAGACTCTTGCCAAGCTAGATCCCTACCTGAGCTGGATGTTCACGCCCGGCTTCGTTGTGTTCTCTCTCGTTGTATTCGTCATCGCCTGCTACCTGCTTGCCGGCGATTGGACACGCGTGCAACAGGACACTTCCGCACTCTACAATTTCGCCGACAAGAGCGCGTACGACATCTGGATGTTCTGGATTCTTCTGATGGTTCTCGGCGCGATCCACGAATTCGGCCACGGTCTCACCTGCAAACATTTCGGCGGCGACGTGCACCAGATGGGGTTCCTGCTTATCTATTTCACTCCGGCTTTCTACACGGACACTACGGACATCCTTCTGTTCACACGCGGCTCGCAGCGTCAGTGGGTGATCTTCGCCGGAATCTGGATTGAACTGGTCCTCTGCGGACTCTCGGGAGTGGTCTGGCATTTCTCACCTGTCGGTTCGGGCCTGAATGATATTGCCTACAAACTGATGCTGCTGAGCGGCATCCAGGGCGCGCTATTGAACTTGAACCCGCTGATCAAAGCGGACGGGTATTACGCCCTTTCGCAATTCCTGCAGGTCGATAACCTCCGCGAGGATTCGTTCGCATTTCTGCGAGCGTGGGCCGAGAAATATCTGCTTCGTCGCGATATTGACTTGCCGCCCGCCAGCAAGCGCCAGCGCCGCATTTTCTTCCTGTTTGGCGTCTCCGCGATTATTTACAGCACGACTTTGCTCGTCCTCGTCCTTGTATTCGCAAGGAATGTTCTGGTCACCAAACTAGGCGATTGGTGGGGTTCTCTGGCGACTCTCGGCGTGGTCTATTTCTTCACCAGAAAAGGAATCCGGCAGGTCTGGCCGGCGACCCTCGCCTGGCTGCGGCAAAAACGGGAGGACTATATGGCATGGAAAATGACGCGAGCCCAACAAGCCGGAGCGCTAGGCGTAGCCTTGCTGCTTCTCGTGCCGCCGGTAGCTTCGAACGTTTCGACCGGCCTGGTCCTTGAAGCGGGTAAAACCGCGCACGTCCACGTCGAAGTAGCGGGCCAGGTCGCGAATGTATATGTTCACCAGGGTCAAACGGTCCAAGCCGGGCAAGTGATTGCTGCGTTGCGAAACCCTGAAATCGAAGCCGAGGCTAACGTTCTCCGCCAGCAACTCGCTCTCGCCAGCAGCGACCTTCGTAACGGCCAGGACCGTTCCGATTTCGACAAAGCCGCCGGCGCGGTTCGCGACCGCAAGCGCCTGCAAGAGGAATTCGAAGTCGCCGAAGCGAGGGTTGCAGCTCTGCAGATCCGCGCGCCCATTGACGGCGTCGTTTCCACCACCGATGTCGATCAGAAGGCCGGCACATTCCTCGACGCTGGCGAAGAACTTGCCCAAGTAGTGGACCGCGCCACGATGAAAGCCCGCATCCTGGTGCACGATTGGGAACTCGAGGACGTTCATCCCGGCGCCGCCGCAAAGGTAAAAGTCGTCCCGTTTCCCTACCGCACCTATTCCGGCAAAGTGAACCAAATCTTCCCCGCCGCCGCAGCCGACCGCCCCGTAACCGAGACGCAAGACCTCCAGCGCCTCGGCCAGAAGCTCACCAACTACTTTGCCGTGGACGTGGAATTCGCCAATCCCGACGGCTCGTTGCGCGAAGGCATGACCGGCACAGCAAAAATCTCAGCCAAACGCTCGCCAGTAGCCTGGCAGATAGGCCGAGCCACCTGGCGCTGGATGCGCGGACAAATATGGTAGAGGGCCACACAGAAAACCGTTGCGCAGAAAGGTTCGCAAGTCACTAGAATTGCTCTTCTCCGTACTGTGTCAAATCTTCGACTGACCAGGAGAGAGGCAAGCTCGATGGATTCTGAATAGCGCGAAACATCTCGCCGCAAAAGGAAAGGGCCACCGTTCCTGGGACGGCGGCCCTTTGGGGGGTGCTGCTACTGCAATCCTCGGCAGGCTGGACCTAACCGGAGGAACTCGAGGAAAATCGTTAGTTGATCTTCATCAACGGCTTTACGATCGTGAGCGGCTTCTGATGCATCAGAGGCTTCACCGCACCCAGCTTCTTGCCCTTCTTAACCGGCTTCGCGTTTGCCATAACCTTGTCGCCCCCTAAATTTTGAATTTGATTTGTTTGTCCCGCTCGCCTTACAGCCTCTACTGATGCAATCGGTGCGCCAAACCGTCCGGGCGCCTTAGACACCTCCCCGCCTCAGAATCAAAGAACTTAGCCCGAGCACAAAATAAAACCATTCCGCTACAACTGGCGCGACGTGTTGAATTTTTTGTGCCAATGTTGATTTTTTCAACAAGCCCCATAGCGGTGCCGGTGTAGTCCTGCTAAACGCGCCAGGAAAGAGCCCGTTTGCAACGGAAGGTCGGACTGGCACCGGGAACTCGAGAAGCGGAAACTAAAACGGGCCGCCAGCCTCGCGGCGGCGCCCCGTTGATTCTTCAATCCTCAATGGCCGCTCGGCAGCCGGACTTAGCGAGCGGCATGTGGCATCGAATCGTTCCTGTTACACATTCACTTTCATCAACGGCTTGGTTGGCTGGATCTTCTTCGACTTCTTCAAGGTTTTCTTGGCCATGTTAAGTCTCCCTCACGGTAATTTGCCCTCAAGGGGCATTGCAGCCCTTATAGAACAAGGCAATAGTCGAAGTCCATAGTCAATTTGCTAATGTGAAACGCAGGAACAGCTTCGGCTGGAAGGCGCATAGCGAAGGAGATGGCAAGGAAAAAAGGGCCGCCAGCCTTGCAGCGGCAGCCCTCGGTAATTCAAACAGATACGCTGCCAGGGTACCCGGAATGTGCCGGGCGTGCTCGCAGCAGCAGAACTACCCTTACAGCTTGATTGCTCTGGTCAGGGGCTTGGTCGCTTCGATCTTCTTCGACTTCTTCAGGGTTTTCTTGGCCATGTTAGTCTCCCTCTCTTGATTTGCCCGGCTGGGCATCGCTGCCTTATATGCAAAACAGTCGCCAAAGTCCACAAGCAAATGGCGGTCGTCCAACCAGGGCCTTTTGCTAAACATAGCCACGGGACAAAGATCGGCACGCAACAAATCAGTCCTCCTCGCGTTGAATTACTCAGCGCGTGTTGATATTTTCAACTCGTTCCCTGCCAGCCGGCCCTGTTTACCGCTTCGGCTTGCCGTTGATCGTACCGCGGCATTTCCGAGAGCCGCATTTACAAGGAATCTCCTCGGCGCTCGAAGAAAATCGGTAATCTAAGGTTAGCTCCTCACCAGGTTGAATCCGGCGTCGGCTGAAATACAGCAGCTTACCTTTCATTCGCCGAACGGCTAGATTAGGGTCGCAGCAATGATTCACCAATTCGGCCCCGCTGCCACCCACCGATCCGTCTATGAGCCACCGTTTGTTCAGTAGAAATAAGTAGGTGGGCTCCTGCTGTTCTGGTTTCCAATGCCTCTTGTCATGCTCCTGAACCTGCTTGAGAGCCACCCGTCTTCCCGTGTATTCAATCACCTGTCGCCGCGCTGGAATGCCTTCACCAGCGAAGACGCCAAAACGGTGAATCGTGGACCGTCGCACCTGAAGATGAAAACGGGACGCTCCAGGAGCGATTTCCCGCCGCGTGGACGAAGCAGGCTTCCAGGCCTTTGAACGTTTCACGAATTTCTTCTCCAGGCCACCACGCCAGGCGCTCCGCTACAGATTGTATTTCCGGCAAAGGTAATTCAACCGGTTACGGTCTACTCCCAGCAGATTCGCCGCCTCCGCCTTTACGTTCTTGGACCGCTCCAGCGCCTCCTGAATCCAGCGCCGCTCGAAAGCCTCAATTTCCTTATCGAGCTTGATCCCAGTGGAGGGCAACCGAAAACGTCCGCGCGGGTCGCGCCCCGCTGCCTGGACGATCTCCGCGGGCAAATCCTTCAACATGATCATGTCCCCGTCCGTCATGATCACGAGGCGCTGAATCGCGTTCTCCAGCTCGCGAACGTTCCCCGGCCACGGATAGCGTTTCAGCGCCAGCATCGCGTCGTCCGCGATCCTCTTGGCCGGAAAACCGTTGGCGGCGGAATATACGCTGACGAAATAATCCGCTAGCACGGGTATGTCCTCCACGCGTTCGCGTAGCGCCGGGACGAATATAGGCACCACGTGAATCCGATAGTACAAGTCCTCGCGAAAACGGTCTTGCCGCACCATTTCTTCCAGGTCTTCGTTCGTCGCGCTGATCAACCGGAAATCCACACGTATCGATTTCTTGCCCCCCAGGCGTGTCAGCGAACGGTCTTCCAACACGCGCAACAGCTTGCTCTGCAACGCCAGCGTAAGCGTCGCGATCTCGTCCAGGAACAAAGTCCCCTGGTGCGCCAGCTCGATGCGCCCCTCCTTCGTCGCTACCGCGCCGGTAAACGCGCCGCGCTCGTACCCAAACAGCTCCGCCTCCATCAACCCTTCCGGCAGCGCCGCGCAATTTACGCCGACAAACGCCCGGCTGCGCCGCGGGCTCTGCTCGTGCAGCGCCCGCGCTACCAGTTCCTTACCGACTCCACTTTCGCCGCGAATAATCACGTTCGTCGTCGCGCGCGCCATGCGTTTGATCGAATCGAACACATGCCGCATCGCGTCCGTCGCGCCGATCAAATCGCCGAGCGTATTCTTTCGGCTTATTTCCTCGCGCAGGATGCGGTTCTCGCGCTGGATATGCAATTTCTCGATGGCGCGCTGCAGCAATAGCCGCAGCACATCGGTATCGATCGGCTGGATGAAATAGTCGTAACAGCCCGCATCAATCACTTTCAACGCTGTGGATTTTGTTTGATCCGTGCTAAGGACGATCACCAGCGTGTCAATGTCGCCGCCTGCGAGGCGATTCAGCAGCTCGGTACTTTCGCGCAGCCCGCCCGATTCCATCGGCAGCGCGAGCAGCAACACATCTAGGCTCGCTTCCTGCAACAACTTGTATGCGGTCTCGTAGTCCTCGCCTTCGAGCACTTCAAAATCAGAACGCAGGGCTGCCACGATGCTCGCGCGCATCGCGGCATCATCATCCACAATTGCAATTTTTGGTTTAGGAGCCCCGGGCGTGATGAGCGATCTCCAGCGCCAACACGGCGATTTCGCACACAACGTGCAGTGAAAACGTATCCGGCGTTGCCGGAGATTCTAGGTGCCCCTCGCCCCCATGTCAACGACGCAACCCGCTAGAAGCGTTGTGCAGCGCTCGGGAGCGGTACAATGCGACTGGCCTATGTGAAATGGAGCTCGCGTCAATGACGCCTCCAGAGCAATCTTCACCACAAACCCGGACAAGACGCGCACTCGCAATCCTGGGTACCGCGACGTTTCTCGCCCTCGCTCCTGGATTCTTCGTTGTGCTCGTCCCATATTGGATTTCCCGTTGGCAATTCCAACCAGCGTTCTTGGGTTTCACGTCGTTTCGTGTAATCGGAGCTGTACTCATAATCGCCGCTGCCCCGGTGTTGCTGGAATCCTTCGCACGGTTCGCGCTGGAGGGCCTCGGCACGCCCGCGCCCGTTTTCCCGACGCAACATCTCGTCGTCAAAGGCTTCTACCGTTACGCTCGCAACCCGATGTATCTCGCCGTAGTATCGATGGTCATCGGCCAAGCGCTCCTTTTCGGAAACCTGCGCGTCCTCGCCTATGGCCTATTGGCCTGTCTGATCACGCACGTGTTCGTTCTGACTTACGAAGAACCCAAGCTGCGAAGAACTTTTGGTGCCGAATACGAGACCTACTGCGCTAAGGTCCCGCGCTGGATTCCTCGCGTCGCGCCATGGCGAAACGAAAGTCAGCCGACCGCGTGACGAGATTCGCGAGCCGCATCGCAAACTCCGGGAACCCACGACGCAACTTTCATCCGCGATAAGTGTTTAACTAGATGGAAACAGATAAACGACGGCACAACAAACCGTCTGAATGCAGAAAGTTGCAACAAGGTTTCACAGGCTCAGAAGGGGCCTAAATATGAGGTACACCAAATACTTGATGGTTTTCGCTCTGCTTGGTCTTTGCTTGGCTGCAGCACCGAACGCTCATGCACAAAGGGTCGTCGTGGGCGTGGGAGTCGGCCCAGGTTACCTCGGACCAGCTCCCATCTGCGCCTACGGCTACTACCCGAATTACCCGTACGCATGCGCTCCCTACGGCTACTACGGGCCTAGCTGGTTCTCTGGCGGCGTCTTCATCGGTGCAGGCCCGTGGTTCCATGGTGGCTTCTATGGACGCCCAGGATACTGGGGACATGGAGACTGGGGTCACGGACGCGACTGGGGACATGATGGCCGCGGCTTCGACGGACATGGCGAGGTTAGAGGCGGGTTCCATCACGGCGATGGCCACGACGGCTTCCACGGCGGCGATAATCACGGCGGAGGCGGCGTCCACGGTGGTGGCAACTTCCACGGTGGCGGTGGCGGATTCCACGGCGGTGGTGGCGGCCACGGTGGCGGTCACCGGTAAGTTTCAATCCTAACCGCAAAACTCGAACGGCCGGCAGCACTCGCTGTCGGCCGTTCTGTTTTCTGGTGCAGCACGCACAACCGAAGCATCTTAGGCTTCTCCAGCATTACGAGCTTCCGATCAATATTCCGACGGCGAACACTAATCCGCCACCCACAATCACCTGCAGCGCGGACGAAAAAATCGGCATCTCCATGTAACGATGCCGGACCCAGCTGATAATCGCCAGTTCGATCACCACCACAATCACTGCCGCCGTGAACGCAGCGTGAAAACCTGGGATCAGGAATGGCAGCGTATGACCCAACCCGCCCGCGGTGGTCATCGCTCCGGTAACCACTCCCCGCAGCGCCGGTTTGCCGCGCCCGGTGAGCGAGCCATCGTCCGAAAGCGCTTCGGCAAACGCCATAGAGATCCCCGCACCGACCGACGCCGCCAAGCCCACCAGAAAAGCGTCCCAGGTCTTGTGAGTCGCGAGCGCCGCCGCGAAAATTGGCGCGAGCGTCGAGACCGAGCCATCCATCAACCCCGCCAAACCCGGCTGCACGATTTGCAGCATGAAGAGCCGCTGGCGCGATTTATCCTCTTCCTTGCGGGCGCCCGACGCGGCCTGCTTTTCTTCGATCGAACCGGCCGTGACGTAATGCTGCCGCTCGACTTCTGCCAGATCCCCCAGCAGCTTGCGTATGGACGCGTCTGAAACCACGCTCACCGCGCGCTCGTAAAAACGCTCCGTCTCCAGCTCCATGATCTCGGCCTGCTTGCGCACTGTGTTGATGCCCAGCGGTCGCACCAGCCATTCCGGGCGGCGCTCGACGAATCCCTTCACGTCCTGCCGACGAATCAACGGAATGTGATCGCCAAAGCGCTGCCGGTACATTTCAATCAAACTCTGACGATGGCGGTTTTCCTCCGCTTGCATATCCTCAAACATTTTCGCCGTGGCGGGATAAGTCTCGCGCAACCCTTCGGCGAAATCGCCGTACACCCGCCCGTCTTCTTCTTCCAACTGGATCGCCAGCGCCAGAATTTCCTTCTCGCTGAGATCCTTGAATCGCTTCTTGGCCATGATCGCTGCTCCCCGAGCTTGCCCACCGAATCAATAATTATATCCGGGCGGAGGCAGATTTCTCTGCACGACGCCGACGCCTCAACTACTAACTGGGTTCCACCGGTGTCGCGAAGCCCGGACCTGGGGCATCGAACTAACGACCAAGTGGTGAGAAGATGGACAATGGTGCTGCTATGAAAGCCTGCCTGCTTAAGTCTCCTGCGCCAGTGACGTCGAATCCGCTGGTGTTCACTGACGTGTCGGCCCCGCAGCCGCAAAAGGGTGAAGTTCTCGTCCATGTGAAAGCTTGCGGCGTTTGTCGCACCGATCTTCACGTGATCGAAGGAGAATTGCCGCCGCGCAAATCGCCGGTAATTCCCGGGCATCAGATCGTCGGCGTCATCGAGAAATCCGGCGAAGGTTCCCGGCGTTTTCCTCTCGGCGCGCGCGTAGGTATCCCCTGGCTGCACAGCGCGGACCAGACTTGCGAATACTGCCGCGCGGGGATGGAAAATCTTTGCGATCACCCCACATTCACGGGTTACACCGTGGACGGCGGCTACGCTGAATACGTCGTCGCGCCCGAAGATTTCGTGTATCCCCTTCCGGAAGGTTTCCCGGACGAGCAAACCGCGCCGCTGCTCTGCGCCGGAATCATAGGATTTCGCTGCCTTCGCATTTCCGGCATAAGAGCGGGAAGGCGCATCGCCTTTTACGGTTTCGGCTCGGCGGCGAGCGTGGCGATACAAGTGGCGCGTCACTGGGGCGCGGAAGTATATGCGCCGACGCGCGGCAAAAAACATCAGCAACTCGCCCTCGAGCTGGGAGCGGTGTGGGCGGGCGAATCGGACGCGGCCCCTCCCGTCAAATTAGACGCGGCCATAATTTTCGCGCCGGCGGGAGAACTGGTGCCCGTCGCCTTGAAGGCGTTGAAAAAAGGCGGCGTGCTGGTGCTTGGTGGAATCCACATGAGCCCGATTCCGTCGTTCGATTACGATTTGCTGTACGAGGAGCGTGTGATTCGAAGCGTGGCCAACAATACCCGGAAGGACGGTGAAGACTTCTTGAAAGTCGCGGCGGAAATTCCGGTGCGCACGCAGATTCAAGTTTTCCCGCTGCAAGAAGCCAATCGAGCGCTCAATGATTTGAAAGCAGACCGGATCAACGGCTCCGCCGTGCTCGATTGCAAAGCGTGATGCTGCAAGCATCCAGTACCAAAAGAAACGGAAAAGAGCCAATGAGAGTGCGCTCCTTAAACGTCGCGCGGCCACGTCTGGTGGCCTGGAAGGGTCAAACGTTCAGCACCGGCATATTCAAGCAGCCCGTTCAGGGGCAGGTGATGATGCGGCGCCTGGACTTCGATGGCGACCGCCAGGCTGATTTATCGGTGCACGGCGGACCCCATAAAGCCGTCTACGCCTATCCAGTGGAGCACTATTCGTTCTGGCGAAAAGAATTGCCCGAAATGGAGCTCACCTGGGGCGCGTTCGGGGAAAATTTGACCACGGAAGGCCTGGACGAAGCCACCACACATATTGGCGACCGCTTTCGCGTCGGCGCGGCCACGGTGATGGTTACCCAGCCGCGCATGCCTTGCTTTAAACTCGCCGCGAAATTCCAGCGCGATGATATCTTGAAACGATTTCTCGTCAGCGACCGCTCCGGCTTTTATTTTTCCGTGATCGAAGAAGGCGTGGTCGCCGCCGGCGACGCAATCGAGCGAATCCATGAAGACGAAAACGGAATTTCCGTGAGCGACATCAACAAACTCTACCGGAACGGAACAGATCTGACGTTGATGCGGCGCGTCACGGGCCTGGAACCGCTGCCTGTCGACTGGCGCGAGCATTTCATCCAAAAACTGGCGCAGCTGGAGCGCGAATCGTCGTGATCGCGGGATGAAAGTCGCGCCTCAATCAATTCTGCACGAATCGTTTCGTGTGGGAATCTCGCTCAAGGGCGTTGGAGGCTTGTTCGAAGTCTTCAGTGGCGTGGTCCTGTGGCTCCTTAAGCCCTCGCAGATGAATGAGATCGTACGAAGGATCTGCGACGCGTTGCTGGTGGACGCGCCGCACAGCAGGATCGTCTCGCACGTCTTGAACGCCTCGCAACAAATGGCCGATAACGGCAGCACGAACTTCGCGGCCATGTATCTCATCTCTCATGGAGTAGTCAAGACGCTCCTGGTGATCGCTCTCTGGCTCGACAAACTCTGGGCCTATCCGCTCACGATCGTCGTTTTCAGTGCGTTCATGGGCTACCAGCTGCACCGCTTCACGCGCACACATTCCTGGGCCCTGATCGCGCTGACCATTTTCGATGCCGTGATTATTTATCTGACCTGGAAGGAATATCAGCAGCTGCAAGCGCATCAACGCGAAAAGGCGAAAGGTACCGAGGATTAATCGTCGAGAGCTTCGGCGTCAATGCCGATGTTTTTTTCGCCTGCGGCTTTCTTCTCGTTGTATTTTTTTACCCAGGCGGCGAAGCTTTTTCCCGCGGCGGTATCACGGCCGGTGAATGCAAGTCCCGCGATCTCGCTGTAAGCGATGGAGAGCTTGTTCGGCCGGTCCTTCGGCATCACGCGAATAAAGCAATCGGTGAGCGAGGGGCCTTTGATCTTGCGATCGAATATGTACCCTTCGATCTTCTGCCCATCCTTCAGCGTGATGGTCAAATCGCCGCGGTAATCGAACGCTTTTTCCACTGCTTCATGTATTTCAGACACGGAAGCGAGCGTAGGCACCCAGCCTTCCAGATTCTCGTGCACTACACCAAGATGCTCTTCGGCTTTGGATTCAGGCGAAACGGAAGTGTTGGAATCGAGCATGGCGTTGGCGAAACGCTAGGCCTTCGGTGACATGGCGATTTGCACGAGCTGGCCTCTGCTGGGGCCGTGTGAAGCGCCACCCATCGCATCGGGATCCTTATATTTGTTGAACAGCGTGCCGCGCACGGCACTCAAGAATCCACCGAGCGAGCCGAACATATCATCGACGGCGCTGGCTTCGTACCCGCTGTGAACCATGCAGTTAGCGCACTTGGGATTGCCGCTTTCGGTGCCGTAGCGATCCCAGTCGGTTTCGCGGATCAGCTCTTCGAACGTGTCAGCATAGCCGTCCTGTAAAAGGTAGCAGGGCTTCTGCCAACCGAAAATGTTGTAGGTGGGCATGCCCCACGGCGTGCACTTGTAATTCCGCTTGCCCATCAGGAATTCCATGAACAACGGGCTCAGGTTGAAGCGCCACTTCTGGTGGCGATTGCTCAGGATTTGGCGGAAGAGCTCGCGCGTTTTCCGCTTGCTCAGGAAATGGTCTTGATCGGGAGCTTTGTCATATGTGTATCCGGGCGATAGCATCATGCCCTCGACGCCTAGTTCCATCATGTCGTCGAAGAATCGGCGGACGCTTTGCGGATCGGCCCCATCGAAAAGAGTGGTGTTGGTGGTGACGCGGAAGCCACGCGCCAGAGCCAGCTTGATCGCTTCCACTGCCTTGTCATAGGTGCCTTCGCGGCACACGGCGAAGTCATGTTCTTCGCGCTCGCCATCCATGTGGACTGAGAAAGATAAGTACTTGCTGGGCTTGAACTGGTCGAGCTTCTCTTTCAGTAGCAGCGCATTCGTGCAAAGGTAAATGTATTTCTTGCGCGCGACCAGACCCTCGACGATCTCGGCGATCTGCGGATGCATCAGGGGCTCGCCGCCCGGGATGCTGACCATCGGCGCGCCACATTCTTCCACCGCGCGGAAGCACTGTTCGGGGGTAAGCTGTTTTTTCAGAACGTGCGCCGGATATTGAATCTTGCCACAGCCCGCGCAGGCCAGGTTGCAGCGCAGCAAAGGCTCCAGCATCAGCACGAAAGGATAGTGCTTGCGGCCCTTCATCCGCTGGCCGATGACGTAGGACGCCGTCGTCCACATTTGTGATACAGGTACGCCCATCCAGTCCTTCCCTCGGTACTCGCACAAATACTACTCTGCGTGCTCTTGTGATTAGACTCTAATGGTACCGGATTCGATGCCTCCTGTGAACCGAAGACTCACCAGGGGGTTATATATAGGCAAGCGGTTTAGTCCCGCGCGAATCGCAGTTTGCGCCATGCGGTTTCGAGAACCTTCGGTGGCACTCCTGGCATCTAACGGCGAGCGTCATTTCTGGAGGTGCCGCATGCCTGTGATTCGAGCCTGCAGCCATTGCGGAAAGCAGAACCGCATCCCGGCAAAGTTTCTCGCCAGCACGGGTCGTTGCGGTGCTTGCAAGTCGCCCTTGCCACCGTTGTCGGAACCCTTGGCGGTGGACGACCAGTTATTCGACGAAGTGGTGCAAAACGCGCCCGTCCCCGTACTCGTGGACTTCTGGGCGGGTTGGTGCCGGCCATGCGTCGCCGCAACACCCGAAGTCGCGCGCACCGCTGCCGACATGGCCGGCAAGGCGATCGTGCTGAAAGTGGATACGGAAAAGTATCCGCAACTGGCCGGGCGATTCAAAGTGAACAGTATTCCCAACTTCGTTGTGCTCTTGGGTGGACGCGTCGTAATACAACAGCCTGGCTTGGTGGACCACGAACAATTGGAGCGCTGGCTCAAGTCAGCTGCGCCCGTTCCGGCGTGAAAGACAACTGAGCGAAGCCGCACCGACGATTCAATTCCAAACTAGAGGATGAGCTCATGGACCTGCAACTTGCGGGTAAAAAAGTATTAGTGACAGGTTCGACCGCGGGAATTGGCTTCGCGACGGCACGCGAATTCGCCGCCGAAGGTGCGTCGGTAGTGATCAACGGCAGGACACAGGAGCGCGTGGACCGCGCCATCACGGAAATCCGCAAATTGCGTCCCGAAGCGGGTCTGTCGGGCGTTGCGAGCGACGTCTCGAACGCGGCGGGCTGCGCGAAGCTCGTTCAAGCGGTTGCACAAGCGGATGTCCTGATCAACAACATGGGAATCTTCGAGCCGAAGCCGTTTGAACAGATTCCGGACACAGATTGGCTGCGTTTGTTTGAGGCCAACGTGATGAGCGGAGTGCGACTCTCGCGCCACTATCTTTCGGGCATGCGTCAGAAGAACTGGGGGCGAATTATATTTGTCTCCAGCGAGTCCGCGGTGCAGATTCCGGCCGAAATGATCCACTACGGCATGACGAAAACGGCGCAGGTTGCCGTCGCGCGAGGGATTGCCGAATCCGTGGCGGGAACGCGGATTACGGTGAATAGTGTGCTCGCCGGTCCTACTCGCTCCGAAGGCGTCGAAAGTTTCATCGCGCAAATGGGAGGTAGCGGCGACTCGGCAGCCTTCGAACAGGAATTCTTCAAGTCGATTCGGCCGACATCTCTGTTGAAAAGATTTGAGACAACCGATGAAGTCGCGCATATGATCGTGTACCTGAGCAGCCCTCTGGCTTCGGCGACGAGTGGCGCGGCCATCCGCGCGGATGGTGGAGTGGTGCGGGCAATCCTGTAATCACCAGTCAGCGTGGACAATTCGATTCTGGTCGCAGTGAGAGGTTCGGAAGTTGCGCCCGCCCGTTGCAAGCGATTGCGAATCTTTTGCGTGTAGCCGCGCATCTTACTTTCGTGTAGATTTTCTTACCGTGACATCACAAATAAAATTTGGCGTCGGCCTGGTGCAAATGGCCGTCAGTCCGCAGCCGAAAGAAAATCTTGCGCGCGCTGGCTCGAAGATCGAAGAGGCTGCTCGCAACGGTGCGCAAGTTGTCTGCCTACCCGAATTATTTCAGTCGCAATATTTCTGCCAACGCGAGGACCCCGCCAACTTTGATCTGGCGGAGGCCATTCCCGGACCGACAACTGAGGCCCTCGGCCGCGTGGCGCTGAACGCAAAAGTAGTGGTGGTGGCGCCGCTATTCGAGCGGCGCGCGGCGGGCGTCTATCACAATACAGCGGCGATCATCGACGCAGACGGGCGGATTGCGGGCGTATATCGCAAAATGCACATTCCGGACGATCCCGCCTACTACGAAAAGTTTTACTTTACGCCCGGTGACTTGGGCTTTCGCGCCTTTGAAACGCAGGCGGGCAGGATTGCGACACTGATCTGCTGGGACCAATGGTATCCGGAGGGCGCGCGGCTGGCCGCATTGAACGGCGCCTGTATTCTTTTTTACCCAACGGCAATCGGCTGGCATCCCAGCGAGAAAGAATCGAATGGCGCGGCGCAACGCGATTCGTGGCGCACGGTTCAGCGCGGCCACGCGATCGCGAATGGTATTTACGTGGCAGCGGTGAATCGCGTCGGACACGAACTTCCCGCGGCCGGCGGCGACGGCCTGGAATTCTGGGGTGGCTCGTTTCTGTGCGATCCGCAAGGAGTGATTCTCGCCGAGGCGTCCACCGATCGCGAGGAGATTTTGTACGGCACCATAGACCTGGCGCACCTCGAAGATGTCAGGCGCAATTGGCCGTTTTTGCGCGACCGGCGAATCGACGCATATAAGGGCATCGAACAGCGTTTCCTCGACGAGAAACCTTGAAGCTAAACCCCCGAACAAATCTCCTGGATGAAAACGCCACGCTTGCGGCGCTCGGCTTTTCCATGCCTGCCGAATGGGAAAAGCACGAAGCTACATGGCTC
>DATEVZ010000041.1:0-5834 GCA_035258265.1 Candidatus Acidiferrales bacterium
CCACAATCAGCGCCTCGCGGTCGTGGCGCGAAGCAAGCGGAGGATTCATTTTGTAATTCGTGTCGTAGCGAACATCGTCGTCGCAGAGCGTGAAATGGTGCGGTGTGACTTCGCAGGTGACGCGCAGCCCCATTCTTTTCGCCAAGCGCACGTATTCGAGCGCGCTGGTGGTGGACATGTGCGCGATGTGCAGACGCGAATGCGTGAGCGCCGCGAGCTCGACATCGCGGCCGGCGCAAATGGATTCGGACTGCGCGGGAATGCCCCTCAAGCCGAGACGAATTGCGCGCGGGCCTTCGCGCATCACGCCACCGGCGAAGAGAGAGGGATCTTCGCAGTGGTCAATCACCGGCAAATCGAGCGTGTTGCAGTACTCCATTACCTGGCGCATCAGGCGCGCGGTGGCCACGGGCTTGCCGTCGTCGCTGACGGCGACGATTCCGGCGTCTTTCATCGCCGCGATTTCCGCAAGGGCTTCGCCTTTGCTGCCGATGGATACCGCGCCAATCGGCCAGACGCGCACGCTTCCGCCAGCGGCGGCGCGCTCGACGATTCCGCGCGTGATAGAAGCGTTGTCGTTCACCGGCTGTGTATTTGGCATGCAGCAAACTGCCGTGAAGCCGCCGCGAGCTGCCGCGCGCGTACCGGTCTCGATGGTCTCGGACATTTCCTGACCTGGTTCGCGCAGGTGGCAGTGCAAGTCAATGAAACCCGGCGCGACGATCATTCCAGTGGCATCGAAAAGGTCGGCGTCAAACGTCGTCAAATCAGGCCCGACCCTGACGATGCGCTGGCCATGCAAAAGCACATCGTGCCTTGCATCGGTCTTCGACGCAGGATCGATCAGACGGCCATTCTTGATGAGCAGCAATCGGTCATTCCTTGGTGGCATCGTTGGGCCTCATGGCACCTTGTCGGGGACTCTGTCCGCAGTGGTGTTCTCAACCGGCGCGCCGCCCACAAGATGGTAAAGAAGCGCCATGCGGATGGCGAGGCCGTTGGTGACCTGCTCCAGCACGCAGGATTGCGGACCGTCGGCGACGGCATCGTCAATTTCGAGGCCGCGAATCATGGGACCGGGATGCAGGACCAGCGCGTCCGGGCGCGCGAGCTTCAGGCGCCGGGGCGTGAGCTGATACCGCAGGATGTATTCTTCCGCCGCTAGCGCGGGCTCGTCGAGACGCTCGGTTTGCACGCGTAGAGCGATGATCGCGTCGGCTCCGTCGAGCGCTTCCTCGATGCGCGGGACGCGGCGCAGATTCGGAGCGAGACTTTCCAGTTCGCGCGGCACCCACATCGCCGGGCCGCATAGCGTAATGCGCACGCCGAATTTACTGAGCAAATGAATATTGGAGCGCGCGACGCGGCTATGCAGAATGTCGCCGAGAATGGTGAGGTTCCAGCCTTCGAGTTTGCCCTTGCGGTCGCGAATGGTGAGCGCGTCAAGGAGAGCCTGCGTTGGGTGTTCGTGCGTGCCGTCGCCAGCGTTCACGATGGGAATGCCGAGGCGCTGGGCGATGAATTCGGGCGCGCCGGACGAGCTGTGGCGGATGACGATGCCGTCCGGACGCATCGCTTCGAGCGTGCGGACCGTATCGAGCAGCGATTCGCCTTTCTTCAAGCTGGAGGATTCGGCCTGAAGATTCATGGTATCGGCGCCCAGGCGGGCGGCGGCGGTGGCGAAGCTGATGCGGGTCCGCGTGGAACTTTCGAAGAAGGCTAGAGCGACAGTTTTACCGCGCAGGGTGGCCAATTTTTTAAGCGGATGGCGCTGGAATTCCTGGAATGGCTTGGCTTGGTCCAGAATAAAAGAGATTTGTTCGCGGGTGAGATCTTCAATTCCGAGCAGGTGTTCCAGGCGCTGCAGCACTTTTTCCCTTTGATTCGTTAGCTTCCGGCCTCCGCGAGGATTGCCAGGTCTTAGGGAACGCGGTCCACGAGGACGACGCGTTCGTCGCCATCCACTTCCTTCAGATGCACTTCCACGATTTCGGTGTCACTGGTTTGCACATGGCTGCCGACAAACGACGCCTCAATGGGCATTTCACGGTGGCCGCGGTCGATCAGCACGCATAGGCGTATTCGCTTGGGGCGGCCGAGGTCGAACAGGCCATTCATCGCGGCTCGAATGGTGCGCCCGGTGTAGAGGACGTCGTCCACGATGACCAGGTCGCGGTCATCGACCGGGAAATTGATTTCGTTCGAGTGCACCACCGGCTGCGGCCCGACTGTCGAAAGATCGTCGCGGTAGAGGGTGATGTCAATCGTGCCGACCGGGATGTCGACCCCCGAGGAGGTACGAATCGTTTTCGCCAAGCGCTCGGAAAGGGGGACACCTCGGCGGCGCACGCCGATCAGCGCGAGGTCCTTAGTCCCGCCGCTTTTTTCTACGATTTCATGGGCCAAACGCTGGAGGGTGCGTCCCATTTCGTCCGCGGAGAGGAGCTGTCTTTTTTCGACGACGCGCATTTGGCGCATCATCCTAACACAGAGAGCGGGGAGTCTGCAGCCGAGGAATCCCTTCGGAAATCGGGTGGGAGCAATCACTGCGTTCGAAGGCGCAGTGGGCTAACTTGGTGCAGGATTGATGGCAGTGCGCCAGTTCTGATAACCGCGTTCTCAGGCGCACCCGGACCGAAATGGGTCTCGAGGCTCCCAACCAATTCTCGATAAATGCTAGAATCCCGCCTCGCGTCGCCGTCGATGAAAGCACCTTGCTTGCCCCTAGTGATTTCCGGTAGCCGAGGCCGGTCTGCGCTAGCCGCGTTGCTGCTGATTCTTGCGGCGGAGCTTGCATTTACCGCGCGGCACGAATCGCAGACTGTTGACGAAGGCATCCACATTTACGCAGGCTACCGGCACTGGTGCGGCGACTACGGCATCAATCCCGAGCATCCTCCGCTCGCCAAGCTTGTCGCCACCATTCCACTCCTGTTTGACCGTCCGAAAAATCCCGGCCCCGCGTGCGGTTCGGATAATTCCGATAAATCGGGCAATTTTGCCATGGGCCGCCAATTCCTCTATTCGAATGATGCACGCGGAATCCTCACCGAAACGCGCTCGTTCGTCGGATTGTTCCCTCTATTGCTGGCCGTGCTCGTCTTTGTAGCGGCGCGCCGGATGTTTGGCGGCTGGGCCGGGGTACTTGCCATGCTCCTGGTTGTATTCGAGCCGACAATCATCGGCCACGGCACGCTGGTCACCACAGACTTGGCGGAAACGTGCTGTTACTTTGCCGCAGTTTACGCCTTTTACCGCTACACCCAACAACGCACCAACTTGTGTTTGATTATCGCCGGAGTTGCTGCAGGACTGGCACTCGCCGCGAAGCATTCGGGGATTCTTCTGCTGCCCGCTCTCGTTTTACTGGCCGCAGCGAACCTCTGGCTTCGCCGTCGCGAGCTTCGGGATGAAGTGTCCGGCCGCGAAAGCGAATTGAAAATACAACTTGTGCGGCAAGCGGTGGCGCTGGCGGTAATTTTTATTATCGCGTTTGTGACCCTGTGGGGTTTCTATCGGTTCCGTCCCGCGCCCCGGCCGCGCGGGTACGAAATGTCGGAATCACTCTCGGCCTTCATCCAGGATGGAGTCCAGTATCGCCACGCCCACGGCCTCATGCTGACGCGCGTTATTCCGCTATTGGCCTACGTGCTGCCGAAATCCTATGTGTACGGCATGGCGGACATCGCCATCGACAATTCCGTGGGCCGCACCGCATACGTTTTCGGCCAGCTCTACACCGCGGGTAAATGGTTTTACTTTCCTGCCGCAATTATGGTCAAAGCCACGCTGGGTTTTTTGCTCCTCCTGCTTCTCACAATTCCCGCGGCTGGTTATCTGCGGCGCCAGAAGAAGCGCGAGACGCTCTTCCTGCTCATTCCCGCTATTTTCTTTCTTGCCGTGAGTATGACCTCGAAGCTGAATTTCGGCATCCGCCACATACTTCCGATTTTTCCTTTGCTGATTGTGCTCGCCGCGGGAGCAGCATGCTACCTCGCCGGCCGCAACCGCGTGTGGCTTTACGCCCTCGTTCTATTCGTGGCGTTTCATTGCGCGTCATCGCTGCGCGCCTTTCCGTATTATCTCTCCTATTCGAACGAAGCCTTTGGCGGCCCACAGCAAACCTACCGCTATCTTCTGGATACCAACTCGGACTGGGCGCAGGGCTTGATCGACGACCGCGATTACCTGTCGCGCAACCACATCACTGATTGCTGGATCGATTACTATGGCCCTCTGGACCCCGATTACTACGGCGTTTCGTGTAAAGTGTTGGCCCTGTATCCAAGTAAGCGTGCCGGCGCGCTTCCTGTCCCCTTTGAAGGAACGCTCATTGTTAGTGTGGCGGATTATATGGGCTACTCATGGGGCCCGCCGGAAATCGATCCGTTTGGCCCGCTGCATCATGTGCAGCCGATCGCGCGGCTCGGCGGTCACAGCCTCATTTTCCAGGGCCAGTTTGAGTTGCCGGTGCCTTCAGCCGAAAGCCATTCGGCGCTCGCGCAGATTCTAGCCGGTGAGGGACACATGGAGGAAGCTCTCACCGAAGCGCGAACGGGCGTTGCACTGGCTCCGCAGGCAATGGATACGCACCTGTCGCTTGCCCAAATTCTGGTGCAAGCCAAACAATTGCCTACGGCCCGGGCTGAATATCTCGAATCGATACGCCTGGCCGAAGCTCAGGGTGAAGGTTATTGGTGGGCTTCCATCGGCCCCGCACGCCGGGGCCTCGCACAGCTAGATGCTGCGCACTGATCGCCATGTCCCGATTAAGTTCGCGTCACCTGAAACTAGCGACTGCTGGATTGGCTTGTCGTTCCTAGTTGTTCGCCCGGTATGGTAAGCTTCGGCTGTGAGTTCGCCGGCGCCGTCCAGCAGTCCCTCACGGCCCGCTTCAGTTGACCTTCGCGTCAGCGTCGGTAGTGTTTCCCTGAAAAATCCGGTTATCGCGGCTAGCGGCACGTTTGCCTATGGGATCGAGTTCGCTCAGCTGGTGGACCTGAACCGGCTCGGCGGCATCGTGGTCAAGGGGCTCTCCGCGCAACCAATGGAGGGAGCGCCGGCACCGCGAATCTGCGAAACCGCAAGCGGCATGGTCAACGCGATCGGATTGCAGAATATCGGGGTACGGGCGTTCGTTGCCGACAAGCTGCCGTTGCTGCGCCAGTTCGACACGGCCGTCATCGCCAACGTCTTCGGACACACCATCGCCGACTATGTCGAGGTTATAGGGGTCCTTGAAGCCGCCGAGGGGCTATCCGCATACGAATTAAACATCTCCTGCCCCAACGTGGAGCGGGGCGGGATTGAATATAGTACTGATCCCGCCCTTACGTCGGCGGTCGTGGCGGCTGCGCGGAGGATTGCGAAGCGTCCGCTCTGGGTCAAGCTCTCTCCGAACGTTAATATGATTGGACTTACGGCAAAGACTTGTGAAGCTGAAGGTGCCGACGCCTTGATCGTCGCAAACACTTACCCCTCGTTGTGTATAGATGCACACACCCGGAGGTCCCGTCTCGGTAGTACGACGGGAGGGTTGTCGGGCGCGGCGATAAAACCTATAACCATGAGGCTGGTTTATGAGGCTTGCCGGGCGGTCAAAATCCCGGTGGTCGGACTCGGAGGGATTGAAAAACCAGCAGATGTGGCGGAATACCTCCTCGCAGGAGCCTCAGCAGTGGAGGTCGGCACAGCACATTTCGTCGACCCACGAGCTTCTGAACGGCTTGTACAGGGTCTCGAAAGCTGGTGCCGGGAAGAAAGTATATTTGAAATCAGCAAGTTACAGGGAGCTCTACAGCGTTAAACTGATTGCCAGCTGTACCCTGGAACAG
>DATEVZ010000042.1:0-5307 GCA_035258265.1 Candidatus Acidiferrales bacterium
CCACAAGGGTATAAGGCGCTCGGTGACGCTATACTCCCTATGTTTGGCGCGCACTCCTTCCACCAGGCCCAAATCTCGCCGAACGGAAAGATGGTCGCCTGGGTAGAATCGCTCGCGGACCAGAGCGGTGGGCCGTCCCTGAATTCAGCGATTTACGTTGCTCCCGCAGACGGCACCGGCACGCCGCGGAGAATCACCGCGGGCGACGGCAAGGCAGCGCATCAGGAACACGACATCGCCTGGTCGCCCGATAGCACCAAGCTCGCGTTTCTATCCGATGCGGCGCGAAAAGGCCAGCTGCAGCTTTTCATCGCGCCCATAAGCGCCTCCGCCCCTGCGAAAAAATTAACGAACTTCAAAGGCTTTGTCAGCGATCCCGGCTGGTCGCCCGACGGAACGCGAATTGCCCTGCTCTACACAGAGAATGCTACACGCGCGGCCGGCCCTTTGGCGGCCGAAACTCCAGACGAGGGTGTCGTCTCCGAGAGTTTTCTCGAACAGCGCCTGACGCTCGTTGAACCGGCCACCGCAAGCGTGCGGCAAGTCTCTCCGGCGGACATCTACGTCTACGAATTCGACTGGGCGCCGGATAGCAAGCGCCTCGTAGTCACCGCGGCTCCCGGAAACGGGGATGATAATTGGTACATTGCGAATTTCTTCGCACTGGATCCGGCCAGAAACTTGATGACGCCGCTGATGCAAAAGCCCGATATGCAAATTGCTGTTCCGCGCTGGTCGCCGGACGGCGAAACCATCGCATTCATCGGCGGCCTGATGAGCGATGAAGGCAGCGTCGGCGGCGATGTCTATGCCATTCCGGCGATGGGAGGCGACGCGCGTGACCTCACGCCGGGAACCAAGGCGTCAGCCAGCACGATCACTTGGTCGGCCGATTCTAAAAAAATCCTATGTGCCGGTAATGAGGATGGCTTGGCGGTACTCGGAGTGATTGATGCAAGCGCTGGCGGCGAAAGCACATTGCACACGTTTGAAGGCCACGTTTCCGCCGGCGGTTACGGAATCGCAATTTCAATTTCCACAGACGGCCAAACCAGCGCGGCCATTCAGCAGTCGTTCGATACTCCGCCGGAAGTCTGGGCCGGGAAACTTGGGGCGTGGAAGCAGATCACCCATCGCAACTCGAGTCTGCGGCCCGCTTGGGGTAAGTCCGTAAGCCTGCACTGGACGACGGGGATTGGAAGCGTTCAAGGTTGGCTCACCTATCCGCTCGATTTTGATCCAGCGAAGAAATACCCAATGATTGTGGCCGTGCACGGTGGCCCAAGTTCGGCGGTAACGCCGGGCTGGCCGAGCCGCTGGGCTTATTACAGAACTCTGCCCTCGCAGGGATATTTTCTGCTGCAGCCGAATCCGCGCGGCAGTTACGGCCAGGGAGAAGCGTTCACCCGCGCGAATGTGAAAGATTTTGGCCGTGGCGATTTTCTGGACATTATGGCCGGCGTGGATGAAGCCATTCGCTCCGCGCCCATAGATCCCAATCGCCTGGGAATTACCGGCTGGAGTTACGGCGGCTACATGACCATGTGGGCCGTGACGCAAACCAACCGCTTTGGCGCGGCCGTTTCCGGCGCGGGTTTGTCTGACTGGCTCAGCTATTACGGCGAAAATAAAATTGATCAGTGGATGCTTCCGTTTTTCGGTGCCAGCGTATACGACGATCCCATGGTCTACGCGAAAAGCGCGCCGATCACGTTCATCAAAAACGTAAAGACGCCAACTCTGATGGTGGTAGGCGATCGCGACGGAGAATGCCCGCCACCGCAGTCCTACGAATTCTGGCACGCGCTGAAAACTCTCGGCGTGCCCACCGAGCTGGTGATTTATCCGAACGAAGGCCACGCCTTTGCCGATCCCGCGCACAGCCGCGACGTGATCGAGCGCACCGTCGCTTGGTTCAACCAGTACTTGCAAAAAACCCAATAAAACAGGCTCTCTCAGGCGCCTTCGCCCGCGTCCGAATGCACTTTCCGCCCCGCGCCGACTTGCCAATTTTTTTGCCTGTCATTTCGTACAGGAAAAGGGAGTAGCCCGAAAGCTGTACGTACGCTCTATTTTCAAGAAAACCGCCGGATTGTAGGCTTTCTTCAGTTGCCTCGCACGTGTCCGCGGGGTAAGGAAGGAGCCTATGTCCCACTGGATCGGAACCACGTCCCCCTCGGATGCAGGAATGAATGATTTCAAAGAATGCCTGAAAAACCTCCGCGACGGACAATCCGAAGAAGCCCTCCAGCACGCCCGGCGCGCCCTTGGCATCGCTCCAAAAAATCCATTTTATCTTTCCTATACCGGCTTGCTTGCGGCCCTCGCTGAAAAAAGATTTGGCGATGCGGAATCGCTCTGCCGCGAAGCGCTGGGGATGAAACACAATCACGCGCAACTTTATTTGAACCTGGCGGAAGTGTATTACCAGGCCGGGCGCACGTCGGAAGCGATCGCCACTCTCGAAAGAGGGCTGGTATCGGCGGGAAGAGATTTCCGCATCCGCCGCGCTCTTGAGAAAATCGGCGTGCGCCGTGCGCCGGTACTCACGTTCTTGCATCGCAGCCATCCGGTGAATCGCACCCTGGGCAGATTGCGTCACCGGCTGACCGGGCCGGATAAAGCAGCGTAAGCGACTTCCTCCTGTGCGCAGTGCGGGACGGGTAGCCTGGCGGGGCGGCCCGTCCCGTCCCCCTTCTCGGCCTTCTCGCGTATGAATCCCACGAGCGAATAATTGCGTTTGGCTATCTTAGCTTTGACCCAGCGGAAGAAAGTATTGTGTGCCCTTCACGGGTTGGCGCAGGCGGCGTAGAAGCTCCTGCAGATCCTGATTGCGCTCGACGAAATCAATTTCGGAAGTATCCACCACTAGCAAGTTCGAGCCTGAGTAGCGGAAGAAAAAGTGCTCGTAAGCGTTGGCCACGGCCTCGACGTACTCCGGCGAGATCTGAGTTTCTGCCGGGTCGCCTTTTTTCGACACGCGTCTGCGCAGAACGTCCGGCTTCGCTTGCAAATAGATCACCAGATCCGGCGCGGGAACCGAGGGCGCGAGCATTTCAAAATACCGTTCGTAGAGCTTCAGCTCTTCATTATCGAGATTGAGGTAAGCGAAAATCTTGTCCTTCTCAAACAGAAAATCGCTGACGATGGGCGCGGGATTATCTTCCGGGCGCGTCTCCAGCAGGCGGCGATGGCGCTCGTATAGAAAATACATTTGAGCGCGAAAGGCGGAGCCGGGCTGTTCATCATAAAAACCCATGAGGAAAGGGTTATCGTCGGCGTCAAAGATGCGGCGGGCGTGCAGTTGCTCGGCGAGGACCTTCGCGAGCGTGGATTTTCCGACGCGGATGGGCCCTTCGACGACGATATGACGAGGCGGTTTGAATGCAGGTTCACTCACGGCGCGCGATTATAGCAAAGTGCACGGCAGGTCCACGCTCAGGGGTGCGGTGTTAAGCATGAAAATCGCATGACAGGCTGATGCACCGGAGCGGAAATGCAAGATCTACCAGGACTTCGCGATGACTGTGACGATGCGCGCGAGTGAATCCACGTCGCGAGTGTCAATCACCTCCGCAGGCGAATGCGAATAGCGCAGCGGCCAGCCCAGCGCCACATCCACCGCGCCATAGCGCACGAACGCCGAGCCGTCGTTGCCGCCACCGGTGACGCCATACTGCACGGGAATTTGATTGGTGCGTGCAAGTTTTATCACCTTTTCGACCAGATCGGAGCGCACGATGTTGGAATTGTCGACCGCGCGAATCACAAATCCTTTGCCGATTTGGGCATCACCGAAGCGTTTGGATTCAAGAGGCGAATCTGAACTGACGAAGGTATCCACCGCAAAGACATAATCGGGCACGTGACCTTCGTCGGCAAGACGCTTGGCCAGTTTGGCCGCGCCGACCAGGCCGATTTCTTCGCCGGTGGACCATACAAAGGTGACGTCGTGATCTTTGAGCGGCCCGCCGAGCGCCCACACGGCGGAAATCAGCGCGGTATCGCCGACGCGATCATCGAAGCTGCGGCCATTCGCGCGGGTACCGAGCAGCGGCCGGTAAGCTTTTGGAATGGTGATGGTGTCGCCGACGCTGATGCCGAGTTTCGTGACTTCTTCGGGAGTGCGCGCGCCGACATCGACACGGATGGCGGTATCGGAAGATTCTGACGGCCACTTGAACGCTGGCGTGTCCCAGCCGTTGGGCAGTTCCATGATGGCATCGAGGTCGCCTTTTGACGTGTGCACCAGCGCCGGGTGCCCCGCGAAGAAGTCGAGTTCGCCCCCGCCGCGCCATTCGACTTCGAGCCGCCCGTCTTTCGAGATGGATTTCACGGCGAAGCCGATTTCGTCCATGTGCGCGACGATCAGAATTCGCGGTGTTTTGCTGCCCTCGGGTGCGGTACCCAAAAGCAGAATCAAGTTGCCGGCGTCGTCGGTTTCGGGCTTGGCCCACTTCGGAAGTAGCGTCTTGACCTCATCACGCATCGGACCTTCGTTATTGCTAACGGCGTATTTCTCCACAAGCGGCTTGAGGATCGCAATTGCACTGGGCGGCTTTCCCGGCATACCAATCGCGTAATCAATTGCGCTTCCCGCGCCGGAGCCGGAACCACCAAATCTCACAGCCGCCACATAATTGTTCAACAGATCCTTCAGTGCTTCGAGGTCGTGCGCATCGATTAGTTCAGCGGGAGTGTCTGTCCAGGAAGTTGCCACTCCGAGGTGCGCCCATTTCGCCGGCAACTGCGGCAATGGCAGATACGTCGGCGGAAGAACACTTGCGGAATAGTCAGATGCAACCGGAATTTTGTTCGCATCGGCGAGCTGTTTGAGCTCGGCTTCAAATCCGCTGAGCGTGCCGTCTGTCTGCTGCACCCCGATGAGCACGCCGCCACCTGGCTCGCGACGGGGCGCATGATGCAAGTTTTCCATTTGGGGGATTGGCCCGCCGGGGAGCAAACGTCCGACGTAGATCATTTCATCTGCTTGGGTCTGGGTCAGAATGCGCTCCAATCCCCGAGCGCCCGTGCGTTGCTGCACTACGAACGCGACGGTTAGGGTGCCTTTGATTTTCGCGGGATCAAGTTGGCCAAGTAACTCAAGGAGTGCAGCGGCACCGAAGCGATCGCCAATCGAATCTCCCGCCATTTGGCCGTAGCCCAACTTCATTAATCTCCGGCTAATGACGATGGGATTGAGAACATCCACGCCCGCTTTGCGCACTTCCTCCGCCGAGGTCGCGCCAATGTCCACGTAGATATTCTGGATGTCGCTCGCTTTCGGCGCGTCTGTTCTGCCGCCTT
>DATEVZ010000043.1:0-13486 GCA_035258265.1 Candidatus Acidiferrales bacterium
TGCCGACGACGATTGCCGCTGCGGCCCAAGCGCCGAGCGCGCGGACCAGGTCCAGCCTCTCGCCCGGTTTTGATGGTGTTCTTATGATTTTGCCCTTAGCAAGAAGCTAGCTCTCCGAAGCCGTAGCGACATCATTCGCACCAGGCTCGCGTCGCGTGAACTCACTGGCAATCGCGCCCACCACAAACGTTACGATCGTGCCGACCAGGACATACCAAGTCCAAGCCAGGGGCGTGAGTCCTTTGACCGCGATCATGGTCGCGAGCCCGGTCACAAAACCGACGAGCGCGCCGCTTTCGTTCGCGCGTCTATTCCACGTGCCGAGCAGGAACACGCCCAGCAACGCTCCATACGTGATGGATGCAATCGTCAATCCGGCGACAAGCACGGGCCCCCAGCGAATCAGCCCCAGTGCGCCGAGCACCGCTCCCCACAGCAGCGTCATTCGCCGCGAACGCCCCAGCGAGTTCGCCGCGTCTGCGTGTCGCTTCTTGCCCATGTCCATCATGCTCGATGAAGCAAGCGAGTTCAATGAACCGCTCGCATTGGACATCGCAATCGCAAATATGGACGCCAGCACGATCCCTGCAAGCCCGACGGGCATTGCGTGCACGATGAACGCGGGATAAATCCGGTCAGGATCGCCTTCCGGCACAGCCAGAGAGCCATTGCGCATGTAAACGAATAGCATCACACCCACAACAAGAAACAGGGCGAACTGCACAAAGATAATGACGCCGCTCACCAACAGCGCTTTCTTGCTGTCTCGCTCGTTCCTAGCCGCCAAGAGGCGTTGCACCATAGTCTGATCCGTGCCATGGCTGGCCATGGTCAGAAAAGTTCCGCCCAGCAGCCCCGACCAAAACGTGTAGCTTTGCGCCAGGCTGAAAGTGAAATCGAAAACGCGCAACTTTCCACCCGCCGCTGCTGCCGTCTGCGTCACTTCCGTCCAGCCCCCGGGGATTTTGTGCAATAGCAGGAAAAATGCCGCGACCGACCCGGTCAGGTACAGCGCGAATTGCACTACATCGGTCCAGATCACCGCGCGCATTCCGCCTTCAAACGTATAAAACATCGTCAGCACGGTGATGATCAAAATCGAAATGCGGTCGCCCGTTCCAAACGCCACGCTCACCACTTTGCCGATGGCCGATATCCGCACACCTTCGGCCAGCGCACGAGTCCCCATGAAAACAACCGCCGCGACAGATCTCATGCGTGTCCCGAAGCGCTTTTCCAGGAGTTGATAGGCGGTGTAGAATTCCCCTTGGAAATACTGTGGTATAAGTACCACGCAGAGAATTACCCGCGCCACCAAGTAGCCTAGGACGAGTTGCAGGAATCCGAGGTTTCCGCCGTAAGCGATCGCTGGCGTCCCGATGATGGTTAGTGTGGAGGTTTCTGTCGCGACAATGGAGCAAGCGAGCGCCCACCACGGCGCGGTGCGGCCGCCGAGGAAATAATCGCGAAGGTTCTGCTGGCCACGCCGGAAGCGGGCGCCAAACAACGTGATGCCCGCAAGATACAGCACCAATATGCCGAAGTCGAGCGCGCTGATTTGCATTCCGTTGACTGGCGCTGGGATTGGGCAGGCGAGTCGCGCGATGCTAACTGCCTGCAGGAAAGACTGTCAAGCATGGTGAAAACGAATGTCTGAAAAAAAGCACGCTGCGCATCCAGGCTATTACCTTGGTCTCGACGGCGGCGGCACAAAGACGGATTGCTACTTGGTCGACGCCACCGGCGAAGTTCTCGCGCGGGCGACCGCCGGACCTTCCAATCCTCTCCGCGCCGGATACGCCAAGGCCTGGTTTGCGCTCAGCGATGCGGCGGATGTAGTGCTCGAACGCCAGCGCCTGAAAGCTGACGACATTCACGGAATCTGCGCCGGGATCGGAGGCGCGGGACGCGAATCCGTCGCACGGCGGATCGCCACATTTCTGGAACGCGGCTTTCCCGAAGCGACGGTTTCGATCACCACCGACATGGCCATTACGCTTCACGCGGCGGTGGGCGACAAGGAAGGAATCATCCTGATGGTGGGTACCGGCTCGGGAGCTTATGGCCGGGATGCGAAAGGCCACACCGCGCGCGCCGGCGGACGCGGGCCGTGGTTCAGCGACGAAGGCAGCGGATTTGATATCGGCAGGCGCGCTCTTGCCGCTGTGGTTCGCGCCGAAGAGAAACGCGGTCCCCAGACCGCTCTCTCCCAAAAAGTACTGGCGTGGCTAGGGTGCAACGATTGGACGCGCGTGCTCGATTGGGTCGTCAAGAACCCCGACGACGTGTTTCCGCGAGTTTTTCCTTTGGTTGCCGAGTTGGGCGAGCAAGGCGACGCCGTTGCTCGCGAAATCCTTCGCGGAGCGGCGGAGTCGCTGGCTAGTCTTGTGGCGAGTGTGGTTGAACAACTGCACATGAAGGACCGCGAGATTCCGATCGCTAAGGCGGGCGGGGCCACCGGACGCAGTAAATTCTTCGATGCCGCGATTGATGAGGGTCTGCACAAGGTCGCCCCACATGCACGGATAACCGAACTCCAGATGAAACCCGCCGAAGCTGCGGCAAGGATGGCGATTCGCCTCGGGAAGCGAAAGGCTCATGCCGGATGAAGGCTCTGAACGCACCGAGCGAGCAAAGTCGGCTCCAGCCGGTGAGCTGAGTTCGCTGATACACGAGACCGACGAACAAACCTTGCTTGCACTTCTAGAAAATCCCGCCGTCGAAGAGCCGCATGTGATTCAAATGCTCGAACGGCTCGATCTTTCTGCAAACGTGCTCGCCGCCATCGCTGAAAAAGGGAAGTGGACTGCCAGCGAGGGCGTGCGCTTGCGACTGGCGCGTCATCCGCGTACGCCGCGTCGTTTTGCGCTCGCACTGCTCAGGCAGCTTTATCTGTTCGATTTGGTTCGGCTGAGCCTACTGCCTTCGACGCCCGCGGAAATCAAACGCGTGGCCGAAGAACTCATCGTCACGCGCGTTCCGCACTTGCCGGTGGGCCAGAAATTGACTTTGGCGCGCCGGGGAACGTCGCGGGTAGCGGGCGCACTGCTGGCTGAAGGCCATCCGCAAGCGATAAAGCTAACGCTAGCGAACGCGTTTTTGACGGAGAGCCAGATATTGAAGGTTCTCGCGAAGCCGGGCGTTCCGGAACGTGTCGTCGCAGCGATTGCACAACATCCGAAATGGTCAGTCCAATACAATGTTCGCGTGGCGCTAATCCGCAATCCGCATACTCCGGTCCCGGTTGTGTTGGCGTTTCTTCCGAATCTCACGGTGCGCGACTTGAAAGATCTCGCTACGCTCGAGGGCATCACGCCACACGTTCGCAAATATATTCAGCGGGAATTTTCGCGACGCACCGGCACGGCCAAAGGACGGGATTAGCAGGGAATTTCGCGGATTCCTCCGAGGTGGAAATGGCAAACCGTAAGATTCACGTGCGCGTGATAAGCATCGTCGGAGCAATCGTGTTGTTGGGAGTGCTGTTGTATTCATCGCGCCAGCAAACGCAAAACAAGTACGAAGTCTGCGTCACCTTTAAGGGTGCGATGCACTGCGCCACGGCTTCGGGCGCCACTTCCGCCGAAGCTATTCGCAGCGCCCAGGACATTGACTGCGAAATGCTCGCGAACGGCCGCGACGAGAACATGGTTTGCCTCGACAGCCCGCCCTCAAGCGTCCGCCCGATGCAGTAGGAACGATCTACCGAACGGTGGTGTCTAATTTGCGTGAGCCGATTTGTGTGTCGGCCGACCACGAATTGACAGCCAACCTCTCGCCGCATAGCATCAAAGTATCGCGGGTCTGGAGCCGGATTTCACGATGACGCGTTGTTTGAACTGTGGGGCCGAACGATTCAACGATACCTGTGATGCATGTGGCCTCAATTCCTCCGCCGCAGAATTTTCGCTACGCAAGAAGTTACTCAATCGCACGGCCATGTTTCTGGTCGGTGCGCTCGCCTTCGTCGTGGCCAGCGGGCGCTACCCGGCACTTGAGCTCGACGGTATTTTGATCTTCATCGGCGTGGTGTTTTTTCTCACGCTGGGCTTGGGCATGATCGTCGAGCGCAGGGCGTTGCGTCACATGGAAGTGGAGGCCCTCAAACGTATCTATTACGGGCTGATTCCGCTCCCCTGGCTGCTCGCGATCCTCCTTTTCGGCAATGGGGCGCTCGACCGCTCGCCGCCTCACGTTGAGACGGCTCGAGTGATCGGCAAATTCTCGATGCCGGGACCGGTACCGAGCAGACGGCTGATCGTCACGTCCTGGCGCGAAGGACGGCGCTTCGAACGTGTGCCCGTTGACCGAGGAGATTTCGACCGCTTCACATCCGGAGACGTCGTCGACATTCAAGTGAAGGACGGCTTGGTCAGCATCCCGTGGGTCGCGGGTGTATCGCGCGACTAGCGATCAGCTTGTTCGAAGCGCCCGGCACCGCGGTGTTCTTGTTTTTCTCCGCGACCTCTGCGTCTCTGCGGTAGACATTCACGTTACAATTTCGCGGGATTTTCGCGTCTCAAAAACTCTCCCGCGCCCGCCTTGCCCGTGAACCGTCCGTTGTCGATAATCGTTCGCCCTCGCGACAGCACCGTTTTGGTCGTGCCTTTCACGCGCGTTCCCTCAAACATCGAATAGTCCACGCGCATATGATGCGTCTTCACGCTGATGATTTGTTCTTCGTTTGGATCAAATACGATCAGATCCGCGTCGGAACCAACCGCCACCGTGCCCTTGCGCGGGTACAATCCAAAAAGCTTCGCGGGAGCCGTGGAAACAAGCTGCACAAAGCGGTTCGGCGAAAACTTGCCGCCATGCACGCCGCCGTTATAGACCAAACTCAAGCGGTGCTCGATTCCAGGACCACCATTAGGAATTTTCGTGAAGTCGTCCTTTCCCAATTCCTTCTGCTCTTTCATGCAGAAGGGGCAATGGTCGGTCGAAACGACCTGCAGATCATCTTGCGCCAGACCTTGCCATAGCTTTTCCTGATGCCACTTTTCGCGCAGCGGCGGAGTGAAGACGTACTTCGCGCTTTCGAATCCAGGCGCGTCCATATTCTCGAGCGAAAGATATAGGTACTGCGGGCAAGTCTCTGCATACACGCGCAGCCCACGATCGCGCGCCTCGCGCACTTTTTCGAGAGCTTCGTTGCATGAAAGGTGCACGATATACACGGGCGTTCCCGCTATTTCTGCCAGTGCAATCGCGCGCGATGTCGCTTCTGCCTCCAGAGTCACCGGCCGCGTCAGGGCATGATACTTCGGCGCGCGTTTTCCTTCAGCCAGCGCTCGCTGCACAATCACGTCAATCGCGCCACCGTTCTCCGCGTGCATGCAAATCATTCCGCCGCTGTTTGCTGCTGCGCCCATCGCCTTGAAAATGGATGCGTCATCGAGCATGAACACGCCCGGATAGGCCATGAACAGTTTGAAAGTGGGCACTCCTTCGCGAACGAAGGCTTTCATCTCATCCAGCTGGGCCCCGGCGATGTCCGTGATGATGCAGTGGAACGCATAGTCAATCACGGCTTTGCCATCCGCCTTCTTCATCCAGGTATCAAAAGCGTGACGCAGCGTCTGGCCCTTGTACTGGATAGCAAAATCAATCAGCGTGGTCGTTCCGCCGTAAGCCGCCGCAATCGTGCCGGATTCAAAATCGTCGGCGCTCATCGTCCCGCCGAAAGGCATGTCCAGGTGGGTATGCACGTCAATGCCGCCGGGCATCACCATCATTCCGCGCGCTTCGATCACTTTTCCCGCGCCGTCCACCGGCAAATTCAGGCCAATCGTTGAAATCTTCCCGCCCAAGATGCCCACATCGCTCAAGTACGTGTCTATCGCCGTCACGATCGTGCCGTTGCGAATCACGGTGTCAAACCGCATGGTCCGAAGTCCTCCTCACAATTTTCACGAAGCGCTGTAGCTTACACCCCTTCACTATTCGATTGCAGCGCAGTCGTGACCGCCGTTCTTTGTGCTAGCAAGGCGCTTTCCTCGGAGAATCCCTTAGCCAGCCTGGCAAGCGCCAGTGCTAGAATGGCTCTCTTCCAGCTCAAGGGACGGACGGGATAGTTCATGACCATGCGCGAGACCGCGCCAAAACTGACTCCGGAGCAGTACGAAAAGAATTTCGCGGAGATATCGCCGCGGATGACCCCGCGGCAGGCCGCCATAGAAGCCGCGCGCTGTCTTTTCTGTTTTGACGCTCCATGCACCGCAGCCTGCCCGACGCACATTGACGTTCCCGCATTCATCAAGAAGATCACGACCGATAATCTGCGCGGCTCCGCGCGCGTAATCCTCGAGGCCAATATCCTGGGCCACAGTTGCGGACGTGTGTGCCCCACCGAGGTTCTCTGCGAAGGCGCCTGCGTGATGCACGAGAAACAGGAGAAGCCGATCGAAATCGGCAGGCTCCAACGCTACGCCGTGGATCACGTTCTCGATAAAAACATCCATCTTTTTCATGCGGGTGCTCCTAACGGAAAGCGCCTCGCTTGTATCGGTTCCGGACCCGCGTCACTAGCTTGCGCTGCAGAGCTCGCCAAACTCGGCTACCAAGCCACAATTTTCGATCGCAACGACCTTCCCGGTGGACTGGATACCCTAGGCATCGCAGCCTATAAGTTGCGCGCAAAGGATTCCCTGCGCGAAGTGGAACTCGTACGCGGCCTAGGCGTTGAATTCCGCCAGAACAAAACCGTGGGCCGTGACATCACTTTCGATCAGCTAGAGAAGCAATTCGACGCGATCTTTATCGGTGTTGGCCTGGGCGAAACATGGGATCTCAACTTGTCCGGTCAGAATCTCGATGGCGTCTTCGGCGCGATGGAATTCATCGAAGCTACGAAGGTTCGCTCTTTTGCTGACGTCAACGTAGGCCGCCGCGTCGTGTGCATCGGAGCTGGGAATACAGCGATTGACGTTGTCACTGCCGCGAAGCGCTTGGGTGCTGAAATCGTGCATCTCATTTACCGGCGTGGCGAACAGGACATGCCGGCGTTTCGCTATGAGTACGATCTGGCGAAACTCGACGGCGTCCTTTTTCACTGGCACACGCAGCCCGTCAGAATCCTTGGAGATGCTGGAAAAGTTGCCGCGATCGAATGTGTTCGCACACATTTCGAGCGAGCGGCGGGCGCGAGCCGCGGCAAGCTCGTGAATATCCCTGGCAGTCGATTCACGCTCAATGTGGACATGGTCGTCCGCGCTATCGGCCAAAAGCCCGTGACTGAATTTCTGCGCACCGTCTCTGGAATCACGCTGCGTGAAAATGGCACGGTGGCTGTCAACGAGCATCATCAAACTGGCAATGCCAAATATTTCGCCGGTGGTGATTGTGTGAACGGCGGTAAGGAAGTGGTGGACGCGGTCGCCGAAGGCATGGCCGCAGCCCGGGGCATTGACGCGTGGCTCGGCGCGCCTCGCGGAAAGCACTAGACGCTGTGCATTTGCCTGAGTCATGGACCGAACGCCTGCCCCTTCTTGAGGACCTCGGACAAGATTGGGAACCCGTGCCTCGGGCGGCGCTGGTTGGCTGGATCATTTTCTACGTGCTTTTCCTGTATCAGGTCGCGCGGGGCTCCGGAATTCTGCTATTGATGGATGGTGTTTTTGTGCCCATTCACGAGGGCGGGCACCTGCTGTTCCGTTTGGCCGGAGAGTTCATCAGTGTCGCGGGCGGAACATTTCTGCAGCTATTTGTCCCGTTCGCGCTAGCTGCCTATTTTTTCTTTCGTCGCCAATCGCCGGGCGTTGCATTTTGCCTGTTCTTCTTTTTCGAACAGTTCTTGCCTGTTGCAACTTATATGGCTGATGCGCGCGCGCAGGATCTGCCGCTGTTGACGGTCGGCGATGCTGAGTACGTTATTCACGACTGGAACTATCTGTTTGGCAGGCTCGGTGTCTTGGAACATGATACGCAAATAGCAAGCGCGGTCCGCATGATCGGCTGGCTGGGAATGATCGGAATCGTAATATGGCTGATCTGGCGCGGGATAAACGACGTGGCGGTAAAATCACCACAGATGAACGCAGATGAACACAAATAGGTCCTTTAAACGACTAGCGCTAGATAGGAAGGGATGTGAGCCGACCGGCCCATTTTGTGCGTGGAAGTTGTTTGTATAATTCTCATCGCTTTTATCTGTGTCTATCTGTGTTCATCTGTGGTGAAGTGTTCGAGCGTCCGAGGTGACCCATGGCAGATTTGAGCGTTAACTTCTGTGGCTTGCGCTCGCCCAACCCTTTTTGGCTGGCGTCCGGTCCGCCCACAAACACTGGCGGCCAGGTGATGCGCGCCTTCGACGCGGGCTGGGGCGGCGCGGTGTGGAAGACGATTGGCGATCCCATTCAGAATACTTCCTCGCGTTATGCCGCGATCGATCTTAACGGCGTGAAGATGATGGGCCTCAACAATATCGAGCTCATTAGCGACCGCCCCATCGAGGTGAACCTGCGCGAAATCGCCGAAGTAAAGAAGCGCTATCCGAAACAGCTGGTAATCGCTTCGCTGATGGTGGAATCGAAACGCGAGACATGGCATGACATTGTGCGCCGCGCGGAAGACGCCGGTTCCGACGCGCTGGAACTGAATTTCGGCTGCCCGCACGGCATGAGCGAGCGCGGAATGGGCGCGGCAGTGGGACAAGTGCCCGAGTACACGGAAATGATTACGTCGTGGGCGAAGGAAGTCGCGAAGACGCCGGTTATCTCCAAACTCACGCCGAATGTTAGCGACATAGCGCACATCGCCTTAGCGGCCGAGCGCGGCGGGGCGGATGCCGTCAGCCTGATCAACACGATCAATTCGCTGATGGGCGTTGATCTCGAAACATTCGCGCCACGCCCCAACGTCGCGGGGAAGTCTTCGCACGGCGGTTATTGCGGCCCAGCGGTGAAGCCGATCGCGCTGCATCTGGTGTCCACCGTGGCCAAGAAGCTGAAGATTCCAATCGTCGGCATCGGTGGTATCGGCAACTGGATGGATGCAGCAGAACACGTCGCGCTGGGCGCAACCTGCGTGCAAGTCTGCACCGCCGCCATGCATTACGGCTTCCGCATCGTCGAGGACATGGCCGACGGTCTTGGCGCCTACATGGAAGACCACGGCTATCGCACGATCCAGGATTTTCGCGGCCGCGCGGTTCCTAACGTGATGGATTGGGGCGATTTGGACCTGAACTACAAGATCATCGCGAAGATCGACACCGACCTGTGCATTGGCTGCCAACTCTGTTACGTGGCGTGCGAGGATGGCGCCCACCAATGCATCGAACGCGCGCACGCGCAAAACGGAAAGGGCAAACACAATCCGAACGGAATGGAAGTTCACGTCCCCAAAATCATCGAAGAGGAATGTGTGGGCTGCAATCTCTGCGCGCTTGTTTGTCCCGTGCCTGGATGCATCACGATGGCGGAAATTGACACCGGCCTGCCGGCGATGTCATGGAAGCAGAAGACCAGCGGTCGCGAGAGCTAAGCGTCTCCCGCAACAACTGAAGGCAACATTCTCTTGGAGTGCGGCGGCTTGCCGCCCCCTTCACGGTGTGAGGAGCGTCGCGCGATTGAGTTGGGCGAGGCGAGCCTCGCCCGAGCGTTCTGTCACTCGTATTGCAGCTGCGTTAAGGCGGAAGCAAGCCCCCGCAGTCCATATAAATGCGTGGCGTGATTTGCGCGCCGGGACCGTTTCTTTCGGGATTTGACTAATAGAACGCGCGCATATCCGGCATGTGCGGGAGTTCGACATAGAGTTCGCGGCCGTAGTCTCCCAGCGTAAGCTTGATCAATTCCGCGGGACCCACGTCCCGAAGACTCCAGTTATCGGTCGGTAGCACGCGTGACTTTATGAAGAGGTCGCCACTCCCGAAATCCTGCCCCTTCGCTTGCAGATCCGATGGAGGCACGTTATAGGCGGTCTTTGCTTTGAGGTCGAGAGCGATGTAGCGTCGCCCAATCAGCACCAGCACGAGATTCGCTTCTTTCTTTTTGTCCGTCTGATAGACGTTCCAGGTTAGCGGCGTCTTGTCGTCCACTTTGGTTTGCGCTCGAGGCACTGATTTCCAAAGGTAACGATCGTTGTCCCCGGCGCGCGTGCCCGCGAAGCCTACTAGTGAAAGCGCCCACGCCAGCAGCGAGATCCGCAGAGAGCGACAGTAAGTTGATCTAATCATGCGGGAGCGTCGCGGCCTTGCGAATCGAAATGACGTGCCAAACGCCGTCTTGCGGTGATTCAATCCCATTGCACACGCACTTGCTGGGAGGAAATGATCACATATCTCTTGCTGCGGTCGCACTCGAATTTCAATAAAGGCTCGATTCGCGCTTGCGGCCTGTGTAGTCGATGTAAACGATTTTCGTTTCAGTATAGAACTCGATGGCAGCGTGGCCCACTTCATGCGGACCTATGCTCGAATCTTTTGTCCCGCCAAATGGCACATGCGCCTCGCCGCCAACTGTCGGCGAATTAACGTGCGTCATGCCGGTTTCGATCTTGTCCACGAATTCAAAGATCTTGCTGGGATCGTTCGAATAAATCGAGCTGGATAGCCCATAGCGCACGGAATTCGCAACCTGCAGCGCTTCGTCGAAGTTCTTGACGCGGATGACGCTCATCACCGGGCCGAAGATTTCCTCTTGCGCAATTCTGCTGTCCCACGCGACGTGATCGAACACCGTTGGTGAAATAAACCAGCCCTGGTCGTATTTCGGGCCGGCCAGGCGCGCGCCGCCGCATAGCAGCTTTCCTTCTTGCTTGCCGATTTCAAGGTACTTGAGCACCGTGTTAAACTGGTCTTCGTCGACCGACGGCCCCATCTCCGTGCCGGCTTCGAGGCCATCGCCCACCACGAATTTGTTCGCACGCTCGACCAGCATCGCGACGAATTTATCCGCGACGCTTTCTTCGATCACTACGCGGCTCGATGCGGTGCAGCGCTGTCCCGTGGACCCGAACGCTCCGGCCACGGCCGACTCCATCGCCAACTGCAAATCCGCGTCGGCGAGCACGACAACCGGGTTCTTGCCGCCCATCTCGCATTGAATTTTCTTCAGCCGCTCGGCACCCGCGGCATAGAGCTTGCTGCCAACGGCCGTCGATCCGGTAAACGTCAATCCCTGCACGTGCGGGTTCTGCACTAATTCATCGCCAACTTCTTCGCCCGCGCCCAGCACCACATTCAAAACGCCTGACGGCAGGCCAGCTTGTTCGAAAATTTCGGCGATGCGAATAGCGCACAGCGGCGTCAGTTCTGCGGGTTTCAGCACCACGGTGTTGCCGCACACGAGTGCGGGAGCGATTTTCCAGATCGGGATCGCCACGGGAAAATTCCACGGTGTGATCGCGCCGACCACCCCGAGGGGCTGGCGTATCGTGTAAGCGAAATTCTTGGGCAGCTCGCTCGTGAGCGTCTCGCCATTCAGCCGCCGCGCCTCGCCGGCCGCGAATTCCAGGATGTTGATCGCGCGCTGCACTTCGCCCAGAGCATCTTTCAGCGTTTTGCCTTCCTCGCGCGTCAGAAGTCGCGCCAACTCTTCTTTTTGCGCCTGCATGATCTGCGTGGCTTTGAACAGGATCTTGCCGCGCTTCGGCGGAGGGGTCTCGCGCCAGGCAGGGAAGGCAGCCTTCGCCGCTACGATCGCTTGCTTCATTTCCTCGCGCGTAGAAAGGGCGATGCGCGCCACGACTTCATCGGTGTTCGCCGGATTGCGCCGCTCGACGATCTTCGCCGACTTCGATTCCACCCACTCGCCGTTAATATAATTCCTGCAAAGCTGATCAGTCGTTGTTGCCGTTGCCATTGCACTCTCCAATTCCTTCGCTTATCGACGTACAGGCCATGCAAACAAAAGAAACAAGGCCAGGTTTACCACGTGCGCTGCGAAGACTGCTTTTCAATCTTTTCCAGAGAGACATCGCATCATTGCCGTCAGATTCGAACTTCGCTGAACGACTTGTCGAGCAGCCGGATGGCCTCATCTACATCAGCCTTCGAAATGTTCATCGGAGGGGCCATGCGGATGACGTTTGCGTACATCCCACCTTTGCCTACGAGCAAACCATTGGCGCGGGCGCGTTCGAGCACTTGATTGGTTTCCTGCGGCGCAGGCTCCTTGGTCTGGCGGTCCTTCACTAGTTCGAGCGCCTGCATCATGCCCATGCCTCGAACGTCGCCAATCAGCGGATATTTCTGCTGCAGCTCTTCCAGCTTTTTCCGGAAGTAGCCGCCGACGATGTGCGTGTTCTCGCGCAGGTTTTCTTCTTCAATCACTGCAATCACCGCGCGAGCCGCGACCGACGTAACCGGGTTTCCGCCAAACGTGGCGATGGTCAAACCCTGAAATTTGTCGGCCAGTTCGGCCGTCGTGATCGTCAATCCCACTGGGACGCCATTGGCCATGCTTTTCGCCGACGTGATGATGTCCGGCGTGACTTCCCACTGCTCGATGCCCCACCATTTTTTGCCAGTGCGGCCCCAGCCTGTTTGCACCTCGTCGGAAATATACTGGCCGCCATAATTTTTCACGATGCGGTAGACAATCTTGAAATATTCCGGCGGAGGAGTGATGAACCCACCGACGCCCTGAATCGGCTCGGCGATAAATGCGGCAATCGAGCCGCTGGTGGTGGTCTGGATCACGCTCTCAACGTCATTCGCGCAGGCCACATTGCACGATGGATAGGTCAGGTGCAGCGGGCAGCGGTAACAGTAAGGATTCACAGCGTGCGACACGCCTACGCTAATGACGCCACCTTTGCGCCACGCGGATTGTGCAGTTACTGATTTTGCCAGCGCCGAGCCCCCGGAATATGCGTGGCGTAGAGCAACGATGTCATAGCTCGGTCCCGCCATGCGCGCCAGCATAATCGCAGCTTCGTTCGCTTCCGTCCCGGAACTGGTGAAAAAGCTCTTCTGCAGTTTGCCGGGAGTAATTTCCGCAAGCTTCTCGGCCAGCGCGACGACAGCTTCGTTGGGAAAGAGCGTCGAAGTGTGTTGCAGCTTATCTACCTGTGCTTTGATCTTCGAGGTGACCTTGGGATTGCAGTGCCCAACGCCGATGGTGACGATCCCGCCGAAGAAATCGAGGTATTTGTTGCCCTCGATGTCCCACAGATATTGCATCGAAGCGTGGTCGGCCACCAGCGGGTGCTGATAATAATTGGTGACTGCCGGCCAAATGAATTCCTTGTGCTTGCGAACCACTTCCTCGCTGCGGGTTTCCGTAATCTTCGGCGTTGTCGTCATGTAATCTCGCCCTCTCGGGATTAAAATCACCACAGATGAACGCAGATAAAATCAAATTATTTCAACAAACGAACCTTCGATATTCTAATTTCGGGCGGCCGAAATTCAGCGGCAGCCCCACGCGAATATTGGTGGCGCGAGGGTAGTTCATCAATTGGGCGCTGTGGTTTGGATCGAGTGAGGCGCACGATTTCCGTTCAAGAATCACCTGGTTCCCGACGATCATGTCTGCTATGTAAT
>DATEVZ010000044.1:0-7800 GCA_035258265.1 Candidatus Acidiferrales bacterium
ACGCTTCACCACGCCTAATCACGACGCTTTTTCTTCCACCGACTCCAAATACTCCGAGTACGGCCCTTTGAAGTCCTCGATCTTGCCGCCTTCGAAATGCCAGATCCGCGTCGCGACTTCATCGATCACGTCGTGGTCGTGGGTTACGAGCAACACCGTACCATCGTATTTCTGCAGCGCGATGTTCAGGGCGTTGATGGACTCGAGATCCAAGTGGTTTGTCGGCTCGTCCAGCACCAGCACGTTGGGCTTCTGCAGCATCAGCCGGCAGAAAATCAGCCGCGCGGATTCGCCTCCGGAAAGCGCCGCCGTCTGTTTCAACGCGTCTTCGCCGCTGAAAAGCATCTGCCCTAGGACGCCGCGCAGTTCTTCCTGCGTCGCCTGCGGCTTGAACTGGTGTAGCCACTCGATCGCATTCATCCCGTGCGTGATGGATTCGCTGTGGTCCTGCGCGAAATATCCCACCATCACGTTGTGGCCCCAAGTCACCTGCCCGCCGTCAACAGGGAATTGCCGGTCGGAATCGTCCACAAATCCCGTCGCGTTGCGCAGCAGCGATTTCAGCAGCGTGGTTTTGCCGGTTCCGTTGCGGCCCATCAACGCGATTTTTTCTCCGCGCGAAACGCTGCCGGAAAACGGCGCCCACACCTTCACGCCATCATACGATTTCGCGATGCTCTTGATTTCCAGCGGATGCTTGCCGGAAGCCTGGTCCATATTGAAGCGAATATACGGACGCGCGATATTCGACCGCGCCAGCTCGGTGGTCTGCAGCCGCTCGACTTCTTTTTTGCGCGACGTGGCTTGCGCGGAACGCGTGCCGGCCGAAAAACGCGCGATGAATTCGTTCAATTGCGCGATTTTCTTTTCGCGCTGCGCGTTTTCGGATTCGATGCGCGAACGGATGGACGTCTTGGCCACCACCATGTCGTCGTATCCGCCGTTGTACATGATTACGGTCTCGTAATCGATGTCCGCGGTGTGCGTGCAGACGCTGTTCAAAAAATGGCGGTCGTGCGAGATGACGATCAGCACGCCTTCGTACTCCGTCAAATAATCCTGCAGCCAGTGGACGGAATCGAGGTCGAGGTGGTTTGTCGGCTCGTCGAGCAACAGCGCGGGAGGGCTGCCGAAAAGCGCTTGCGCCAGCAGGACGCGAACTTTTTGTCCTCCCTGGAGCTCGCGCATTTTTCGCTCGTGCAGCGGCTCGTCAATGCCCAGGCCGTCCAGCAAAATCGCGGCGTCCGCTTCCGCGGTGTAGCCGCCTTCTTCGCCGACAATTCCTTCGAGCTCGCCGAGCCGCATCCCGTCCGCATCGGTCAGTTCTTCGTGTGGCTTGGCGTAGAGAATCTCGCGCTCCTGCAACGTCTTCCACAGCGGACGATTGCCCATGATCACGGTGTCAATCACGCGATGCTCGTCAAAGGCAAATTGGTCCTGACTCAAAATACCGAGCTTCTTCGGACGCGTGACATCGCCCTTGGTGGGGTCAATCTCGCCAGTCAGAATCTTCATCAGAGTGGATTTGCCCGCGCCATTCGGGCCGGTGATCCCGTACCGCCGCCCCGCAAAGAACGTCGTGGTGACGTCTTCGAACAAGATTCGGGCGCCGTAGCGCATCGTGATGTTGTTAACGGAGAGCAAGGAGTTCTAATTGTAGCATGGATGCGCCGGCACGTGCGCATACCGCAAAAGCGGTCTTTTCGCGCTGAATCGAGTTTCACAACGGCGGAGCATGGAGAAGAGAATTCGCAACACGCGAAAATCTCGTCACGTCAGCAAGGCTCGGTGGCGCTTCCAGGTGTGGTCTCTGGCAGGTTCGTGGATGTTGCGTCAGCCGGTGCGGCCGGTGGATCGGATGACGATTGCGGCGCCGGGGCGGCGGCGGTCGGTGCCACGGGTGGCGGTTCGGTCTGGGACGCTGCCTCCTCTGTAGCGATCGCCCTTGGCACTGCGGACGATTGGAAGTAAGTGCTACCTCGCAGCAGTGTCTCGACCGCTTCGATCAGCAGGTTTGCCGCGGCCTTGTTGACGTCGCCGCTGAAACCCGCTGCACGGAATCCATCCGCCATTTGCGGATCGCCGGCATACAGCGAAAAGAGTAGAAGCGGCAGTTGCGGAGTGGTGCTGTGGATCACTCGCGCTACCTGCACACCGGACATCCTGGGCATGCTGAGATCAATGATGACGATGTCAGGTTTAAGGGCAGCCGCTTTTTCAATGGCTTCCAGGCCATTTACGGCCTCGCCACAGACTTCCCATCCTTGGTGCATTTCGAGCACTTCGCGCGCGCCGCGGCGCGCCTGTGGGTGGTCGTCTGCAATAAGAATTCGAGCCATTCGTCATCAGCCGGCCCCTGGGGAAGCGCGGCAATGTTCGGCATCCTACACTGCGTTGTACCCGACCGGAATACCGTGGATGGTGTATAGACAATAGCTAGTTATGCGCTAGGCTGGGGGTTGTTTGCGAGGCCCGCCTTAAAGTGTTTCCCGTATGGACGAGGGATGGAGATGAGCCAAAAGAGCGTTTTGGAGCCGCTCGAAGCAGAGCGAACCGGCCCGCACGGGCACCCAATCACTAATAATCTCCTTATGGCGCTTCCTGACCACGAATTCGAATTGGTCCGGGGAGCTCTTGAATTCCTCGACTTGCCACACCACCTGAACCTGCATCAACCGGGTCAGGACGTCCAGTACGCGTACTTTCCAAACCGTGGAATGATATCGCTGGTTGTGGCCACTGAAGATGGAAGGGCCGTCGAGGTAGGCGTAGTCGGCCGCGAGGGTTTTTCGGGCGCTGCGCTGGCGGTGGGTTTGCGAACGAGCTCGGTGCGCGAGGTCGTGCAGATTGCCGGAGACGGATTCCGCATCGGCGCGGCAGCCGTGGAGAAATTGATGCGCACTGCTCCAGAACTGCGCATGATCATGGGCCGCTATGCCGTGGTTCTGGGCATGCAGATCTCGCAAACCGCCGCATGCAACCGGCTGCATTCCGTCGAGCAGCGCCTGGCGCGCTGGCTGCTGGTGACGCGCGACCGCGTAGACTCCGGGTTCTTGCCGATCACCCACGATTTTCTCGCCACCATGCTAGGGACCGACCGGCCGACTGTGAGCCTGGCCGCCAGCGTCATGCAGAAGAAAGGCATTCTCGAATACAAGCGCGGAGCTGTGAAAATTCTCGATCGCAAGAAGCTGCAGGAGTGTTCATGTGAATGTTATCAAGTAATTGAACAATTCAATCCCGTGCTGGGCATACCATAAATCTGCGCCGTGTGTTTGGCGTCCGACAGACAGCCATATTCCCCAACATCTAGAGTTCCGGCCATGTCAAAACTGGCGAGAACTACTAGTGCCTCAGAGTGACCGTAAAAATACCGCCCACTTTCCCGAACGAACTACTTCCGACGGCAAGCCGGTCGCCAACAAAATCCTCCTTTCCATCCCCGACAATGAATTTTCCGCGATCGGCCCGCACCTGGAGCCCGTAGGATTGCTGCGCCACTCGATCCTGCACGAGCCCAGCGAGAAGCTGAACTTCGTATACTTCCCGAATGCCGGACTGATATCGCTGGTGGTGGCGATGGAAGACGGCAAAACGGTCGAGGCGGCGGTGGTGGGGAACGAAGGAGCAGCGGGAATTCCATCCGCTGTGTCTCTCACGCGCAGTCCCTTGCGCGAAGTGGTGCAGCTCGCCGGCGACGGATTCCGGGTAAAAGTAGGCACGCTGCAGGACGTTTTGAAATCGGCGCCGGAACTTCAAATGATGCTGAGCCGGTATGCGGTGATTCAGGGCATTCAGGTCGCGCAAACAGCGGCGTGCAATCGGCTGCACGATGTGGAGCAACGGTTGGCGCGCTGGCTGTTGATGGCGCAAGACCGCGTGGATGGCGGGTCCATTCTGATCACGCACGATTTTCTGGCCACGATGCTGGGCACCGATCGTCCTAGCGTGAGCCTGGCTGCGGGCATCCTGCAGAAGAAGAAAAATATCGAGTACAGCCGCGGGGCAGTGAAGATCCTGAGCCGTAAGAAACTCGAGGGATCGGCGTGTGAGTGCTACGGCGTGATTCAGCAATTCAATGCGGAAATTGGCCTGAAGGATTCGGGATAAGCCGGCGTGAAAGACAATGCGCTAAAGTCCCTGGTTAATCGGGCACACGTAGCGGGTATCGCTGCAATCGGGCTGACACTTCGTCGTGCAGTGCTTCAGTGGATGTGGTCTTTTACGTCGGGAGCTGGATGATCTTCTCTCTCCAGCTCATGTTCAGCTTCCAGCCAATCTTCGAGGGTGTACCCACCGTAAGTTCCGCCGTGGCGACGATGAATCCTGAACGCACGCCTCTGGATCTCGTCCAGAGTGTGCGTGTGTTCGTTTTCCGGGATTTCCTCCGGATGGTGCTGTGCCGGCGTGTTGTGCGCGCCAGCGGAATTCGGTACTTGGTTAGATGCACTCATGTTTGGCCTTCTTTCCCGTGCGAATAGCTCAGTTTCGGGCTACATATCGTTAGACGATATATTTCGCCGCGTGGTTGCAGTATTCAGTAAGTGCATATTTCTGAGTGGCGTGAGGCGAGCCGTGCCGAGAAGCGCCTAGCGCGGGCACAACTCGGCTAGTGCCTTGGCGTTGCCACAGAAAATCGTCAGGCGGACTTTGGGAGCGGCGGTTAGATTACGCGGACGCCTTACGTTTGGCGTCGACAGAAATCTTGGATGCCAGGATGTCCACTTTGCTGATTTCGGGAGCCTTTGCGAAAAGGTCGGGAGCTTTGACCATCAATGCGGCTGCCACCTTGCCTGAAAGATGAGCTTGCCGGCCCGTTTCGTCGTTGAACGTGTCGAAGATTCCGAAAGTAGAAGGTCCCATGCGCAGGGCGTACCAGGTGATCGTACCCTGCTCTTCTTCCACCATGGGTGCAGCACTCTGGAGGAATTGCTCTACTTCTTTTTCCTTGCCGGGTTTTGCTTCTAATCTTGCGTATAGGGCTAATTTCACCATGGCATTTTTCTCCTTTGTGTTCGGCGGGCGCGTCACATTACGTATACTGGCACCCGGACAAGGGGCAGGCAAGACTCCCCACCAATGTGACGTTGCGAAAGGATTCGCGGATGCGACTGAATTGTAAAAAACCGTGCAGGAGACGTGCCGGGATTTTTGCGTGGATTTTGCTCATGGCGGGTGTTGCCCCCTGCTTGGCCCCTGGAGCAGCGCGCGGCCAGCAGCCGCCGCAACAACAAGCGGCTGGGCAGGCTCTTGCGCCGCCGATCGTTGTTGACCACGGCCCGAATTCGGCCACGCAGCAAGCGAAGCGTTACGTGATTCTCGTTTCGCTCGACGGGTTCCGTTACGATTACACGCAAAAATACGACGCCAAGAATTTGGCGGCCCTGGGATCGCGCGGCGCGAGCGCACCCGACGGCATGATCCCGGCTTATCCCTCGATTACGTTTCCGAACCACTACACGATCGTGACAGGACTTTATCCAGAGCATCACGGAATTGTCGGCAACGCTTTTTACGATCCCGCGCGCAAGCAAGTCTACAGCTATCACGATCCGCAGGCGGAAGCCGACGGAAGCTGGTACGGCGGCACGCCGCTGTGGGTTCTGGCCGAGCAACAAGGGATGCGCGCGGCATGCTTTTTCTGGCCGGGATCCGAGGCAGACATTCAGGGTGTGCGCCCTTCGTATTACATGAAATACGACGCGAAGTATCCGAACGAAAAGCGCGTCGAGCAAGTGCTCGCGTGGCTGCAATTGCCGCCGGAGCAGCGCCCGCATTTCATCACATTATATTTCAGCGACACGGATAGCGCGGGGCACGCGCATGGTCCGGACAGCCCGGAGGAGGCTGCGGCTGTGCACGAAGTGGATACGGAAATCGGCCGGCTTGAGGCTGGCCTCGCGAAATTGAACCTGCCAGTGGACGTCATTGTGCTTGCAGATCACGGAATGACTAAAGTCGAAGGAGATTGGATCAATCTCGATCAGTATTTTGACGCGTCGCTGCTGGAAACATCCGCAGAGTCGTTCATCTATGCGAAGTCGGAAGCCGACGCAACGAAGATCTACGTTAGCCTGAACGGCAAGAGCGACAAGTTTCGCGTGTTTCGCAGCGGGCATGTGCCGGAGTCTTTGCGTTTCGACGGCAATCCCCGCGAGGGCGACCCCGTCGTTGTGCCAACGGGCCCCTACCTCTTGCGTGTGAGCCCGCCGCCTCCGCCCCCTCCAAGCGTGGCAGGTACTCCGGCGAAGATGGGTCACGGGAACACGCCGCCGGTGGGAATGCACGGCTATGATCCTGCGCACATGCCGGAAATGAAGGCAATTTTTTATGCGGACGGACCGGATATTCGCAGCGGAGTGAAGTTGCCACCTTTCGAAAACGTGAATGTGTATCCATTGATCGCGCATATTCTTGGGCTGGACATTGCGAATCTGAAAACTGGGCCGATTGACGGGAAGCTCACAGTGTTGCAGGGCGTACTAAAAAATCCTCGCTGACGATTACTGAGCGGCTTTGTATCCTTACTAATCATGGAAATACATTTGACTGGAATTGAAGCGCGAGTGCTGGGCGCACTGGTGGAAAAGGAAATTACCACGCCGGAATACTATCCACTTTCGCTCCACGCGTTGGTGAACGCGTGCAATCAGAAGTCGAATCGCGAGCCGGTGATGAATTTGAGCGAAGACGGCGTGACGCAGGCGATGCGAAGGCTGAGCGACATGGAATTGGCCGGCGCGGCGAACACCACCGATAGTCGAGTGCGGAAGTACGAGCATCGTTTGCAGGAAGCGTTTAATTTTACGCGGCCGGAGACGGCGGTGCTGTGTCTGCTGCTGCTTCGCGGGGCGCAGACTCCGGGCGAGCTGCGTGGCCGCACGGAACGTATGTATCACTTCGACGATTTGACAGACGTGCAAGCGGCGCTGCAAAAACTGATGAGCCGCGAGCCGGCGCTGGTGAAAGTGCTCCCAAGGCAGCCAGGGACGAAGGAATCGCGCTACGTCCATTTGATGTCGGGCGATGGAGGTGGGCCCGCGGCGGACGAGGCGCGAACTGCCGATGCGGAAGGGAAGCCAGAAGCCGCAGCGCTTGCGGATGGACCGGCTAGTGGATCCACCGGCCGCGACGCAGCTGAAAGCCAGCGGATCGCACGATTGGATAGCGAAGTCGCCGCTCTGCGGCAGGAAATCGCGGAAGTGAAACAGCAACTCGCGCAATTTCGAAAACAGTTTGAGTGAGCGTGCCGGATGCGGACGCTACTCCACGACGAAAGTTGGGTGGTGAGGCCACCACCGTAAGGCGGCGGCAAGCCGCCGCACTCCACAGAAGTTATGCCGCGTTGCGATTCACGCGAACGCGGGTTGATCCAAGCCGGCCCGATTGGCAACTGAACGCCGAGAGGCACCGCCCATCACCCTTACTGTCTAGATCGATAGCCGTCTGAACCGCCGCAGTACGTAACTGCCAGTGCTGCCGGACTGGTCAAAGCCCAAGAGTAACGGCCAGCTTGCGGAGGCGCTGACGATCGAAAAGAAGGCAGTCGCGCTCGATCCCGACAATGCGGATCTGCAGGCGCAGTTCGCTAAGTTCAAGGCGGCCGCTGTCGTTGCGAGTTTCCGAACTTTGCCGAAGACGTGGTGAAGCACGACGACGCACCGAGCGCGCAACCAATATTTAAAACACAGCAAAGCTCACGGCGTTGGCGGGGGATTGCGGTCTCCGAATTGGCGTTGGTGCCAGTACGGGTAGATTGGGGTGGTGGCGCTGGCGGCGTCTAGTTTTGCGACTTGCGTC
>DATEVZ010000045.1:0-12558 GCA_035258265.1 Candidatus Acidiferrales bacterium
GCTGGCATTTGCCACCCCTGCCAACTCCGCAGAATATGAAGCTGGACAAGGGCTCGCTTGGCTGGTTGGACCGCTACCACTGGGCGCACACCATCACGCTGATCATTATCTTTGTTGGTTTGGGACATTCCGTCCTGGCCATGAGCGGCGAAGAATCGCTCGCGCAGGTTTATCGTGAAATCGAGCACCCCAAGCTCAGGAATCTGAAAAAAGCCGGGCTCGTGATTTTCATCTACAGCCTGGTGTTTACCTCGCTGGTCTCCTTCTTCGCAGTAATGATCATTCCTGATAACGTGCGCGGAAACTTCACCGAGAACCTGATCGGTGGACTCGCGATGCATCTGGTTGGGAGTTTTCGGGTGCGCTTAGCGTTCCACGTCTTTGTCGTCGTGGTCGGGACGCTGATTCTGGCCGGAGCCGTCAATACCGCGATTGTCGGGTCCAATGGTGTGCTGAACCGCGTGTCCGAAGACGGAGTCCTCACCGATTGGTTTCGCCACCCGCATCGCCGGTTTGGAACCACCGACCGCATCATTAATCTCGTGGTCTTGTTTCAGATCATCACCATCATCGCGAGCCGTGGCGACGTTACATTTCTCGGAAACTTGTACGCCTTCGGCGTGATCTGGAGCTTTTCGATGAAGGGTATCGCGGTGCTGGTGCTGCGTTACACGCACCCTCAAGACCGCGAGTATCGAGTCCCGCTCAACCCCGTCATTTTCGGCAAAGAGATTCCGGTTGGCCTGGGGCTGATCACTCTGGTGCTTTTCGCGATCGCAGTGATCAACTTGTTTACGAAGCCCTCAGCGACCATTGCCGGCATCACGTTCACGATTTTGCTTTTCAGCGTGTTTGAGATCTCCGAGCATCGCATGAAGGTGCGTGCTGCGGGCGCGGCGCATGTGGAGCTCGATCAATTTAATCTCGCGCCAGAAGCCGAGCTGACTCCTACCAGCGTAGGCGTCGCCCCCGGGAATATTCTCGTTCCAGTGAGCACGTATTACGCTTTGTACCATCTCGAGGCTGCCTTGCGGCGGGTACGTGAAAAGGAAGCAGAAATCGTTGTGTTGCACGTGCGCATGCTGCGTCGCGCAGCTTCCGGCGAGTACGATCTCGCTCCGGACCAACTTTTCAGCACCATCGAGCAGTTGCTCTTCACCAAAGTGCTGTCGCTCGCGGAAAAAGAGGGCAAGCCCGTGCGGTTGGCTGTAGCAGCAGCGAATGATTTGTGGGAAGGCATCTTGCGCACCGCAATGAATCTGCAATCGAGCACTATTGTAGCCGGGAGTTCAGCAAAGATGCCCGTTACAGAGCAGGCCCGCGAAATCGGACTGGCTTGGGAGCGCATGCCCGAACCACGCCCTCGCGTCGCACTTGAAATTTTCACTCCTTCCGGCAAGGAACAGATTTTCTATCTCGGCCCGCACGCGCCTCGCCTCACCCCGACGGAAATTGATCTGCTCCATAGAGTGTGGTTGGAACTCAGCGACAAGCTGCCGGGGGAGGAAGTGCATCACCACGACGTCGTGCACTTCGCGCTCACGGAAGTCGAACGCGAAATGGCGCAAGGTGAAGTGGATGCCGTGGTCGAGCGGTTGCGCCAACACTTGCACGATATTCAGGGTCGCCGCCAGATGGCAGGCGACGATACCAAGAGGTTGCCGGGAAACTGAGCGCCGGCTCCGCGACTAGGGGCGCGTCCTAGATCAAGCGATTAAGCGCGTATTTCGGACGTGCAGTTCGGACAACGCGTCGCCTTCAGGGGAATCGTCGAAGCGCAGTAGGGACATTCTTTGGTGCTGGGCGCAGCAGCGGGCGCAGGCTTGTTCCAGCGGTTGACCATCCGAACCAGCAGGAAAACCGCAAACGCAACAATCAGGAAATCCACAATGTTGTTCAGGAAAATCCCGTAATTGAGCGTCGCTGCGCCGGCCGTTTTGGCTTCCGCCAGCGACGAATACGACTTTCCCGACAGGTTCAAAAAGAGGCTGGAGAAATCGACCTTGCCGAGTATGAGTCCGATCGGCGGCATGATGATGTCCGAAACCAGGGACGTAACGATCTTCCCGAACGCCGCGCCGATGATAAAACCGACGGCCAGGTCCAGGACGTTTCCCTTCATCGCAAACTCTTTGAACTCTTTCAGCATGGCGGTTCTCCTCGAGTGTTGCGAATTGGCAGGCGACACGGCCGCGCGTCGTTTCAGTGACGTCCCACGCTGCTGCGCGGGAGAGTATCCGGAAGGCCCGCCGCTGGCAAGGGCAAACACAAAGGTGGCGAGACCCTCTGCCGTTATTTAGTTGTCAAGTTGCCGCGGAATGAAAAAACCGCTCCGAGCAGGCCGCGCAGAACCAGAACCGACCCAGCCACGCTCAGTAGTAGCGGCGCGTAGCGCACGGATAAGAACGGAATGGCGAGGACGGCAATTCCTACCAGCGCCAGTGAACTGGCCCGAATCCTGGCTTCAAGGCGGGGCGTCTTCGCCTCTGGCCGCAGGCCCGCGCGGGCTCCCCAATAGACAAAAACGACTCCCAGAGCGACTAAGGCCACCGGGCGGGCAGGCAATCCTATTCGTCCAGATATGGAAAGCAGAATCAAGAGTGCACCGAGGAGCAAGACAATGAATTCGCTGAGGAGCTTGAAAAGATTCTGAGGAATTGCCATGTTCGCCCACCGTTCACCGCGTTCCGCCATTATCCCGCAGGCCGCTCGGTCCCGCAAACGGGGTGCAAATTGCCGCTTGCGCGAGCGCAACCAGCGAAGTTATTGTTCGCGTTCGGAATGGTACAATAGAGAATTGGGTCTGTATCGCCGCGCGGCTTTCAGTCATCCAATACCTGGGAGAGAAATTCAGTGCACAAGGTGATTATCATCGGCAGCGGGTGTGCGGGATTGACGGCGGCTATATACGCCGCGCGGGCGGATTTGAATCCTCTAGTGCTCGACGGTTACGAGCCTGGGGGGCAACTCGCATTGACCACGCTAGTCGAAAATTTCCCGGGCTTTCCCGACGGCATCCTCGGGCCGGAATTGATCGAAAATTCGCGCAAGCAGGCGCAGCGGTTCGGCACAGAATTCCGCTCGGGCGCGGTCACGTCGGTGGATCTGAGCAACCGGCCATTCAAGATTGTCGCTGGAAAGGAAACCTACGAGTCCGAGACGCTGATTATAGCGGCTGGAGCTTCAGCACGAATGCTGGGCATCGAATCGGAACGGCATCTTTTGGGCCATGGCGTTTCCACCTGTGCCACCTGCGACGGCTTCTTTTTTCGCGGCAAGGAAATCATGGTTGTCGGTGGCGGAGATACCGCTATGGAAGAAGCCACGTTCCTCACGAAATTTGCGAGCAAGGTGACGCTCCTTCATCGTCGGAACGAATTTCGCGCCACCAAGATCATGCTGGATCGCGCGCATGCCAACGAGAAAATTGAATTTCTCACCCCGTACGTCGTCGAGGAAGTTCACGACATGGACAAGAAATCTGTGGAAAAAGTACGCGTCCTCAACGTGGAAACAAAGCAGACCAAAGAAGTCGAAGTGGCAGGCGTTTTTGTAGCCATCGGGCACGATCCCAACACAAAAATATTCAAAGGCCAGCTCGATATGGACGAGGGTGGCTACCTGATCACACATGACGGGCCGAAAACCAATGTCGAAGGCGTCTTTGCAGCAGGCGACGTGCAGGACCATCATTACCGGCAAGCCGTGACCGCAGCCGGCTCCGGCTGCATGGCCGCCATCGAAGCCGAGCGTTTTCTGGCAGGACACAAGGGCTGACGGCTCGTTCTGCTTTGCTGCATAATCTAGTTTAATGCACCCTCATCCTCAGCGTTTATCCCGCACAACTAGCGTGGCCCGCGCCTGATGCGCGCGCTCCTATTGCGTCTCTCGGAAAGCAAGCGTCTCGCACCGCTGATGATGCACAACGGCGCCAGCCGCCGTGTCGCTCGCCGTTTTGTCGCCGGTGAAACCCTCGATGATGCCGTGGAAGCCGCACGCGAAGTGAATCGCCGCCTGCAACTCGCGAGCTTGGATTTGCTCGGTGAAAATGTCTCGGATGAAGCCGGAGCCCGGCGCGCCGCGGAGGGCTATCTTGCAGTTTTTGATCGCATCGCGCAGGAAAGGCTGGACGCCAACGTTTCACTCAAGCTCACGCAATTGGGGCTGGATTTGAGCGAGGACCTTTGCCTCGAACTGCTCGAAAAAATCGTGGCGCACGCCACGAGCCAGGGAAATTTCGTGCGGATCGATATGGAGGGTTCGGCGTATACGCAGCGCACTGTCGAAATAGCCAAGCGTGTGCGCGCTAAATATACGGGCGTCGGTACGGTGATGCAGTCGTATTTGTATCGCACGGAGAAGGACGTACAGGACCTGCTGGCGACCGGTTGCCGGCTGCGTCTTTGCAAGGGCGCGTACAAAGAGCCTCCGGACGTCGCCTTCCCGAAAAAATCCGATGTGGACGCGAATTACGTGAAGCTCATGAAGATGTTGCTACCCAGCGGAATTTACCACGGCATCGCGACGCATGATCCCGTCATGATCGAAGCGACGAAGGATTTTGCGCGCGAGCAAAACATCAAGCGAGACCAGTTCGAATTTCAGATGCTTTACGGCATTCGCGCGGATTTGCAGGAAAAACTCGTGCGTGATGGATTTCGCGTGCGCGTTTACATCCCTTACGGTGTGGACTGGTTTCCTTATTTCATGCGCCGTTTGGCCGAGAGGCCCGCGAATGTCGCGTTCTTTCTGCGAAATTTGCTCCCTAGATCGTCCAGCAGCGCTTCTTCTTAGCCCAGAATCGTTAAACTTCTAGGAATATCGCAGGTTCTTCTCGACTCAAGCGAGCTAGCCTATCCTCCGAAAGATTGAGATTACGCATCTTCCGAATTAGAATACAGACGCGTATCAACCCGGACCCTTTCACGGTATTTTCTTCGGATCGCACAGGAGCAGAAAATGTGCAAAAAGCTCATCGCTCGATGCCTCGTCGCTGTCGTTCTATTAACAGTCGCTGGGTGCGGCGGCAAGTCAACGACCGCTCCCGAGTCCGGTAATTCGGCGAATTCGCCGAACTCTGCGAACTCCTCTTCAAGCTCGTCGTCTCCGAATCAGGCGAGTGGTAATGCGGCTCCGAGCGCGCCTGCGCCGGCTCCCACGCCGCCGCCCCCGCCTCCTCCGGTAGTGATTCCCGCGGGTGCTGTGCTGACCGTGACGCTCGATCAAACGGTGAACTCCAAGACCGCCAGCAACGGGGATAGCTTCGTTGCTTCGCTCGCTGAGCCTGTCACTGTAGGTGGCACCGTCGTTCTCCCCGCGGCCACCAAAGTTACTGGAACAATCGTGCGCGCCCAATCGGCCGGTCGTTTCAACGGCAACGCGCTCCTGCAACTGACGCTGGATTCACTCAAGGTGAACGGAGCGCCGTACTCGATTCAAACTACGGAGTTTGAGGACGCCGGGAAGGGACGCGGCAAACGCACAGCCATTGGCGCCGGTGGCGGTGCTGCATTCGGGGCGATTGTGGGCGCGCTCGCAGGCGGCGGTAAAGGTGCCGCAATCGGCGCGCTGGCAGGTGGCGGCGCTGGCACAGCCGGAGCCGCATTTACAGGGAAGAAGGATATTGTACTGCCCGCGGAAACCAGGCTTCACTTCAAGCTGGCCCAGCCCCTGTCAATCACAGTCAGCCAGTAACAGCTGAGAATTGCTTCGATGAAAATTGCGCAGCCCCTTGTGGAGCGCCGCGACTCGGGCTGCGCGATCTCGTCGTACGAGAAGCGTCTAGCAGCCCTCACTAGGACTTCCGGCAGATCGCGACCCCATCGCGCAACGGCACGATCACAGAAAATAGTTCAGGCGAACCATAGATCATTTGATTGAATTCCAGGATGCCTCGAGTCCGGTCGTCTTCCGGACGCGCAGTGACGCGTCCGGACCACAAAACATTGTCCGTAATCACCAGGCCTCCGCTTCTGAGCCGCGGCAAGGATTTCTTGAGCGCAGCAGGATATTGATGCTTATAGACATCAATCAAGATGATGTCGAATTGGCCTTCCACATCGTCAATCAGGTCCACTGCTTCCCCGGTCATGTATCGGATGCGGTCCGCAACCCCAGCGCGGTCGAAGTTCTTACGGGCGAGTTCGGCGTTGGCTGGATCGCCGTCAGTGCAAAAGATTTCCGCGCTCGGTCCGGTAGCGCGTGCGAACCAGATGGCGGAATATCCGATCGCCGATCCCATCTCGAAGATACGTTTCGCACCGGAAATCTGAGCCATGAGCGAAAGCATCCGGCCGCAGTCCGGCCCGATAATGGCGATGTTGTGCTCTTTCGCGTAGCTTTCCATATCCGCCAGCACAGCATCGCGCGCGGGCAGCAGGTTAGACAGGTACTTTTCGACCGCTGGTTCCAGAATTCCGGGCATTCTTGCTCCTATTCTTCGCTACCCCAGCGACGAAACGTGCGAGCTGAGTTCTCCGATTGACTCGCCGGGCTTCAGCGCATGAATTTCCAGGCCGCTGATATCCCGCGTTAGCTGGCGTACTTGCTCCGGTCGACCGACTAATGTAGGAAACGTCCCAAAGTGCATCGGAATCACATGACGGACATTGAGGAAGCGAATCGCCATGGCCGCATCGCGAGGACCCATCGTGTAATGGTCCCCAATCGGCAACAGCGCAACATCTGGCGCGTAGAGTTCGCCAATCAGTTTCATGTCTCCAAAAAGCGCCGTATCGCCCGCGTGATATACAGTCAGCCCGCCAGGTAAGCGGATAATGTAGCCGCAGGCTTCGCCGCCATAGATGATTTCGTCGCCGTCCTTGATCCCGCAGGAATGTATCGCGTGCACCATCGTGACTTCGATCTCGCCGGCTTTCTGCGTGCCGCCTTTGTTCATCGCGCTCGTGCTCGGAACGCCCTTCGATTCGAGCCAAACGCACAGCTCATAAATTCCCACAATTTGCGGTTTGAATTTTTTGCCCAAGTCAACGGCGTCGGCGATGTGATCGAAATGGCCATGGGTGATTAGCATCGTGTCGACACGTTCGAATTTCTTATTCGGCTCGGGACACATCGGATTGCTCTGAATCCAGGGGTCCACGAGGATCACTTGGCCGCTCGGCGTGTCGATGCGAAATGCGGCGTGACCCAGCCAGGTGATTCTGTTTCCGCGGGTTTGTAGCACGGCAATCTCCTATTTTGTGAATTCTGCAAAGCAAGAGTCTGGGCTAGTGGCCGGTGCTGTGGACGCCGCCGGATGCATTTGCTGTGTTGGCGAGTGTCGCGCGAAAGGCCTGCTCGAAAGCCGCGCGCGGCCGGGTGCCCAGAAAAAATCCGACGATGTTGCCGTCGCGCCCGTAGAAAATTGTCTGGGGCATCGTGCCTTTCCACTGCGGATTCACACCGTCGTAGAAGGCGTCAAGATTGATGCCCGGCTTTTGGCGGTAGTTCTGGAACGGCGGCTGATTCCGCGCGATGAAGCGCCGCACCAAGTTCATGTCCGAGTCATCGTCCATATCAATGCCGAGGACGCTGATGCCCTGGGGCTTGAACTCCTTCGCCAACTCGACGATTAGCGGGTACTCGTCGCGGCAGGGCTCGCACCAAGTGGCCCAGAAATTCACCACCAATGGTTTCCCGCGGTATTTGGCTAACAGTTGCTGATATCCCGCCAGATCGACCAACGGAGGATCGGCTGGCACAGCAGCCTTGCCGGTATGAGGCGATGGCTTGCTCGACGGGGCCTGAGCGTGTCCAGGGAGGACAACGATGATGGTTAGGGCCAGCAGAGATGCGAAAACGAGCAGGCGGCGATGCGGCATTCGAAGGCTCCGGTACTTACTCAACCATTCTATCGGTTTGACGGGACTTCCAGCAACCTAGCGAGCTTGCGGGCACGTGTTTCATGGGCCGGCGCTTGTACCCACCTCGCTTTGGTGATATAAAAATTGTTCGGGGTCTTGGAGTGGGATTCCCCGGCTGAATGGTCCTACGACCTCTTCTTTGAGGAGAACTCGAAATGGCTTACGTAATCGCCGAACCTTGCATCGGCACAAAAGACACGGCTTGCGTGGACGTCTGCCCGGTAGATTGCATCCACCCGCGCAAGGATGAGGCGGACTTCGAGGCTGAAAAACAGCTCTACATCAGCCCCGACGAGTGCATCGATTGCGGGGCGTGCGTCCCGGTTTGCCCGGTAACCGCTATTTTTGCTCTGGAAGATTTGCCGGAGAAGTGGTCGAGCTTCACGCCCATCAACGCGGATTGGTATAAGAATAAGAAGGCCTAGGGCTTAGGCTCGCGCACGGCGCGACCAGGGCAATATGGCCGGATTTCGAGGTTTTGCCTACGCGGCGGATTGAAGCTCCCGCCGCGTTTCTATTTGTGGGTCTGGATTTCAAACCTCTAGCCCGAGCACCTGCCGCCCATTGGGACTGATCATACTGGGATTCCACGCCGGCTCCCACACAATCTCCACTTTCACGTCCCGAACCTCTTCGATGGCAGCCACGCGGCTGCGCACTTGATCGGGAATGGCCAACGCGGAGGGACAGCCTTGCGTGGTCAGCGTCATTTTGACCGTTACGTTGCCCGCGTCGTCATGCTGGACATCGTAGATCAAGCCCAGATCCACAATGTTGATGGGAATCTCCGGATCGTAACATTGCCGCAGCGCTTCCAAGACTTGTTCCCGATCGAGCGGCATTTTTTTCTCCTTCATCCTTCGCCCACATTGACTCTGAGGCTTAGGGCAAAAGCTTGCCACATGCATTCATCACACTCAGCGTTCCACACACACCCCGGCGTGTCAACAAGTTCAACATTCGGCAGCGCTGCGTACTGTTAGAATACTCGCTCGTGACGCAGCGTGAAGGCGCTACGCCTCGCGGCTTGCGTTGATGGCGAAACGACTGTGAAGGGACCTAGGCATTGAGACCTATGTTAGGTGCAGTGGCCGTGCTGTCAGCAATTCTTCTGTTTCCGTCCGCACAGGCTTTTACTATCACGGGCGTCGATCGATCGAGTCAAGAAACGAGGCCGCAGCATGAAACGCCGCCCAGAATTATCAGCGTGACCGCCAAGGATTTCGATTTCGAGCCGGCCGTGATCCACATGAAGGTAGACGAGAGAGTCGAACTGGATGTTACGTCCTCAGACAAGACTCACGGAATCCGCATCACTGCGTTCCCCGATGGCGCAAAAGTGAACACCGCGCCTGGTCTGTCTTTTGCGAACGGTGAGGACTGCTGGAAACTGAAGAAGGGCGAAATGGTCGAAATTGGCGTCGTGCCGACCGAGCCGGGCACTTACACATTCACTTGCTGCAAATTGTGCGGCAGCGGTCACAAAAAAATGAGGGGACAGATAATTGTCGATCCGCAGAAGTAGATACGGCTAACAACTGAATCGTTATTCCGTTGAACGGCGATACTCACGAGCCGCTAACTTTCTTTTCTTGGCTACTCTCCTGCTCAATTCTTGCAATCCTTTCCGCCGACTAGGCGATACTGGCTTGACCGCAGAATCACGGGAATTTCGTGATCGTTTAGTTTTTCTCGCTCGCCAAGTTTTCGCGCCCACCATTTCGCTGCGAGACATAGCTGTTCCACTGCCAGACCGTGGTAATCATCTGGGAATCTCGAGATTTTTACGATTCCTGCAGCCAATAGATTCTCCGCACCGTCTGAATTTCCGCGGCGATAATGATGAAACGCAGCCGCGATTTGTATGATTCCCTGTAGAAATGTCTTTTCGGGTTCGCTCTCCACGAGCCAAATTTCTTCCCACACCTCGTGCGCTTCGAAAAATCGGCGCGCATTGAAGTGCGCCAAGCCGCGCTCGAATCGCTCGTGTTTTTCGTGGGGTTTCATCGTCCACCGGTTCGATTTACGCTAGAATTTCGAGGTTGCCTGCCATCATAGCAGCGCGTAGATAGCGAGCCGCATGGAAATTAAGATCGAATTGCCCGGGGTGAAGTTAGGCGTGGTGGAAGCGGACGACGTGCGCGTAGCCCTGTTAGAGCCTGGCCTCGCGAAATTGATGGACGAAGTCTGCGGACGCAAACAACAGGAGTTCACAGTTGAAAGCCTCGCCGAAGCAGAACCGGTCCGGGCCGTGCGCGCTATGTTCCGCGAGTGGGGCATGGATCCTTCAAAATATCGACCCTCCTCGGAGGCACTGCTGCGCCGCGTGGTGCAAGGCAAGGGTCTATACCGTGTTTCGAATGTCGTGGATATCGGCAATCTCGGCTCGATCGAGACTGGCTGGCCGTATGGCTGCTACGACCGTTCGAAAATTAACGTGCCCGTCTCCTTCCGTCATGGCGTGACTGGTGAACGTTACGAAGGCATCGGAAAGCAAACTTGGCATCTTGAAGGCCGGCCCGTTCTTGCTGATTCCCAGGGCCCGTTCGGCAGCCCCATTAGCGATTCCACACGCAGCATGATCACGGAATCCGGCAAGCAAATAATGATCGTGATCTACACTCCCGCACGCGCGTCCGATGCGTCCTTGCACACAGCGATGACCCAGCTGAAAGACCGGTTAACGCAACACGCGGGTGCTTCGGCCACGCGCTCCGATGTTTGCCCGCCCTGAAAATGCCGTGAATGGTTCGTGCAGATACCGCACCGCGCTACTGGATAATGCGTATTTCGCACTAATGCTTCCATCAGCGTTTGGGAACCCTTGCACATTCGAGTTATCCTGTTGATGCTTCTGCGAGGTCCTGTGTGGCGAAGTTCCAGCTTGTCCTGCTCATTCATGCGCACCAGCCGGTGGGAAATTTTGACGATGTAATGGAGCGCGCCTACACACAATCCTACTTGCCTTTCGTCGAGGTCCTCTCGCGTCATCCTGCGATTAAAGTTGGGCTGCATTTCACGGGTTCGCTGCTGGAATGGATCGAACGAGCGCATCCTGAATATTTGGCTGAACTTCGAACTCTGGTAAAGCACGGCCAGGTGGAAATGGTTGGAGGCGGCTTTTATGAGCCGATCCTCGTCGCGATCCCACCGCAAGATCGCCACGAACAAATTGTCCGCCTTGCCGACTACGTTGAAAAGCATTTCGGCAAGCGGCCGAGGGGTGCATGGATCGCCGAGCGTGTGTGGGAGCCGCAGTTACCGTCTTCGCTGGCGCCTTTTGGCGTGGAATATACGTTGGTGGACGACAATCATTTTCTCGGCACGGGCTTTGAGCTCAATCAGCTTTACGGATACTACCTGGCCGAAGACCTCGGCCACACGGTGAAAGTTCTTCCTGGCCTGAAATCGTTCCGCTACCTGATTCCTTTCCGGGCGCCTGAAGAAACCATCCAGCTGCTTCGCACCTGCGCCGCGGAGCAGCCCGGCGGATTTGCCGCCATGGGCGACGATCTGGAGAAGTTCGGCATTTGGCCCGGCACTCACGAGCTGTGCTATCGCAATGGCTGGCTGGAGAATTTCTTCACAGTGCTCGATCAAAATCAGGACTGGCTCGAAACGGCCACGCCGGGCGCGGCCGTCGCCTCGCATCCACCGCTTGGCCGCGCGGATCTTCCGGCAGCTTCCTACACCGAGATGATGGAATGGTCGCTCCGGACGCCGGCGCGAAATCGCTATCACGCGTTGGTGACGGAGTTTTCTTCGCGCCCCGATGCGCTGCCGTTCGTGCGCGGCGGTATTTGGCGCAACTTTTTGACGAAATATCGCGAGTCCAATCTCCTGCACAAGAAAATGCTGCACGTTTCGCGCAAAGTGCACGCGCTCGATCACAGCCGGCGGCACGACGAGGCGTTTCTCACTGCGCGTGAAAAGGCCAGGACACTCATGTTGCGCGGGCAATGCAACGATCCGTACTGGCACGGCGTCTTCGGAGGATTGTACGCGCCGCACTTGCGCACGGCTCTTTGGCGGTCATTGGCGGAGGCCGAAACGATCGCGGACGGACTGTCGCATCGCGCGCACCATTACGAAGATGCCGTTAAGTGTGACTTCGATGCCGATGGCCACGAAGAGATCTATTTCACGTCGAACCACTACGCCGCACTGCTCTTTCCCGAAGACGGCGCCACCCTTTCCGCGATTGAATGCCGTCAGTCAAATGTCGCGTTGGTCAATTCCTTGGAGCGCCGCCCCGAAGCCTATCACGCGAAAATCAAGAACATATCCGGCAGGCAAGCGAACGCGCCACAATCCATTCACGAACAGACCCGCGCGAAGGAAGAAGGCCTCGATCGCTGGCTTAACTACGATCGTTGGCCGCGCAACTGTTTTCGGCTGCTGCTGTTCGGCCAGGAAAAGCAGCACCGCGATTGCGCCGCTGTGCGGCTGGAAGAAAATGCCGCGCTCGCGGGCGGGAAATATCGCATCGTGGAAATGACGTCCACCACGGCGAAAGTCGCATCGCATGGGAGCGCTGATTGGCCGGTCGAAAAAACTTTTTCGTTTGTGAAGACGAAAGACGGATTTGAAGTCGTGTGTGATGTCCGCTTGCGCCGTGCGGCTCCTGGGACTGCATCAGTTAACGTCGGAATTGAAAACGTCCTAAACTTTCTCGCGCCCTCGGCGCCCGACC
>DATEVZ010000046.1:0-16079 GCA_035258265.1 Candidatus Acidiferrales bacterium
AGCCGGGACCCTGCCCGCCTGCCATGAAAGCGCGTCCACCTGAGAACGAAACGGCGCGACTCGACGCGCTCCAGCGTTACGCAATCCTTGATACCTTCCCCGAGCAGGAATTTGACGATCTTTCGCGCCTAGCTGCGCTGATCTGCGGCACTCCGATCGCGATGGTCAGCCTGGTGGATGCCGACCGGCAGTGGTTCAAGTCCAAAGTGGGGCTGGATGCTTCCGAAACTCCGCGAGACATCGCCTTTTGCGCGCACGCCATCTTGCAGCCGGATGTGATGGTAGTGCCGGACGCGCTGGCCGACGAACGTTTCCGCAAGAATCCGCTGGTCACCGGAGAGCCGCACGTCCGGTTCTACGCCGGGACTCCACTGATCACCCAGGAGGGTTACGCCCTTGGGACGCTGTGTGTGATGGACCGCGTTCCGCGAAATATGTCGCCGGAACAAAAGGACGCGCTCAAAGCCCTAGGCAATCTAGTGGTGACGCAGCTCGAGCTGCGGCGCAGCGTGGCGGATTTGTCGAAAGCGATTCGCGAACGCCGCCTGACCGAAGAAGAACTCGATCAGCTCTTCACGCTCTCTTTGGACATGTTGTGCATCGCCGGTTTCGACGGGTATTTCAAGCGCATCAATCCGGCGTGGGAGAAGGTCTTGGGGATCCCCGTCCAGGAGCTGCTCTCCAAACCTTACAACGAGTTCGTCCATCCGGACGATCGCGCGAAGACGGAAGCCGAGGCGCGGAAGATTGATGAGGGCGAACTAGCGATTTCGTTCGAGAACCGCTACCGCTGCGCCGACGGATCATACCGCTGGCTGCTGTGGAACGCGACGCCCAGCATGGAGCAGAAGCTGGTGTTTGCGGTGGCGCGGGATATCACGCAGCGCAAAGAAGCCGAGCGCAGGATGTCAACCGGCTACGCGGTAACGCGTGTGCTGGCGGAAGCGGAATCGCTGGACGCAGCGGTGCCGTTTCTACTGATGTCGATTTGCGAAGGGCTCAGCTGGGACGTGGGAGCGCTGTGGCGCGTGGATGAGACCGTTAACCTTTTGCGCTGCATGAATTTGTGGCACCCGCCAAATCTGAGTTTTCCGACATTCGTCGACGCGACCCGAAAATCAACATTCAAACGGGGCGTGGGCCTTCCGGGGCGCGTTTGGGAATCCTGCCAGCCCGTATGGCTCCCGAATATACAACAGGGACCGAATTTTCCGCGGGGGTCTTTTGCGATTGCGGAAGGGTTGCACTCGGCGTTCGCGTTTCCGGTGCGATTGGGCGATCACGTGGCGGGAGTCATTGAGTTTTTCACCCGGCAGAGCCGCAAGCTGGAACCCGACGTGATGGAGATGTTCGATTCCATCGGTAGCCAGATCGGGCAATTCATCGAGCGGCGGCGCGCGGAGATGGAATTGAAGCTATATGCCGATTATCTGGAAGCGGCGCGTCATGCGCAGCAAGAGGATGCGCGGCGTCTGGCGCAATTGGTGAAGGAATTGGAGATTGCCAAAGCGAAGGCGGAAGATGCCACGCGGGCGAAGAGCGAGTTCCTGGCGAATATGAGCCACGAAATCCGCACGCCGATGAACGCCATTATTGGCATGACGGACCTGGCGCTGGAAACCAAAATGTCTCCCGAGCAGCGGCAATATCTGGAAACGGTGAAGAGTTCGGCGGGCTCGCTGCTGAATTTAATCAACGACATACTCGATTTTTCGAAGGTCGAGGCGGGCAAGGAAGAACTGGAGCATGTGGAGTTCCGTCTGCGTGATTCGATTGCGGACACATTGAAGTCGCTGGCGTTGCGGGCGCAAGAAAAAGAGATTGAGCTGGCTTCGCATTTTCCAGTGGATATTCCAGATGCGCTCATCGGCGATCCGGACCGGCTGCGACGGATTGTGGTGAATCTAGTTGGGAATGCCATCAAGTTCACAGATCGCGGCGAAGTGGTGCTACGTGCGAATCTGGAATCGCAAGCGAAGGACGACATTCTGCTGCATTTTTCAGTGACGGACACGGGTATCGGCATCCCGGTGGAAAAGCAGCAGCGAATTTTCGAAGCTTTCGCGCAGGCGGACACGTCCACTACGCGCAAGTACGGCGGCACAGGATTGGGCCTGGCGATTTCGGCCCAACTTTGCGAGTTGATGGGTGGAGTGATGTGGGTGGAAAGCGAGGTGGGCAGAGGCAGCACGTTCCATTTCACCGCACACTTTGGTCGGACGCAGGCTCCCGTCGAGGAAAAAATCGCCGACGCAGCGCCGGTGAAGCTACTCGATCTGCCGGTGCTGGTGGTGGACGACAATGCCACGAGCCGCCAGATCCTCGACGAGATGATCGCGAATTGGCGGATGAAGCCGGTCACTGCGAAAGACGGCCGCTCGGCGATGGAGACACTAAGGCGCGCACACAAGGATGGCCATCCATTCCGTTTGGTGCTGCTCGATGCGCACATGCCAGCGATGGACGGTTTTGAAGTGGCCTCGCATGTGAAACATGATCCACATCTGCACGGCACGACGGTGATTCTTTTAACTTCGGCAGGACACACCGAAGACATGGCACGGGCAAAAAGCTTGGGAGCTGCGGCGTCTGTGGCGAAGCCGGTAAAGCAGTCGGATCTGTGGGACGCGATCATTACGGCCTTGCACGTGGCAGGGCGGCAAAAGGCCCGTCCATCTGTCGCGCAGAGACGATCGCGCACGGCCGAGCATCCTTTGCGCATTCTATTGGCCGAGGACAACCCCGTGAATCAGGAAGTGGCAGTGCATCTGATCGAGCGCCGCGGACATTCCGTGATTGTGGCCGAGAACGGGCGCGAAGCGGTTGAAGCCATCGAGCGGCATAAGTTCGATCTGGTGCTGATGGACGTGCAGATGCCGGAGATGGGGGGACTGGAGGCTACCAGAGTCATCCGCGAAAAGGAGAAAGGCAGCGGGCATCATCTTCCCATCATCGCCATGACGGCGCACGCCATGCAGGGAGACCGCGAGCAGTGCTTGGAAGCAGGGATGGACGGGTATCTGGCGAAGCCGATTGACCCGAAGACGTTTTTGCAAACCGTGGAGGGAATTTCAGCTCGCTCGGTGGGAAGCGAGTCAGCTGAAAACGAAGAGACGGCGGGACTCGCGGGTGCGCTTGATGGAAAGGCGCTACTCGCGCGGTTCAGCGGGAATCGCAAGCTGCTGCGAAATATCGTGAAAGCTTTCCGCGAGGACTGTCCACGGATGATGGGCCGGATCCGCAATGCGCTTACCGCTCGTGATGCGGTGGCCCTCGCCGACAGCGCGCACGCGCTTAAGGGATCGATTGGGAACTTCGGTGACTCGGCGGCGCTGGAAACCACTCGAGAGATGGAAAAAGCCGCGCGTCAGGGTAAACTCGACGGCACTTGGGAGCTCTACGCGACGCTGGAAGATCAGATCGCGTCGCTATTGCCCGCCCTGCACACAATCGGCGCGCAAAAACCGAAATCGCAGCGGCAGGCCCGTTCACAACATTCAACTGGGAGGAAACGATGACGCGCATTCTAGTTGCCGATGACGACCGCACCACACGGTTGCTGCTTTCTGAAACTCTCCGGGCCCAGAAATATACCGTGGTGGCGGTGGAGGATGGCGCGACAACTCTCAAGAAGCTAAAGGAGAACAAATTCGATCTGGCGCTGCTGGATGTGTGGATGCCGAAGATGAACGGGTTGGAAGTGTTGGCGAAACTGCGCAACGCCAAGACGCGGCCGAAAGTGATCGTAATGACTTCCGACGACACGCCGCAGACGTTGCTCAGTGCGATTCGCGAAGAAGCATACACCTACGTTGCGAAACCCATCGATCCACAGGCCTTGGTCATCTTGGTGAAGGAGACTTTGGCGAAGAAGTCCGGGCAGGGTTCGATCGAGGTGGTGTCCGCCAGCCCCACGTGGGTGGAATTGGTCGTGCCGTGTTCACTTGAAGAAGCGGAGAGAATTGAAGCATTCATGGCGCATCTGAAGACAGGCCTTTCGGAAGATGTGCGCCGCTCGGTCGGGCAGGCCTTTCACGAGTTGTTGCTTAACGCGGTGGAATGGGGCGGAAAGCTCGATCCCAATCGCAAGGTGCGGATTTCCTATTTGCGTGCGCGGCGAATGCTGATGTACCGGATCGCTGATCCTGGCCCGGGATTCAAATTTGCGGACTTGGATCATGCCGCCATCTCTCACGAGGCCGATGAACCCACCAAACACGATAAGATTCGCGAGGATAAAGGGCTGCGACCCGGAGGGTTTGGCTTGTTGCTGACGCAGGCCAACGTGGACGAATTGCTCTATAACGAGAAGCAGAACGAAGTGGTATTCGTGAAATACCTCGAGGAATAGATCCCGCTGTGGCTCGCAGGAACCGGAGAGTGGGCCGAAATCCCCGTAGACATGGGTTTCATAGTCGCTCGCCCTGTGTGGTAGATTTGAAGTTAGACGGCTGCCATGAAAAAGCTGCTGATTTTCGTCTTGTTTGTATGCGTTCTGGCTCTGGTGGCGATCCAGATTTTTTCCAGGACAACCCATCAGGACCCCGCAGCGAAGGCGGCGCCGCCACCGGCCTGGAATGCGGGGTCGGTACGCGGCACGTTCGCAGGTCTAGAAGTTCACGAAGTGGACCCCTCCCACGTTCAGCTGATTTTTTACTACGACGTCGATAACAGCACGGATTCGGACTATCAGCTCGCAAAAGGGCCGGGCACCGTGGTCATGACGCGGTTGAAATCCAACGGGAGCTTAAGTTCCGATATCGCGATTGAACTCGACCATTCCGTGTTTGTGCCGGCCAGAAATCGGACGCGCGTCTCGTTGCAAAGCACGCAATCTTTTAGCTGGCCATCGGGGATGCAGGCAGGGCAAATCGGGCCTGAAAACCAGGACAAATTCCGGACGCTCGTAGCGCAACAAGTTGGAAACTTCAGTGGATTCGTCCTGTTCGACCAGGCCACGCACACCCAGATTGAACTTCCCGGCGGCTGGCAGGAATTGCAGGCGCCGGTGGCGGCCGCAGGTCTCAATTGAAGGCCCCTAGAACTGTTGGCGGATACACATTCTCGCCGCTTTGAAGCTGCCCCATGCCAGCGTAGAATATTTAAAGCGGGGGGTTAGTGTGGACACCCCTGAATCCCCGGATGACAAGCGCCATCCATGACTGACATCCCGGAACAAGACCGCGGTTCCAGTCCGACATCAGTACCGGTTAAAGACCGGCGCCTGCACGTCCGTCAACGTGTTTCTTCCCTGACTTATGTGGATCTGGGTGAAAGCAATGGCGGAATTGTACTCAACGTCAGCGAAGCCGGCATCAGGATACAAGCGGCCGCTGCATTAGAAGTAGGACCTATTTCGCTTCGCTTGCAGCTTCCAGGAAGCCGCAAGCGACTGGAACTGAACGCCGAGGTCATATGGGTGGGCCCATCGCGAAAAGAAGCCGGGCTGTACTTCATGGATCTTTCCGAGGACGCCCGCAGCCAAATTCGAAAGTGGATTGCGCGGGAGACCTCGCCCGAGACTCTCACGGAAGAAGACGAGAGTGACAGTGATGCAGAGGCGGCGCGAGTGGAGCCGGCGCTGAGCGAGCCGGCATCGGTTGAGTCCTCGGCGGCGGTCGCCGAAGAGCCTGCGGATGATGACGAGCTTGCTATCGAAGATGAGTTCGCCGTCGAGAATGAGTTCCCGTCCGAGAATGAGATTGCTACCGAGGCTGAGGTTGTTATCGAGCGTGAGGAGGCAGACGAGATAGCCGAAGAAGCGGTCGAAGAAGAGTTCGTGGACGCGCCTGAGGAAGCGCCTGAAGAGATTGCCGGCGAAATCGAAGCGCCGGTACAAGCAGGCGCCACTGAGCGAAAAGTGCCTCCCATGCGGATCCCGGATATCCCAAGGGAACACCCTGCGGCCGCTCTGTTCGAGACGCCGGCTCCAATCGCGGCGCAAACTCCCGAGTTGCCGGTTTCCACTTTCGACGGAATCAGCGGGACACACGGTGCGCCGAGTATGGGATTCCCAAGTCCGTCACGTATTGCTCCAGGACCCTCGACGATCGGCGGGGAAGCACCACTGTTCGTCAGAGCGCACCGACCTTCTTCGCAAGTCCCGGATGACGATGGCCGAACGAGTTATCGAGTGAAGCTGCACAGTGGATGGTTCGTTGCCGTACTTGTGCTGTTGCTCGCGCTGATTTCGTTTGTTGCGGGTATGGCGGTTCGGCGCGGAGCGTTGAACAGCGTAACTGGTCAGATCGACGAACCCGCGCATCCGCAGAGCACACCGCCGCCAACAACAGACACGTCGTCAGCGGCCCCGCCTGCTGCCGCTTCGACCGATCAACCGTCTGAGACTGCCGCGAAGCCGCTCGAAATCGAGATTGTGGATGCAGGCGGCAGACGATGGGAAGTTCCTGCCGCGTCCGGTGCGAACCATGCCGATGCGAATGCCGCGCGTGAGTCATCGCCGAGCGAGACTGCGACGCCCGCGCCAGACGAGGCCGCGCCGTCGCGCAAAACTGCGGGGTCACGGAGTTCCGCACAAGACGCATCATCCGTGTCTGCGGGCGCGGCGGGGGGCGACGAGAAAGCGGGCGCACCGTTGATGTTGACGCTGCCTGAAACGCCCATCAGCGCATCGGGCTCGGTGGCCATTCGTTCGCGAGGCCTGGTGCCGGTGCCGCCCGGGGCGGCCAAGTCCGCGCAAGAGGGGCGCAATTTGCAGATTGGCCAACTCACGAACCTCGTCGAACCCGTCTATCCGCCGGAAGCGCAAAAACGCGGCATTGAAGGCACGGTGAAATTGCATGCCGTGATCGGCGCAGACGGCACCATTCAGAGTTTGGAGCCACGTAGCGGGCCGGAGCCACTGATACAAGCCGCCATGACGGCGGTTCGCCAGTGGAAATACAAGCCTACAACGCTCAACGGCAAGCCAATCGAAACGCAAGAAGACGTCAGCTTCGCGTTCCGCCCACCCAAATAGTCTTCCTCACCATCTCTGGAAGGCCGCGGCGTGCATCGAAAAACGTACGTCCGCGCTTCGGTTTGTTTAGCTCCTTCGCGCCGTAATACTGCGTTGGCACGCAAGAATGATTGACGATTGGTGTGGGCGCCGTATACGATGGCAGCGGCTTCATCTTTATGCGGAGGCAAAAATGGCAAAGAGCAGACTGACGAAAGTGGCGGAAGGAATCGGAGGCGCGATCGGCCGCGCGGATCGCACGGCGCACAAGGTGGCCAAAGCTGGGCAGGTGGCAAAGAAAGAGCTGGACGAGCTGTCGAAGGAAGTGGAGTCGCTCAAAAAGAGGCTGCAGAAAGCGACCAAGCGGTTGCAGCACGCGTTGCGCTGAAGCTACGGTTGTCGCTCGTTATATTGCAGACTTCGCTGTGGGGGCGGCGAAGTCTTTTTTATTGGTGGGGAGGTATTACCGCGGTGCGTTGCGTAAGCACTCGAAAGTATGGCGGTGCGTTCTGATTTCTTCCTGTTTCGTTAACGACCGGCTCAGCCTCAGTTCGCTGAGCCGTACCTCCGTTTCAAGGCCAACAAGAATATCCCACATCCGAGCAAAAGCCGTGAGGATGGTTCCGGCACTGGAACAGGTTCGCCAGTCAGGATTCTCAGAGGCCACTTGATCCTTCGCGTTACTCCATGGTGACGTGGGGTTGTGCCATCGGTGGAATTCAAAACGCTCTCGCCGGAACGTCCAATTCCCAAGTCAATTGGTTTTGATCCCGCCGCGCCTAACGACTGCCCCTCTCCAGCCGATCCCGATGAAACGGGAACTCCGCCGTAAGAGAAAAATCCTCCGACACCATCAAAAGTTGCTGGTGACTCGGACGCCGCCTTTGAGTCACTGGCCGCATCTTGATGGGAACTTGTGTCGAAAGCGATCGCGCCATTTTCCGTTGAACGTGCCCTGGGAAAATTTGAGGGGCTGGACGGCTCCGAAAATATCGCGGTGGACGATGGATAGGTACGGTTTGACGCCGTCGGCGCGCCGAACGCGACTGGATTGCCATCGATCACGAGCCCCGCTACTTCGACGGGCTTCTGGGCCATTGTCAGGTTTGCGGATTGCACCGAAGCTGCGGCTGCGGCGTCGAAAGGATCGCCGTGATCGCTTGCCACGAATTTCACGCTGTCTGCGCGACCAACGCCAGACATGGATGCGCACATGAAGAGTGCACTGGAAGCAAAAACTGCTGCTGAAAATACAGGAACGGCAGGAAACCGAAGCCCCAATCGGAATCGCATGGCCCCTCACGCGCCGCGAGCTGGTGTCGGCAGAGCTAAACTTTAGTGTGCTGGGCCACATAGCACCATCGGGGAAATTGTGTAATGTGGACAGGGAATTAGGTTGGCATCATCCGCATAGTTACGCAGGCGCGAGTGCGGTGCCTTAGCAGCGAACAGAGTGCGAAGATGGCAACTTAGCTGTTGAACTACGTGTCATGAACGGACTCTTTGACTCGAAATTTTGTTCGTTGGCTTCCTGGGAGCGCCAACGCGTTTTAGTGCCTCGTCGGTGCTAATGAGCCGAGCACCAAGCGCGGTAAGCTCCTCCAGCGTGCGGCGCGATTCCTTCGCGTCCAGTGTCTCGATGGCGTCCCACACTACCGATACGCGACGGCCGCGTTCCAGCAGGCCTTTGGCGGCAAAACGCACGCAGTATTCAGTCACAACCCCGAACACGATGAATTCGGCGTCACGCGGCAAGCGTGCCAGGAGCGCTTCGGCGTGCCGGCTCTCGAAGATGTCGAGCGTTTGCTTTTCGAGAATGATCTGCTGATATTGCGAAAGGTCGTCCGGGAGCTTTGCAGCGGGCTCATTCGGGATGGTGACGGATTTTTCGGCCAACGCTTCAGGCACCAGTTTGGCGCCCGCTGAGCCACGGATGCAGTGCGGCGGGAATTGCGCGAATTCGGGATCGTCTAATTCATGGATGCAGCCGTGAGAAACCAGGAAGACGCGTCCTTCGCGCGCGGCGTTCGTGAGCTGGCGAAGATTTGGCAGAAGTCTTTCCGCACCGGGCACATAGAGTTTGCCCCCCGGCTTCATGAAGTCTTCTTGCGCGTCCACTTTCCAAAAGATCACGTTCTTTGAAGCTGTTTGATTTTCCATCGAGTCTATTTTACCACCCGGTTGGCAACTGCCGATGACCCGTCGCTGCGTCCCACTCGTGCTGCTGGGCGCCTGCCGTCAGCTTTCTTTGGCTGGCGATTGATGTTAGTTTTCAAATGAAACCAGAAGTCATTCGATTATCCGCGAAACTTATATGCCTGAGCGATTCGTGTTTTCCGGACTCCGAGAGCTTTTTGCCAAGGCGAACGAGCGAAAGTCTGGCGATCAGCTGGCCGGAATCGCGGCGGGATCGGAACGCGAACGGGTCGCTGCCAAGCGCCAGCTCGCCGATTTGCCGCTCGAAGAAATCGTGCGGCAGCCGCTCATTGATCCGGACGACGATGACGTCAGCCGCCTGATTCTCGAGTCATTCGATCAAGAGACCTTCCGTCCGCTCAAGAGCATGACGGTAGGCGAATTCCGCGAGCACATTCTTGATGACGCGACCGGGGAGGCGGAGCTGCCGAAAATGCAGCGCGCGATCATCCCGGAAATCGCCGCGGCCGTAGCGAAAATCATGAGCAACAAGGATCTGGTGCTTGCCGCGGCCAAGATTCGCAACGTCACGCGCTGTCGCAACACCATGGGCGAGCGCGGCGTGCTGGGCATTCGCGTGCAGCCGAATCACCCAGTGGACGACGTCGGCAGCATTCTATTGGCGGCTTTGGAAGGCTTGTTTTATGGATGTGGCGACGCGGTGATTGGTGTGAATCCTGCAGCGGATTCCGTGGAGACGGTCGGTGCGATCCTGCATGCGCTCGATCGTCTGGTGACTGCGTGCCAAGTGCCGACACAAACTTGCTGCCTTGCGCACATTTCAACACAGCTCGCGGCACTGAACCGCGGAGCGCCGGTCGATCTGTTATTTCAGTCTGTGGCCGGCACCGCAGCTGCGAATCGGAGCTTCGGCCTCACTCTGGCGATGCTGCAGGAAGGCCGCGAGCAAGTTATCGAGCATCATCGCAAGCGCGATAATGTCGCGTGGAAGGGCCCGAACGTGATGTATTTCGAGACCGGACAAGGAAGCGCGCTTTCTGCCGAAGCCCATTGCGGCGTGGACCAGCTCACCTTGGAAGCGCGTGCGTACGGAGTCGCTCGTGCCTTCGATCCGTTTCTTGTGAATAGCGTCGTGGGCTTCATCGGTCCTGAATATCTTTTCGATGAGCGGCAGATTATTCGCGCGGGTTTGGAAGATCATTTCATGGGCAAGTTGTTGGGGCTGCCGATGGGCTGCGATGTTTGTTACACCAATCATGCCGAGGCTGATCAGAATTCTGTCGACAATCTTCTTCTGCTGCTTGCGGCCGCGGGGTGCAACTACTTCATGGGCGTGCCGTGCGGAGATGACGTGATGCTGAATTATCAATCGACGAGTTATCACGACGCGATTGGTACGCGACGGATTTTCAATCTGCGTCCCGCACCGGAATTTCTGGCGTGGCTCGAAGAAAGAGGAGTTTATCGCGATGGCGAGCCGGCAAAATTCGACGCGTCTGTGCGGCGCCTGCTGATGCAGGGGCTGGAATCGTCGCTCGAGGGGATCGCCTGAATGGCTGATCGCCGCGACGAATTGGCCGAGAATTCGGGTTGGTCCGAACTGGTGCGCAGAATTCGTGCGCGCAGTCCCGCACGCATACTTGCTGGACGCGCCGGCGCTGCGTACCGCACCGAAACGCAAATCCAGTTGCGGGAAGATCATGCCACGGCGCGAGATGCGGTGCGCGCGGAATTCGACTTGAACGCCGCTTTAGGGGTGAGGTTCGTCGAAAGGTGGAAACTCTTCGAAGTTCGGACGCGGGCATCTACGAAAGACGAATATTTGCTGCATCCATCGCTGGGCCGAGAATTCAGCGATACGGCTCGGGTCGAGATTTTGCGGCGCTGCGTGCAAGGCCGAGATATTCAAATTGCGATTGGCGATGGCCTGTCTGTGCCGGCCGTTCGGGCGCAGGTTCCGGCGTTGCTGCCATTGCTCGTCGAAGGCGCCCAGCCACATGGATGGAGCCTCGGACAGACGTTTGCCGTTCACTATTGCCGCGTGGGCATTTTGAATGAGATCGGCGAGCTGCTTAGACCGCGAGTTTCCATCCTGCTTATCGGGGAGCGCCCAGGCTTGGCGACGGCGGAAAGCTTATCGGCTTACATGGCATATGAGCCACGGACGACGCACTCGGACGCGAATCGCAATCTCATTTCGAATATTCACGCGCGAGGATTGAGTGCCGAAGACGGCGCCGCGCGGATTCTCAGTCTGTGCGTGCAAATGATGAAGACCGGCTCCAGCGGTTACTCTTTGAAAGAAGATCGCGCAGTTCTTGAAGGCAAGTGAACGAGGCGACCTTAAGCGGATCCGTCGCTGGAAAGCTCTCCCAAATAGAGCGCCATGCCGACTGCCGCGTGCATCCCTAATTTTTCGAGCGCACGGACTTCTTTATGGCTTCGAATCCCGCCGGCGGCGGTGATCGGCAATTCCGTTAGGCGGCGGAGTTTTCGAAACCACGCGAGATTCGTGCCTTTCATCGTTCCTTCCCGGTCTACGTAAGTGGAAAGAAATCCGGAACAATACGGCTCAAGCTCCGGAATCACCTCGTCGGGGCGCAGTGCGAGGCGTTGCCGCCAACCCTGTACAAGGATGCGTCCTTTTTCCGTGTCTATAGCGAGGATCACATTCTTACGGCCAATACGTTTTTGCAATCTGCCGAGGAAATCGTGAGCGATTTCACCGTCGCGGAACGCAGCGCTGCCCACGATGATTTTTTTTGCGCCCCAGGAGAGTAGCTTCTCCGCCCGTGCGATTGTGCGAATTCCGCCGCCGACGCGAATCTCCGTCTGTGCGCGGTTGGAAAGGATTTTGACCCACCGGCTGTTCGAGCCGTTGCCGATTGCCGCGTCCAGGTCAATTACGTGCAGAATCGGGTAGTCGCGAAAGCGCTCGAGCAGGCCGAGAACGTCGTCAATGGAAAGCGCGCGCTTGCGGCCGCGAATCAGTTGCACGGCCTTGCCGCCTTGCAGGTCAATGCAGGGGATAATCATCGAATTGTTCGCTCATCGCATCGGAGCATCCCGGTGACTTGGCTCATTGTTCGTCTCATCTGCTGAGGCGGACCGGCACGCCCCGAGCGGCGAGATAGTTTTTTAGCGCGCCGATGGATTGTTCTTCCGAGTGGAAAATGGAGGCGGCCAGCGCCGCATCCGCTCCGCCTTTGCCGAAGACGTCGAGAAAATCCTCGAACTTCTTAGCGCCGCCGGAAGCGATGACGGGAACTGAGACGCGAGCGGCAATTGTGGCCGTTAACTCGCAATCAAATCCGCTGCAGGTGCCGTCGCGATCTATGGAAGTCAGCAAAATCTCCCCCGCTCCACGTGCGACGCCTTCTTGCGCCCACGCCACCGCGTCCCGGCCGGTCGCTTGGCTCCCGCTGCGAATGAAGATTTCCCAGCGCGCGCCGGCTCTCTTCGCGTCCATGGAAAGAACGACGGCCTGCGACCCGAACTGCGCTGCAAGTGTCGAAATTAGTTCAGGACGTTCGATCGCAGCGGTATTCACGGTCACTTTGTCAGCGCCGGCACGCAGTACGGCGCGTCCGTCTTCGAGAGTGCGAATGCCGCCGCCGGCGGTGAAGGGAATGTTCAACCGCTGCGCTACGCCAGAAACTGTTTCCAGAAACGTGGTGCGTCCGTCGCGCGAAGCGGTGATGTCCAGCAAGATCAGTTCGTCGGCTCCTTCGCGGTTGTAGCGCGAGGCGAGAGCCTCCGGATCGCCCATATCGCGCAAATCCTGAAATTCGATGCCCTTGACGACGCGGCCGGCGTCTACGTCGAGGCAAGGGATGATGCGGTGCGCGAGAGTCATTGCGCCCACTCCACAAAATTCCGCAGGATCGCGGTGCCCGCTTCGCCTGACTTTTCGGGATGGAACTGAACAGCCATCAAATTATCGTGCTCAATCACCGCAGCAAATGGGAAGCCATGATCGCAAACGGCGGCGGTGTGCGGTTCGCAAACAGCCGCTGCATAGGAATGGGCAAAATAGAAGTACGCGTCCTCGGCGATTCGTTCGAGCAAGATTCCCGGCCGAAGGCGCCTGACCTGATTCCAGCCGATGTGCGGCGACTTTACATTTTTCGGGAGAGCTTTCACCTGCTGGTGAATGAGATCAAGGCCCAATTCTGCCGGAGCTTCTTGGCTCGACGCAAACATCGCCTGCAGGCCGAGGCAGATTCCAAGCACCGGGACGCGCGAATCAATCGCCGCGCGCAACGCGGCGGTTAGATTTCTTTCGCGAAGACCCGTCACGAATGCCGCGAAGTGTCCGACTCCCGGAAGGACAATCGCTTTGGCGCTGGGAATCTGCTCGGGCGTCGTCACGCATTCGGTTTCCACACCCAGATGAAAGAATGCTCGTTCCACCGACGGCAAATTCCCCGCGCCGTAGTCAATGATGGCGATCTTCACAGGAGCCCCTTAGTGCTGGGCAGGACGCGGCGAAGCTGGCGATCGCGTGTTACCGCAAAGCGCAGGGCTCGCGCGAACGCCTTGAACATGACTTCGATTTGATGGTGAGAAGAGCGGCCATACATGAAACGCAAATGCACGTTGGCGCTCGCTGCCTGCGCGAAGGCCTGGAAAAAATCCTCGAGCAATTCTGTTTGAAAATCGCCCACTTCCCGGGCCAGCGGGCGCCATTGGCAGACGAAATGCGCGCGTCCCGAAAAATCGAGCGCGGCCATTGCGAGTGACTCGTCCATCGGCATCAAGTAGTAACCGGCGCGCAAAATTCCACGTTTCGAGCCCAGCGCTTGTTTCACCGCTTCACCGAGGGCGATGCCGGCGTCTTCGACGGTGTGGTGCTGGTCGACGTCGAGGTCGCCACGCGCGACGAGATCGAGGTCGAGTCCGCCGTGCCGCGCGATTTGCTCGAGCATGTGGTCGAAGAAGCGAATGCCGGTGTTGATGCGCGCCTTGCCGCGCCCATCAAGATTCAGCTTCAGGCGGATGTCGGTTTCCTTGGTTTTGCGATGGAGCGACGCCTTTCTCATAGGCTCTCTTTCAGTTGCCGCAAGACGCGGCGAGTTTGTGAGAGCGTGCCGATCGTGACGCGCACATAGCCTTGGCCGCCAAAATCGCTCGAGCGATCGCGGATCAACGTACCCTGGCGCGCCAGCGATGCGACGACTTGTTTCGCGCGGGCTCCGAGATTGAGCAGGATGAAATTCGTGGCGCTCGGAAAGAATCGAAGGCCGAGGTTTCTGAGGCCGCGTTGCAATTCGTCCCGGCTGCGGTGAAACTCGCTTAATGTGCGGCGAAGGAACGCTCGATCACGCATCGCGGCGCCAGCCGCCACGAGCGCGGCGACATTTACGGGGTAGGGTGATTGTGCCTTTCGCAAAACGCCGGCAATTTCGTGACAAGCGAAAATGCAGCCAAGGCGCAGGCCGGCGAGGCCAGCGGCTTTTGAGAAAGTGCGCGTGATCACGAGATTGTTGTGCTGGCGAATCCACGGAAGAATCGTAGTTTCCGAATATTCGAAATAGGCTTCATCCACGACCACGAGTGTTTGGGCTGCCGCTTTAAGGATTCGCCGCAATTCGGCAGGGCGTAGAACGTTCCCGGTCGGGTTATTCGGGTTGGCGAGGAAGAAAATTGGTGGGGCTGAACGTGCCCGAAGTGCCGCTAAGAGCTGCGCCATCGGAAATTGCAAGTTCGCGTCATAGCGCAGCGCCTGGATGCGCGCACCTACAAGTTCAGCATAGAAGCGGTACATCGCGAACGTAGGTTCGACCAGCAGTACAGAATCGCCGGGTTCGAGAAACGCATCGACAATCAAGTGCAGTGCTTCATCGGTTCCGTTGGCGAGCAGCAATTCATCGGAGTGCACGGCGAAGTGCTGCGCTAGCTCGCGGCGAACGGTTTCCTGCTCGGGGTACATGGAAAGGTCCGCGCTACTGAGTTTCCGGAGCGCCTTGCGCACCGCGGGTGAACAGCCAAGCGTGTTTTCGTTGAAGTCCAGGCGCAGTTTGCCGCCCCGGCCCTCGAGAGGTGGATGGTAGGGGCGCATGCGCTCGACGGCGCCTCGCACCTGGATGGCGAGTTTCATCTGCGCACCTCGACGGAGCGCCCATGCGCCAAAAGTCCTTCCGCTTTTGCGAATTCTATGACTACCGGCGCGAGCCTCGCGCAGCCCGCGCGAGATATCCTCTGTACGCTGATGCATTTCACAAAGTCAGCCGTCGACAAGCCGCCGCGTGCGGCCGCGCCGCCACCCGTCGGCAGCACATGGTTCGTGCCGGTTGCATAATCGCCAAAGGATTGCGCGCTCCACTCGCCGAAAAAAATGCTTCCGGCGCTATCGAAGCGGTCGGCGTGTTCGGCCGCTGCGCCAGACAAGCTCAAGTGTTCAGGAGCGAAGCGATTAATGAACCGGACGGCGTCCGGGAGGCCGCGGGCAATGAGGACCACGCCGTTTTTCGCGAGCGACTGCCAAGCGGGGTTGGCTTGGGGGACCTCAGACATCTGGCGCTCGATCTCGGCGGCAACATCGCGGCCAAAGGAACTCGAGGTCGTGACGAACATCGCGATGGCGTCCGGGTCGTGCTCACTCTGAGCGAGTAAATCGGCCGCGATGAAGCGAGGATTGCCGCGCTCGGCGAAAACGATTGCTTCCGTTGGACCGGCCAGGAGGTCGATGGCGCAATCTCCGCTGACCAGGCGTTTTGCAGCTGTGACGTAGCGATTTCCCGGCCCAACGATTTTGTCCACGCGCGGAATCGTTTCAGTGCCATAGGCGAGCGCGGCAATGGCTTGCGCCCCGCCGACGCGCGCGATGTGCCGCAGTCCAAGTGTCCTGGCCGCAGCAAGAAGTTCGTCACTCGGTTGCGGGCTGGCTATGACGATTTTTCCGACGCCGGCTTGCTGCGCGGGAATTGCGGTCATCAGCAGTGTGGAAACTAGCGAAAATCGT
>DATEVZ010000047.1:0-2156 GCA_035258265.1 Candidatus Acidiferrales bacterium
CTGATTCGCGACCAGTTTGAAGAAGAGACAAAACGAATGGGCATTGAACCAGCCCGCCATGCAGGTTCGATGTGCGCCGTGCCGTTGATTCTCTACAACCAGGCCATTGGCGTAATGGCAGTACACAGCGAGCAGGAACGCGCGTTCGACGAAGGACACGTGGAACTGATGCGTGTCCTGGCGAGCGAAGCCGCGGTGGCGATCGAGAATGCGCGGCTCTTCTCCGAAGAGCAGAAGAAATCGCGGCAATTGACGCTGGTCAATAACGTTTCCAGCCACGCGATCACCACGCTCAATCCCGAAGAGATGCTTACCAAGATCGCCGCGGAAATCGAAAATGCGTTGGCGTACGACCACATCGGCATCGCGATTCTGGATTACTCGTCGAAGGAACTGGTGATTCAGGCGGAAGCCGGAGCGCGGCACGACGCGCTCGGACGCCGCATTCTTTTGGGCGAAGGATTGGTGGGCCACGTGGCGCGCATTGGGCAGATGGCTGTGGTGCGGGAGGTGAACGCAACGTCGCACCGTCCAGTGTTGCCGGGAACGGCCTCGGCGATTGGATTGCCGGTGACGTATGCCGAGAGTTTGCTGGGCGTGCTGTATGTGGAGTCGTCCGAGCCGTGCGAGTTTTCGGAAGAAGAAGTGCGGCTGCTGCGGACGCTGGCGGATTTGTTTGCCGGCGCGTTGCACAATGCATTGACATTCCAAAGGGCGCAGGAACAAGCCATCACGGACGGTCTGACGGGAGTGAAGACACACCGGTTCTTGATGGAAGCGCTATCTTCGGAGTGGAAGCGTTCGACGCGCGCGAATCGCCCATTCTCGCTGGTGTTGATGGACCTGGACCGGTTCAAATTTGTAAACGATTTTTACGGACACCTGGAAGGCGACGTGGTGCTGCAGCGGGTGGGGCACATCCTGGAACAGAATTGCAGGCGCTCGGACGTCGTCGCGCGTTATGGTGGCGATGAGTTCGTGATTTTGATGCCGGAGACCAGCGTGGAGCAGGCGCGTCAACTGGCGAGCAAGTTGCGCGGCTGGGTAGCAGCCGATCCGCTGCTGAGGGACAAAAATATTACGGCGAGCTTCGGCATTGCGGGCTTCCCGATTCACGGATCGACGCCGCAGGAATTGATTCAGGTGGCAGATTCCTCGATGTACCTCTCGAAGCATCAGGGAGGGAATTCGGTTTCGACGGCGGAACAAGGGGATCCCAACGACACGAAGCGCTGGAAGAAAGACGTGCTGGAAGCGTATCTGGGCGTGACGCTGAAGCGTTTGTTTTCGACCGGGCCCGAGGCGTTCGAAGAAATTTATAGGCGGCTGGAGCAGTTCACTCGGTCGCTTACGGAACACGGCGGGGGCAACGCGGGGGATGAAGTGCCGCCGGCGGTGGTCGAGACGGTGACTTCTTTGGCGCTCGCGATTGACGCCAAGGATCACTACACGCAGGGACACTCGCAGAAAGTTTCGGCGTATGCGGTGATGATCGCGCACGCGTTGGACATGAATCAGACGGAAGTTGAGGAAATTCGTCTGGCCGGATTGCTGCATGACATCGGCAAGGTCGGAATTCCGGAAGTGATACTCAATAAATCGGGCCCGCTGGATGCTTCCGAGTGGCTGACGATGAAGACCCACACCGAACTGGGCGCGAAAATACTGGAGCCGCTCACGGCCATGAGCCGCATCCGGGAGATGGTGGGGCATCATCACGAGTTTTACGATGGTTCGGGCTATCCGGCACGGCTTTCGGGCGAGCGCATTCCTTTGGGCGCGCGCGTGATCGCCATTGCGGACGCTTATGACACGATTACTTCCGAGCGGACTTACAAGAAGGCGCGCAGTCCGGAAGAAGCGTTTGCGGAGTTGGAACGCTGCGCGGCGAATCAATTCGATCCGGAAATTGTGCGCTTGTTCGTCGAGACCATGCGGCGCGCGCCGCAGCAACGGATCGAGGCTGCCGTAGGCGCTTCGGACGCTGAGGATATGGGTTCACAGCTTTAGAACTAGCCTGTGAGTTCACCAACCGACTTCAGGGGCTAAAAGCCCCACAGTGCCCAACGTCTTTGCGGCAGGACTGAAGTCCCGTCCGTCCAAAGCTCCAGGCTCTCGAATTGCCTTTTTCTCGCCTGCCGCCCCCCCCTTGCAAG
>DATEVZ010000048.1:0-4541 GCA_035258265.1 Candidatus Acidiferrales bacterium
CCGCTTCAAAAGATTCGGCATCGTCGCCAAAAAATGTAAGGCCGCCAGCCGTGGTCATCGTTCCGCCCGAAGAATGGCCAGTTCCGATCTGCGGGTAGCGCCAAGCGAATTTTGCGGAGGTGACGTCGTAGGCCAGCAGAATTTTCTCCGGAGTCCGGTTGCCTGGGTGCTTAATTCCAGTAGAGTAGTACGTTCGGCCTTCTTCGAATTGCTGGGGCTTCAGAAAATACGTCGCGCAGTCTTCCATCGACAGGAAATAAAGCAGGTGAGTCGCAGGATTGTAGGAGGGTGAATACCAATTCGTAGCACCCTCAAAGCCCGGACACACCAGCGTTCCTTCGGCGGTAGGTGCGACGTCGGTGCGGATAGGCCGTCCGCTCGCGTCAATCCCACTCGCCCAATTCAATTGTTCAGCGAAGCGAGTGGCGGAGAGGAATTTTCCATTGGTGCGGTCCAGAACGTAGACGAACCCGTTGCGGTTCGCTTCCAGCAGTAATTTTCGTGGCTCACCCTGATAGATCGCGTCGAGTAAAACCGCGGTTTCCGTCGCATCGTAATCGAACAAATCATGCGGAGTGAATTGGAAGTGCCATTTCAATTTTCCGGTGTCCGGATCGAGCGCAACGACGCAATCCGTGTAGAGATCGTCGCCCGGGCGTACGGCGCCATCGAAATCCGGCGCCGGATTGCTAGTGCCCCAGTACAGCGTGTTCAAATCGGGATCGTAGGTCCCGGGCATCCAAGTCGTGCCGCCACCGCGCTCGTAGGTCTTCCCTGGCCAGCTTTCCGAGCCGGGTTCGCCCGGCCCCGGAATGGTCCAGAATCGCCACTGTTCCTTTCCAGTCCCGGCATTGTAAGCGGCCACGAAGCCGCGCACACCGTCATCGCCACCAGATGTGCCGACAAGCACTTTGTCGTGAACGACCAGAGGCGCACTGGTCGCTCCGTAGTTCTTGTTTCCGTTGGTGTAGGCGACGTCCCAAAGTAAGTGTCCGGAGCGGGCGTCCAGGCATACCAGGTGTGCGTTATCCGTGAGAATGTAAACATGCGAATGCCAGACGGCAACGCCGCGGCTGTGATGCTGTGAGGCGTCGTCAATCAATCCTTCGCTGATTGGCCGTGAATAGTGCCATATGCTGCGGCCGGCGCGAGCGTCCACCGCGTACACATCGTTCGCCGCGCTGATAAAAAGAATCCCGTCGACTGCTACAGGTGTAACCTCAAGGTCACTCGAGGCCCGCACGTGAAAGGCCCATTGCGCGCGCAGCTGGCCGACGTTAGCGGAGTTAATCTGACTCAGGCTCGAGTAGCGGCGTCCGGAATAGTCGCCATTGTAAGAAGGCCAATTAGCACCTGGCGGAGACACGCGAAGATCTTCCGGAGAAATATCTACAACTGTTGAAACCGCTGCAGGGCTAGCCGGCGCAGGCGTCTGCCCCTGCGCGCGTAGGATCATTGCGGCGAGACTTACCATGAGCAGAGTGCTGGTAGCCGTTAGGGGAAACCCTCGCCGCGGATGATTCAAAATGCGTCGCATCTTGCTAGGAAATCCCCGTCACAGCTGTCTCGCCCAGAACGCCGCGGTTTTCGCCGTGCTCGCCTTCGACAGAAACTTTCACGCGCTGCGTTCCGGACGGTACCTTCACTTCTTCACTCAAGTTCAGCGGTTCAGCCGGTTCCGCGTTGCCCAACCGCAGCGTCGTGAGCTCTACGCCCCTCACATCCATGAAATGCGCGATCACGCGTCCGGGGGAAAATACGCCGAACGATCCGCTAATGCGCACACCTGCCGCGGTTCGCGCCGCGAGCAAAGGCTCGAGGATCAGGCCGCCTTCCGCCACACCGGCAAACTCTTTTCCCGCACGCGCTGGATACCATTGCGTGTCCATCGCGTACGTCTGGCCTGGCGCAATTGTCGCCATCGGGCTATTGAGCTCTGCCTCCATGTAGTAGGGCGCGTCATCAGGGCTGGTACGGATCTCTGGCCGGCCTCGCTCGTTCATTTCCACCGCAGGTCCGTTTTTGTAAAAGATCACACTGGCCTTGCCGGGATACTCCGCATTCGGCTGGTAGAGAAATCGTTCCACCATCGCGTAACCCAAGGCACGGTCCACTACCGCCAGCCAATCGCCCGGCGAATCCACCCACACTTCATTTTGCAGATATAGCCAGTGCAACCGGAACAGGCCGCCGGTCACCGCAAGCGAGGGATCATCCGCGAGCCCCGACCGCACGTGAAATCCGTCGAGGTACGCGCTCTTTGGATTGGCCGGCGTGAACGCCCAAAAATTGTGATTGTAGTCGGCGTCGTCGCGCGCGTCGGCGGTATCGTATTGCGTCACCGATTGCATGGACCATTCAATCGGGCGCGTGGAAGCATTTTTCATGACGGCGTGAAACCAGATCTCCGGTGAATCGTTGCCCAGCGCAATTTCGCGCGAAAACTGTAAACCGGTGCGCTCCTCGGCCGGCCCATCCATACGGACTGCACACCGCGGACTGGGTGACACGGCCGCCACCTTGTAGTCTCCGTCGTCGAGCACATCAGATACCGGCCCCGGCCAGTGCTGCGCGTCCTCGTGGCCCTCAGGCATCGGCCAGATCTTGTCTCCGCCATAGTTGTACCAGCGCCGCGGAGCGCCGGGAGCCAGCGGCGGGAAGTATTTCCCTTTAAGTTCTCGATTCTCGAACAGGTAAGCGTGCCCTGCAAACCTGACTTGCATCAATCGTCCGCCGAGCTTCGGCACTAAAATCAGCTCCACCCAGTGATTCGTGATGCGCACCGCCGGCAATCCTTCATGCGTGGCAGCGCTAACTTCGCAACTATCGACAGCCGGGACTGTGTTCACGGCCGCAGCCTGTTCCGCAACAAACCCTGCGGCGCACACTACCGCAAACAAAAACGCACCCGCACAGATGAATCCGCTCCGTTGGTCAAATCGGATCACGTTAAGGTTCCATTAAACCCCGCTGGTCCGCCGTCATAGCCGCCCAAACTTCTTTACCGCCTCCTCAATCGATTTCAGCTTCTCGATATACGCGTACATCGAGTGCTCCTTGAAATCCATCTCCTGCGCCAGCGCTAGCACTTCCTTCGCGTGCGCTCGCGGCACGGCCACGACACCGTCGGAATCCGCTACCACGATGTCCTCGGCGCTCACCGCGACCCCGTCGCAGACCACCGGCACGTTCGCCCCCGCAAAACGATAGTGATGCACCGAAGTCGAAGGCACGATTCCGGTGGCGAAGACCGGAAAACCGATCTTTTGCAGGTAGGCGGTATCGCGTACCCCGCCGTCAATCACCGCACCCGAATAATTCCGTGCGGCCATCGCTGTCGCCATCAAGCCGCCCATTCCCGCAATATCTGCGCCTTGTTCGAGCGTCATCACGTAGACGGAGTTCGGCCCTCCGCTATCGATGGCCGCCAGCATACCCGCGAGTGCGTCCGGATCTGTCGTGCCTTCATCCTTCTTGAGCCGTACGGTGACGGCGAACCCCGCAAAGCGCGAGGTGAATACCGGCCGCATACGATGCGACATGTACCCCCGCTGCCCGAAAAGCTGTTCCAGCGCGTCAGACACCGAGGCGACTTCGACGTGCCGGTATCCATCGAGCAGGGCGGCATCATCCGCTGATAAGGCCGGGGTGCCGGCTTGTGCCGCGCGCAATGGTCCAGCGGACCGTACGGAAATCGCCACGATCGCTACAGCCAGGATGGCCATGAGAACGAGAACTGCCAGTTTTCGTCTGCTTCCATCCCGCAAGACTTTCATCATGCCCTCCCTCTGGAGTTCATTTTTGCGCACTCTACCACCGTTTTTCGGGTCGCGAAGGGAGAACTCCTTGTGGACACCAAGTTCTGTCACCTTTCCGATGGTCTGATCGGCCGCGTTTTTGCTTGCAACCCGAATATGCTTGCAAATCTGCGCCGTTATTAAAATTCATTAAAAATAGCCGTTGACAGGTTTCTGGGGCTGCGGTAAGAGTTTGGCATTGGGGTGGGGTTCGGAGCTTTTGCTGGCATTTTTTTGAACCGAATTCTGCGCGAGCCGCCTTGCCGTCTCCGCGCGGACTGAACTCCTTTTGCGTAAACAGGGGGACCCGATGTGCATTCCTCAGCGTTTTCTCGTAGTTCTCGGGGGCGTCTTGCTGGCGGCCTGTGCGGTTTGGGCCAGTATTACCGGCAGTATCTCCGGCATCGTCACCGACCCGAGCGGTTCGGTCGTTCCGGGCGTCTCAGTAACGGCGACCAATACCGCCACAGGCGTGCAAGCCACCATTCAGACCGACGGCGCCGGTTTCTACAGCTTCCCCAATCTTGCGGTCGGAGACTACGACATCGAGGTTAAGCAGACAGGATTCAAGTCCTACCGCAGGAGCGGAATCCACATTGACGCCAATTCCGCGATCCGCGCGGATGTGAAGCTCGAGATCGGCCAAGTTTCCGAAAGCGTTACCGTCAACAGCGACGCCGTCCATGTGGAGACGCAGAGCACGCAAATGGGCGAAGTGATCAACAGCCAAAAAATTACCGCAGT
>DATEVZ010000049.1:0-6346 GCA_035258265.1 Candidatus Acidiferrales bacterium
CTTCTCCTTCACGCACACGCAGGAAATGCCCTGGATGCTGCCCGGAATTCCGCCCACCAATCGCCGCGTCGAAGTGCCTCTGGTCGCGATCGTTCGTTTCCGCGACGGCAAACTCGCCCACGAGCACATCTATTGGGACCAAGCATCTGTCTTGAAACAGCTCGGGCTTTTGAACGACCCGTGGTTGCCCGTCGTTGGTGTGGAAAGCGCCCGCAAAGTCCTCGACCCGAAATTCGAACGGAAATATTAGATAACGCGTAGTCTGAAGTACCGCGTAGAGAGCCACTTCTCCTTCGATATTCCGATCTGGCCCAGGTGGTCCGTTGGGTCACTGCATGGTGCGAAGGATCTCGTCGGCTGCCGCCATCGCGAAATCTATCTCCTCATCCTTATTGTAGAAGTGTGGCGACATTCTCACCCCGCTGCCCGGCCGCCAGTCAACCAAAATGTCGCGCTTGAGCAACTCGGCGCACACTGCCTTTGCCTTGGGCATATTCACTGCGACGGTGCCGCCGCGGCGCGCCGGATTGCGCGGCGCGTTGACGTGCCAGCCGCGTTGCTCTGCTAGTGAGACGATCCGCGCTGTGAGGCGCTGCGATTTTTCGCGCACCTGGAGCACGGCCAGTTCGCGAAGAATCTTCAGTCCGGGAAGAGCCGCGTACAGAGCCGGAATGTTTGGCGTTCCGTTAATGAACCGATAAGCCCCGTGCGTGTAGCGTGTCGCGCCGGTTTCAAAACCGAAGGGATTCTCGTGCGCAAGCCATCCCGTGAAAGTCGGCGCTAGCGTGCGGGCCAAATCCGGGCGTACGTAGAGGTAGGCGGCTCCGGGACCGCCGCAGAGCCACTTCATCAGTCCTCCGCAGGCAAAGTCCACGTTGAGCTCTCGCACGTCCACGGGAACGCCAGAGCCGAGCGATTGAAAGGTGTCGAGAATCACGTGCGCGCCCACCCTGTGCGCCTTCTCGCAGATCGCCTTGGCATCATTAATATACGAGCTGCGGAAGATCACGTGCGACACCGGAACGAGCAGCGTGGTTTCGTCAATCGCATCGAGTAGCCGTTCGGTCGGAACCTCGATTCCATCATCCGTCTTTACCATGTGGACGCGCGCGCCGCGCTGCCGCTGCGCTTCCCAGAAATACATCACGGAAGGAAAGTTCAAATCCGTGTAAACCACCTTATTGCGCTCGTCGCTGAAGTCAAAGCAGGAAGCGACCACTGCCTGGCACTGGGTGACATTGCCGTGCATGGCCACTGAATTCATCGGCGCGTTCATCAGCTCACCGATTTGGTTGCCAATCTCCAGGGGCAGCGTCCACCAGTATTCCTCCCACGCACGCACTCCGCGCGCAGCCCAAACCCCGGCATAGTCGTGGAGTGCGTCAACGACCCCACGCGGCATCGCACCCAGTGAATTGCTGATGAGATAGGTCGTCTTCTCCAGGATTGGAAACTCCTGGCGATAGCGCAGGAGAGGGTCAGTCATGCCGGCACCTAATTCCGTGAGCGTGCTTTTTTCGCCATGAGATAGAAGATGGTCAACAGAGACAGATACGGACCTGCACTGACAATGGTAATGCGAGCCTGCGGTGTCCACCACGTGCACAGCACGATCACCACAATCGCCGCGAACGCGACCTTGGATGCCGCCGCTCCGCCGGGAGCGCGCATCGGCAGTGCCGCCACTTGCTCTGGCAACAGCCTTTTGCGCATGGCCACGTGCGAGGCGAGCGCGATGCACCACGCCAGCATTCCGCCGACCAGCGAAGCCCCGATGATATACAGGAAAGCATTTTGCGGTGCGGCGTACTGCACGACCAGAGCGACCACGATTCCCGACGCCGATAACAGCACGGCGTTGCGCGGCGAGCCCTTTGCCGATAGCTGCGCGAGGCTTGCAGGCGCATATCCAGACTCAGCCAGCGAGTACAGCATGCGCGAAGTCACATACAGGGCTGCGTTCGCACCGGAGAGCGCGGCCGTCAGCACCACGAAGTTCATCACCAGTGAAATGGCCGGCACGTGCGCCACCTCGAACACCGTCACGAAGGGACTCTGCCCCACGCCAACCAGGTTCCACGGCACGACTCCTACCAGTACCGCGGAAGCGCATAAATAAACGAAGGTGAGAACGCTCAACGATATGTAAGTTGCGCGCACGATGTCCGAAGTGGAACGTGCTTCGCCCGAAGAGATGGCCACCATCTCGGTTCCAAGAAAATTGAACAGAACAAACGGGAGCGCCAGCAACGGACCTGCGGCACCATGCGGCAGGAAACCGCCTTCGGTGGTGTACCGCGCTTGCGCCCCTCCGCCTAGCAGCAATCCGGCGCCGATCAGAATGAAGGCCGCAATCGCTACGACCTTGATCATCGCGAACCAGTATTCAAAACTGCCGACGGTGTGTACCGCCCCCAAATTAAGGATTAGCAGGAGCGTCGCGAATCCCGCAATCCAGGCCGTGGCGGGAATATGTGGAAACCAATAACGCATGTACGTGGCGGATGCCACAAGTTCACCGCTAATGGCGATAACCAGTGAAAACCAGTATCCATAACGCGAAATGAAGCCTGCCCAGCGGTTCAGGTACTTATCGGCGTAGACTCCAAACGAGCCAGCGGCTGGATGCAGGCTCGACATCTCGCCCAGCGCCGTCGTCACGGTGAAAGCAATCAGCGCGCCCAGGATGTAGGAGAGGATGACTCCCGGCCCGGCAATCTGGACCGCCGCGCCCGATCCCAGCAGAAGACCGGTGCCGATCGAGCCGCCGATCGCGACCATGGCCATTTGTCCTGCGCGGAGCTCGTGGCGGAGTTGGGGCGGTTTTTGCTCCATGAAGTTGACGAGAGAAGGGTAGCCCGCCACCGCGCTTCGGCCGCCGCTACTGTTTCCTCGGATTGATCTCCTTTTCGCTTCAAAAACAGGCGCCATTCTATACCGGTCTTGAAAGTTCGCAATGTTGCAGGTGACTTTCATCACCGCGCGAGCGTTTTCAGCGTCGAGCAGCACTTGAAACTTCCACCGGAAGAAATGTAAGCGTTCGCCGAACCGCTCTTCAGAGGGTTTGCGGCTCTCGGGCCTTCGGACTGGCATGGGGTGTGGCAAGCGGGCGGACGAATCTGGGGCCGCCAACAGCTGCCATCGCGCCGTACTAATTTGGGTGCGGGATTGGGTGCAGTTGAAAACGAAGAGCGGCGTGCGCCGGCTTACCATTTCCCGTCACGGTCGAACTTATCAGTTCGAATGGGACGGAAGGTTGCAAACTGAACGGCAGTCAGAGGATTCGAGATCAACAAAAGCGAGCAGCTTCACGACGGCTGGCCCGCTCAGACGCCTTGCCCGGGCACGAGGCTCGCCACGGTGAGGCCTTCTGGGTATTGGGAGCGCGGTTTCGGCGTGGGCTGCGTCGAAACGGAGTAACATCGGGCCGGGCAGGATTGGATCGGAGCGGGAGCGGGGAGCGATCGCGATGGGAACATTCTGGCAAGACATGCGCTACGGCGCGCGAACACTGGCAAAGTCGCCGGGATTCACTTTGATCGTGGTGCTGACGATTGCGCTGGGAATCGGCGCGAATACGGCGATTTTTACCGTGGTGAACGCGCTGCTGCTGAGGCCGCTGGCTTTCCGGGATGCGTCGCGAGTGGTCCTGGTGCGGGAAAAGAGCCCCTATCCGACATTTTCGACTTCGTACGAAAACTTCAAGGACTGGCGGGAGCAGAGCCAATCGTTTGAATCCATGCAAGGGTCGTGCCTGACGGCGCTGACGCTGACGGGCATGGGTGAGCCGGAGCTGGTCAGCACGCGGTATACGACGGCGGGTTTCTTTCCGCTGCTGGGCGTGGCGCCCGTTGCGGGACGAACTTTCTTGCCGGAAGAAGACCGCGCGGACGGCGCGCCGGTGGTGATGATCAGCTACGCGCTGTGGCAGCGACGATTCGGCGGATCGAAAGAGTGGATCGGGAAGACGATCGAGCTAGGCTCGAAGCCTTACACCCTGATTGGGATTGTGCCGCGCAACTTTCAATTTTTGCAGCCGACGGACGCCTTCGTGCCGTTCGAGCCGTGGGCCAAGACGCTGCCGGACGATCGCAACTGGCACCCGGGAATATTCGCCGTGGCACGGTTAAAAAGCGGAGTGACGATGCAGCAGGCCGACGCGGAGATGAAAGGCATTACCGGGCGGCTGGAGAAACAGTATCCGGAATACAACACGGGAATCAGCGCAGACGTGGTGCGGTTGCAGGAGCAAGTGGTGGAGAACGTGCGGCCTGCGCTGTTGGTGCTGCTGTGCGCGGTGGGATTCATCCTGCTAATCGCGTGCGTGAATGTAGCGAACCTGCTGCTGACGCGCGCGACGTCGCGGGCGAGAGAGATCGCGATCCGGACGGCACTGGGAGCGGGACGCTTGCGTGTGATTCGCCAGCTGCTGACGGAAAGCATTTTGATCGCGATGCTCGGCGGGGCCATCGGGCTGTGGCTGGCGAGCGCGTCGCTGGGACCTTTGTTGCGGCTTTCGGCTGGCGCGGTGCCGAACGTCGAAGGAATTCACATCGATCGCTGGGTGCTCGCGTTCACATTTGTGGCGGCGGTGCTGACGGGAGTGCTCTTCGGGCTGATTCCGGCGTTGCGAACAGCGAGATTGGATTTGCGGGAAACGCTGAATGAAGGAGGCCGCAGCGGAACCGGCAGCGCGGCGAATCACCGGCTGGTGGCGGCGCTGGTGATCGCGGAATTTTCGATCGCGATGGTGCTACTGGTGGGAGCGGGACTGCTGCTCCGAAGCTTCAATCGAATGCAATCGGCCGCGGCCGGATTCACGACCGATCATCTGTTGGTTGCGGACGTGCCTCTTTCGCAGAACGCTTACGCCAAACCGCAACAGCGATTCGAGTTCTTCGATCATCTTCTGGATGGCGCGAGAGTGCTGCCGGGAGTGCGCAACGTTGGTGCAGCGACGTTTCTGCCGATGAGCGGAAACGGCTCAATCATTCATTTCAATATTTACGGAAGGCCGCCGAAGAGCCCGCACGAATATACGGCCGCGGGCTACCGCGCGATGAGCGCCGGATACCTGGAGACGCTAGGCGTTCCGCTCCTGGCCGGACGAACGATTAAACAGACCGATGACGAAAAGGCGCCGGCTGTCGTGGTGGTGAACGCCTCGTTCGCGAAGCAATATTTCGGTAGCGCGTCGCCGCTGGGAAAGCGAATGCAGCTCGGCGCGGTGCCGGACGCGCAGGTTCCGTGGATGGAAATTGTCGGCGTTGTGGGCGACGTGCGGCGCGGACTTGCAACCGAGCCGCAGGCGGAGATGTATCTGCCATTCAAGCAAGCCGATGCGGTGCTGCCGGTATTCACGCTCTCGGTGGTGTTGCGCACGGGTGTTGAGCCAGCGGCAGAGGTTTCGGGGCTGCGTGATGTTATCGCGAAGATCGACAAGAATCAGCCGCTCGTCCGAGTGCGCACGATGGAAGACAACATGACGGCGTCGGTGACGCAGGAGCGCTTTCGGACATGGCTACTCGGACTTTTTGCGCTGCTTGCGCTTTTGCTTTCGACGATCGGAATCTACGGCGTGATGGCTTATTCGGTGACGCAGCGCGTGCAGGAAATTGGAATTCGGATGGCGCTGGGCGCGCAGCCCAGAGAGGTTTTCCGTTTGGTGTCGGGACAAGGCCTGAAGCTGGCTCTGATAGGCGTGGGCGTTGGTCTGCTTGCTTCACTTGCGCTTACGCGTGTGCTGAAGAGTTTTCTCTATGAAGTTAGCGCGCTTGATCCGATCACGTATGTGTTCGTGGCGGCCTTGCTTGCCGGGGTTGGATTGCTAGCGTCGTACTTTCCGGCGCGGCGGGCGACGGCGGTCGATCCGCTGGTTGCTCTACGGCACGAATGATCGGTGGAGGGAGGCGACCTTTCGGTTTCACCATTATTCCGCTTGGTGTCGACATGGCGGGAGAGAAAACAAATGAGACACATAGATCGCACTGTGGCGGCAGGAGTTCTGAACGAAATTTCAGGGTTAGCAAGCAGTCTAGTCGAAGTCTCACCGCAACAGGCGCGCTTCCATGGTTGACGAATCTTGAGGCGCGCACTTCTCGCAGTGCAGGTCGAACCGCTCGCGGCGGTACAGATGCCACAGACCAAAATCACCGCCCAGCGCAAGAAAGGGACTTGTGATTTGTATGCTCTCCGGAACCTACACTCAGACTCAGATCGCCGCGAGGTTCGGGATCGATCCAATACCTGAAACTGAAATGAGCACCTACGCGAGGCTGGTGTGGTTGAACAGCGAGAATTCACTGCACACAGCGTGGGCGGGCTATTCGGCTGGTTCTGGGAATCC
>DATEVZ010000050.1:0-4105 GCA_035258265.1 Candidatus Acidiferrales bacterium
GTGAGGTGCGTGCGCGCAACCAGAGTTGCGATTCTTGCAGCCTGTTCCGCGGGCGCCAAACCATACAAGCCAAACGCAATGTTTTCGGCGACCGTGCGGTGCGGGAACAACGCATAATTCTGGAACAGCAAGGCGATGCGCCGCGCGCGCGCTGGTGTCCTTATTTTCTGCTCGGAATCGAAAAGCACGCGGTCGTTCAGCGCGATGCGCCCCCGTCCGGGCTTTTCCAGTCCGGCAATGCAGCGCAACAGCATCGTCTTGCCGGCGCCGGATGGGCCCAGAATGCTCAGCGGCGCGGCGGGCGCGCAGAACGATACGTTCAGCGCAAAATCCACCAGTTTCTTCTCGACTTGAACTTCCAGCGTCACGTCAGTGGTGCCCCCAACGCTCGCGTCGCAGCCGCTGCGCATGCGTCCAGTAATAAAGCCCGCCAAGCAGCGCGATTGAAATTCCTACATCCAAAGCGCACCACGCCAGCGCCTGCTGAATTTCATTCGCTTCCACCGCGAAATAAATCGCGATAGGAATCGTTTCCGTGCGGCCCGGAATATTTCCCGCAAGCATCAACGTCGCTCCGAATTCTCCCAGCGCGCGCGCAAAACTCAGGATCGTCCCGGCCAGCACTCCCGGCCACGCCAGCGGCAGCGCCACTTCGCGAAAGACGCGCCACTCCGAAGCGCCCAGCGTTCGCGCAGCTTGCAGCAAATGCGGATCCACCTGTTCGAGCGCAGCGCGCGCCGTCAGATACATCAAGGGAAAAGCCACCACCGTTGCCGCAATCACGGTGGCGGGCCAGGAAAAAACCACTGTCGCGCCTAATTGCAGCAAAAGTTTTCCGAGCGGTCCGTTTCGCCCGAAAAGCAACAAAAGAAAAAATCCCACTACGGTAGGAGGTAAGACCAGCGGAAGAAGAAAAACGCCATCAATCAGCGCCGCCCCGGCACCAGAGCGATTTTCGCGCCATGCAGCCGCGGCCAGCCCCACGACCAGCGTCACCGCGGTCGCAGTCAAGCTTGTTGCCAGCGATATCCACAGGGGAGACCAATCCATCGCGAGAGGATTGTAGCTGGATCAGTTCTGTACGGCTGATTTTTCAGCGGGCGCGAATCCATACTTCTCGAAGGCTGTACGCGCCTCCGGCCCTTCCAAGAAGCCCACAAACTCGCGGGCAGCCGCGGCATTTTTCGAGTTCTTCAGCACAGCCGCGGGATACACGATGGGATCGTGCGAATCCGCCGGTGCGGTTGCTACCACGCGCACCTTTTTTGACGTCAGCGCGTCTGTACGATACACGAACCCGGCGTCGGCGTTGCCGGTTTCCACAAAAGTAAGCACCGCGCGAACGTCCTTTGCATAGACGATTTTCTTTTGGATCGCCGCGAAAAACCCCATGTGCTCGAGCGTCTGCCGCGCGTACATTCCCGCGGGCACGGTGCCCGGTTCACCTAATGCAACAGCGCTCACTTGCAACCGCGAAAGATCCTCAAAGCCCCGCACCATGGTCGAGGAAGCCGGCGTGATCAACACCAGAGAGTTCGCGACGATGTCTCGCCGCGTCTCGGTCGCCACCAACCCCTGCGTGGCAAGGTCGTCCATCTCTTTTTCAGCGGCTGAAAAAAATACGTCCACGGACGCGCCTTGTTCGATCTGTCGCCCCAACGTCCCCGACCCGCCATAATTAAAAGCCACCTTGGCAGCGGGATGCCGCGTCGCATAAAGATGCCCGACCTCATCGAGGGAATCTTTCAGGCTGATGGCGGCCGAAACGGTAATCGAACTTGACTGCTCCGCCACCACTTGTGTCGTACGGGTTCCTGCGAGTCCGCCGAAAAATAAAATGAGGAGGCTCCAGGTGAGGAACCTCCTCCGTTTCAGTGTCGCGGTCTCGCCCGATCGCAAGGCCAACCCTCCAGCTGGTGCTGAGCGAAAGACACCTACTGCTGAGGTTGCTGTGGCTGGGGCGCCAACTTTGGCACCGGCGCCGCATTCGGAGCTGGAGCGGCATTCGGAGCCGGTGCTGCGTTTGGAGCCGGCGCGGGAGCTGAGGGGTCCGGCGGCAGCATCTGCTTCAGTTGCGGGTAATCGTCAGACATGCTTCGCAACGTCGCAATGGCCGCCTTCTGGTCAATCTGCGCGCCCGCGGTCTGCGATTCCTGCGCAACTTCGGGCATCGTCTTCACTACTCGCTGGCCCAGCGGACTTTCGTAAAACTTGGTGAGCGATTGAATATCCTCCATCGAAAAATGCTTGGCATAGACCGGGACAATCGCATCCGTGACGGCGGTCGAGGGCGCGCTCGTCGTGAACTTTTGCGTGAACGTGTCCATGAATTTCGGCAGTTGGTCCGCCGGTATCGCTCGGCCCATTACGTTGCGCACCTGGGTTGTGATCGCAACCGTAATGTTGTCTCCCTCTTTGGTAACTTCCGTAATATCCATCAAGTGCCGGATTGCCGCTTCTTTGGCGGGATCAACTTTTTCTGGGGTAGGCGCGGCTTGCGCATCCGCCTTTGTTTGTCCAGGCTGCGCTGGAGTTGCCGGCATGTGCTGCGGCGGCGCTTGCTGTGAGTTGGGCGTGGTCTGCGCCAGGGCCGGCCCCGCTGCGCATAACATGGCGGCGATGAGTGTGGCTCGTAGCTTCATTGAAGTCTCCTGTTGTTCGGGTGCCGGTCCTCATGCTGCGTCTGGCCGACAAGCCAATCTAGGAATCGTACCGAACGTGGGCTGTAGATGCAATTCAGCCCCGGCATTTCCTCTGTAATTATTTTGACGGCCCAATCGAGCTTTGGGTTGGCAAATCACCCCCTCGCGGCGCCCTCTCGCCGAGGCTGCCGTGGTAGCAACCCCGCTTCCGGCTGTGATAACTTTCAGGTTAGTGGCTCACTCCAAACCGCCAGGGGCCTGAGCCGAACGTCACTTTGCACGATGAACGCTAACTCCAATTCCGCGATCAGCTCGGCTCCCGACTTCACATCCGCTCGCAACGAGATGGTCGCTCGTCAAATTCAAGCGCGCGGCATTCACTCGCAGCGCGTACTCGAAACCATGGCCGCCGTCCCACGCCACGAATTCGTTCCGCGCGAATCGGCCGCATCTGCATATTCCGACGAACCACTTCCCATCGGTGGTGGGCAAACCATTTCGCAGCCTTTCATGGTTGCGGCAATGGCTGACGCTGTTTTGCTCCATGGTTCCGAACGCGTCCTCGAAATTGGAGGCGGTTCGGGCTATCAAGCGGCGGTGCTGTCTCTGCTAGCGCAAGAAGTGATTGTGGTGGAATTGCAGCCCGAACTTGCCCGCGCCTGCCGCGAACGCCTCGCGCGCTTGGGTTACTTGAATGTTCGCGTCGAAGAAGGCGATGGCTCGCTCGGTTGGCCAGCTGGCGCGCCGTACGACGGAATTCTGGTCTCTGCCGCCGCGCCCGCCATACCTTCGCCGCTCGTCGCTCAGCTCGCCGAAGGGGGCCGTCTCGTGATTCCTGTCGGAAGTCCCGAGCAACAAGACTTGCTACGCCTTACGAAAGGCCAACGAGATATCAAACAGGAAGCGCTTTTCGCCTGCCGCTTCGTGCCTCTGCTAGGACGCTACGGCTGGCCGGCAAGTCCGCAGGAAACCGCTCCAGGAATCCCGCGCGGATGAACGAGCCCGCCCCCGAGCTTTCCATCGTCATTCCCGCGTACAACGAAGAAGCTCGCCTTCCGCGCACTCTCGCGCGCATCCGCGAGTATTTTTCCGCTCGCCGCGTTTTGCCTGAGCTGGCACCGGATTTCGCGCTCGGTCAACTCGAAATCGTAATCGTGGACGACGGCTCGCAGGACGGAACCGCGCGCATCGCCGAAGAATGGGCCCGGCAAGTACCCCTGGTGCGCTTGGTCTCGAATGGCGAGAATCGCGGAAAAGGCTATAGTGTCCGGCACGGCATGTGGGAAGCGCGCGGCCGCTTGGCGCTTTTTACGGACGCGGATCTTTCTTCGCCGATCGAGGAAATCGAAAAACTCCTCGCCGCGCTCGCAGCCGGCAACGATGTCGCCATCGGCTCCCGTGCTCTCGATCGCTCGCTCATCTCCATCCACCAATCCCGCCTCCGCGAATTGGCGGGAATCATT
>DATEVZ010000051.1:0-13876 GCA_035258265.1 Candidatus Acidiferrales bacterium
TTCACCTCTGGAAGAAAAATTGCCAGCACCTCCGCGCAAGGCCGACGTAAAAAAAGGCAAACAGGCCTATAAGCAGGGACTAAAGCTTGAAGACCAAGGCGACTGGCAAGCCACCTACGATGCGTATTCTGACGCGGTGGATTGGGATCCCAGCAACAGAGAATACTTGGTGCGGCAGGCCGTCGCGAAGGGCCATGTGGTGCAGATGAAAGTTGACTTGGCCGAGCGTGAGGCTGTTTCCGGGCGAATTACCAATGCCCTGCATGCGTTGCGTCAAGCGCAGGAATTGGACCCCTCGAATCGCACCATCCGGGAGCGCCTGATCGAATTGGAGGCGCTCGATCCAGCGCGCGCAAAGCAACTGATTCCTGAACCTGAACTGGCGCCCGAAGTCGAACTCGAGCACCGGCCTGGAACCCAATCGTTTCAGCTTCGTGGACAAACGCAGGGAGCCTATCAGGAAGTGGCCCAGAGATTCGGCGTCGAAGTCGCGTTTGATGTGGACTTGCGCAACGCACCGGTGCGCCTCGATCTGAAGGACGTTGACTTCGCTACGGTCATGCGCGTGCTGGGCGAGGAAACCGGAACGTTTTGGAAGCCGCTCACAAAGCATCTGTTCTTTGTGGCGCAGGACACACAGCAAAAGCGAAAGGACTATGACGTTTCAATTGCTCGTACCGTGCTTCTCTCCGCTTCGGAAACATCGGAGCAGATGACGGAGTTGACGCGAATGGTTCGTGAGGTTGCCGGAATCACTCGAACCGACCTCGATTCGAAGAGCCACACATTGACCATGCGGGCTTCTCCGCAAGCCATCACCGTCGCCACCGGCGTCATTGAAGATCTGGAACAGCCTCCAGCGGAGCTCATCCTGGAAATTGAAGTCCTGGAAGTAGATCGCAACAACAACAGGGACTTGGGTATCACGGGGCCACAGACCGCGACAATTTATTCGATTCCGTCGAACGCACAGCAGCTCGTGGCGGCGGGCGGAGCTGCTGCCCTCAGCAGCTTGCTACAACAAGTCTTCGGGTCGTCGTCATCGATCCCGCCCCTGTTCGCTTTCGGCGGAGGGAAGACGACTTTCTTGGGAACACTCCCAGGCGCAGCCGCCAGCTTTTCGAATATGCTTTCGACCGTGCGCACGGGTCGCCGGGTTCTGCTGCGGGCCGAAGATGGTCAGCCCGCTTCCTTTTTTGTGGGTGAGCGCTTTCCGGTTTCGCTGGCGCAGTTTTCTTCCAGCCTTGTCGGCAATGCCAATAGCACCGCCACTGGCACTCCCACGGTCTCAAGCGGCTCGGCCTCCAGTCTTCCGATCACAACCCTCACCACCGGAACGAACCCTGACTTCGTGGCCACCGGCGACCTGAATCAAGACAACTTTCAGGACCTGGTAGTCGCGAATTTTACAGACGGGACCCTTTCGGTTTTCTTAGGCGCTGGCCTCGGTACGTTCGGCACTCCGAGCACGGTCACTGTTGGCAAGGGACCGACATGGATTGCCACGGGAAACTTCAACGCCAAGACAAACACCAACGGAATTATCGATCTCGCCGTTGCCAATCAAGTCGATAATACCGTCTCGATCCTGCTCGGAAACGGCGATGGTACTTTTACGGTGGCGCCATCCTCGCCGCTCGTGCTGCCAAGCGGTTCAAGCCCCACTTCAATCGCAGTAGGCGACTTCAACAAAGATGGTTTTTCGGACCTGGCAGTCGTGAATATGGCCGCCAACACGGTAAGCATTTTTCTCGGCAACGGTGATGGCACGTTTAAACCACCGACTACGATCGTTACCGGCAGCGCACCCACTTCGATCGTGGCCGCGGCGTTCAATCCGAGCAATCCATCCCTTATTGATCTCGCCGTGACCAACTCGGTTGACAACACGCTCGAAATCTTCATCGGCAATGGCGATGGCACATTTCAGAAAGGCGTCACCTACGCCACGGGCGTGACCCCTCTATACGTCGCCTCGGCCGATCTGGACGTTGACGGTAACCTGGATCTGGCGGTGGCGGATAGCGGCGTTGCCACCAGTTCCAATGCCGTTGGCAACAGTGTTTCGGTGTTTCTGGGCAATGGCGACGGCACATTCATCAAGCCCGGTAGTACGCGGCTGGATTTCCCCGCCGGGACAAATCCGACATCCATCGCCATCGCCGATTTTAATCAAGACGGCTTGCCGGATCTTGCCGTCACGGCCACTGGAGACAACTCTTTCGCATTGCTGCTTGGAGCCGGCGGCGGCGCGTTCGATGCTCCAATCGAAATACCTGTTGGAACCACCCCTGATTCAGCGGCGACTGCCGATTTCAACGGTGATGGACTTCCCGATCTCGCAATTTCGAATTTCGGCTCGAACAGTGTCTCGGTGATTCTGGATTCGTCGTCGCTTATTAGTCTTTTGTCCGGCAGTGGGGTCGGAACGCAATTCCCAGGCGCCGAATACATCGACATCGGCTTGAAAGTGAAGGCTACACCGCGGATTCACCCGGACGGCGACGTCTCACTGCAGTTTGAATTTACGCTGAGCAGTCTTGCGGGCAACAGCATCAACAACATTCCGGTGGTCAATAATCAGGAAATTCATCAGACCGTGCGCGTAAAGACGGACCAAACGGCTGCGCTCGCGGGCTACCTCGCGCCGCAGCGCAGTACTTCGTTGAATGGTTCGCCTGGTCTGGGCGGCTTGCCGCTCAACGGCATCATCGGAGGCACCACTACTACGCAGTATTTAGACACCGAGTTATTGATCCTGGTCACACCGCGTCTCGTGGCGTTGGCGTCTAGAAAGGATCACGTAGTCTATGCGGGCCGCGGCCAATTGGGAGGGGCAACCTCGCTAGGCCCCACGATACAAGAGCGCCGCGGCGGATTTCAGCTGCCAAACGCAGAGCCGCAACAGCCAATTACGCCGCAGCCGCAACCTCCGCAACCTCCTGCGGAGCAACCGCCGGCAGAGCAACCGCCTCCGAACACACCTCAAACCTACAACCCACAACCGCAGTAGCGGCCCAATAATTTGCAACGAATGAGTCTGGAGTCGAGCGTTTGCGGAGACGCGCGAGCTGCAGATGACGATGGCGCGCAGGGCGGCTTCCCTACGGCATGGCTTCCAAGACTACCAGCGGTTGATATGTGCGAGGAACGACTGGTTCTGCAATGGCGATCAATTGCCCCTGCTGATTGAACACGCGGAGTCGTGAGGGCTTCCAATCGCCAGAATCAAGTTGCGCTGGCGCATTCTGCGCCTCATTCGCGAGTCCCGGCTGAATCTGTGCGATCGTGATGTTGAATTTCGCGCCGTGGCGTACGCGTTTTTCGACGATGGGCAGCACTGTAGTACGCGGCAGGTCCGTCAGCAGCTTTTCGAGCGGAATCACGCGCTCGAGCAAACGGCCCCCTTTAGCATCTTGTTCAAGCTCGGCAAGTGAGCGAGCATCATCCAAAGTGAATTCGCCGACTGCTGTGCGCGTGATTTCCGCCAAGTGCGCGCCGGAGCCTTGCAGCTTTCCCAAATCGTACGCCAGCGAGCGTATGTACGTTCCAGCGCCGCATTCCACGGTGAAACGGGCTACCGAGCCTACCACGCTGGTCGGCAGAAACTCGAACACTTCCACTTCCACGGGTTCGAGCTTCACGGTCTTATTTTTTCGCGCGAGCTCGTGCGCGGGACGGCCGTGAATTTTTTTCGCCGAGTACGCAGGGGGCACTTGCTGAATTTTACCGAGAAACTGCGCGGCATGCGCCGCAATTTCCTCCGAGTTCAATGTGGGAGCCTTATCCGGCCCTAGAGCCTCCCCGTCAGCGTCGTACGTATCGGTCTCGAAGCCGAAACGTACTGCACATGTATAACGTTTGCGGCGACCGGTATAAAAACGCGCGAGACGCGTAGCGCGCCCTAGAGCCACCACCAGCACGCCGGTCGCCAGCGGGTCGAGCGTGCCCAGATGCCCGATCCCGCGAAAACCCACCAGACGCCGAACGGATTCCACCACATCGTGGGAGGTTCTTTCGCTTGGCTTGTTGATGACGAGTATTCCGTCGCAGGGAGGAACTTTAGGTGGACGAGACATAATGTTGTTGTAGCGCTGACGTACTCGGAGAGTCTTTCGATCGAAAGGCCGAGAGAGCCCTTTGGTTCGACGTTGCTTGAACCAGCAAGGTGACGCTACGGAGTGTGATCCTCCGGAGCCTTCGCCTTTCGCAGCAAGTTCTCGATGCGCTGGCCGTATTCTTCAGTTTCATCGAGGACGAACAGTACCTCCGGCGCGCGCCGCATGTGCAACCGCTCGATCAATTCGTGGCGTACGTACCCTTTTGCAGCTTGCAAGCCTTCGAGGGTGGTCGCGCGCTCGGCCGGATCGCCCGCGAGGCTCACAAACACACGCACCGTGCGCATTCCCGCGCCCATGCGGACCTCGGTTACCAGCACCGGCGCCGCCAACCGCGGGTCTTTCAGTTCCCCTGCCAGCATCAGGCTCACTTCGTTGCGAATTTCCTCGGCGATGCGTTCCGAGCGATGTCCTTGAATCGTCATGCGCTTTCCTCACCCTCGAAATATTCCACTTCCTGCGAAACCAAATCGCGGCCCAACACGCGCTCGGACTCCGCCGCAATTTCAGCGAGTGATTTCTCCAAATACCCTACGTCGCCTGAAATGGTCACCACGCCGATGCGCGAGCGCTGCCAAGTGTCCTGATGTTCGAGCTCCGCGACGGCCACATTGTAGTGAGCGCGCAGGCGGTCCTTCAAGCTGCGCAGAACTTGCCGTTTGTCCTTGAGAGACTGCGCATCGAGGATGTGAATTTCCAGGGTAAGGAGGCCGATCGGCATTTTCGTAGTGGCGCAGCAATGCTGGACTGCGCGGTGGAGCCTTCAGCGCCAGGAAAAGGTACCGTCAACGCGAGGCCGCCCATCGCCAGGAAGTCGCGCAATCTTTCCCTGGCGCCCCAGAACAGGCGGTTACGCTACTACGTCCTGACGCGCTCTGCTGCCGCAGCGCGATCCGGCCGTGGACGATCTGGCGGAGGCGGTGGAAGCGCCGCGGTCTTTTCGATCGAAAAACACTCGAGTATATCGCCAACTTTCACGTCGGCAAAATTCGATACCCCGATGCCGCATTCAAATCCCTGACGGACTTCTTTCACGTCATCCTTAAAGCGCTTGAGCGAGCTCACTCTGCCGGTATAAATCACGGTGCCTTCGCGAATCACGCGAACCTCGGCATCACGTTTCACAATGCCATCAAGCACCGAGCAGCCTGCGATCGTGCCAACGCCCTTAACGCGGAACGTGTCGCGCACTTCGGCGCGGCCCAGGAATTGTTCCTTGATGACCGGCGCGAGCAAACCCTCGACCGCCTTCTGCAGTTCGTCCAGCAGTTCGTAAATGATCGTGTGGGTGCGAATGTCCACGCCTTCGCGTTGCGCCAGATCCGCGGCCTTGCGCTCCGGCCGCACGTTGAAAGCCACGATCACAGCGTTTGAAGTGGACGCGAGCAGGACGTCGCTTTCGTTCACCGCACCGACGCTAGCATGGATCACTTTCAGCTTCACCTGGTCGTTCGAAAGCTTCGGCAGCATTTCGTTCAACACTTCCACCGAACCTTGCACATCCGCCTTCACGACAACCGGCAATTCCTTCACTTCGCCGATCTTCAATTGTTCGTGCAACTGATCGAGCGTTAACCGGCCGCTCGCTGATTTTGCCAAAGTAGCTTCGCGCGCCTTGCCCTGGCGGTACTCGACGATGTGCCGCGCCTTAGCTTCGTCCGCCACCTGGAATTGATCGCCCGCTTCCGGCACTCCCTGCAATCCGAGAACCTCGACGGGCGTCGAAGGCCCCGCTTGCTTGATGGCTCCGCCGTGATCGTCGAACATCGCGCGCACCTTGCCGTAAACCGCGCCGACGATGAAGACATCGCCCACGTGCAACGTCCCGTTCTGCACGAGCATGGTCGCCACCGGGCCGCGGCCTTTGTCGACACGCGATTCGAGCACAGTCCCGCTTGCCGGCACTCCGGGATCGGCCTTCAACTCGCGCATGTCGCCAACCAGCAAAATCATTTCCAGCAGCTTGGGAAGGTTCTTCTTCGTCTTGGCAGAAACTTCCACCATCACGGTGTCGCCGCCCCACTCTTCGGGCATCAAGCCCTTGTCCGAAAGCTGGCGCTTCACACGCTCGGGCTGCGCATCCGGCTTGTCAACCTTGTTGATGGCGACAACGATCGGCACTCCGGCCGCACGCGCGTGTGAAATGGCTTCCTCGGTTTGCGGCATCATGCCGTCGTCCGCGGCCACCACGAGCACGACGATGTCCGTCACCTTTGCGCCGCGCGCGCGCATACGCGTGAACGCCTCGTGGCCCGGCGTATCCACGAAAACGATACGCTTACCCTGCACGTGCGCCTCATAGGCGCCGATGTGCTGCGTAATTCCGCCGGCTTCGCCGCCGGCCACGTCCGCTTCGCGGATCGCATCCAGCAAACTCGTCTTGCCGTGGTCAACGTGGCCCATTACCGTGACCACGGGCGCGCGCGGCACTTCATTTCCCGTGCGCTCTTCCTTGACCTTTTCTTCCTGAACAAGCTGCTCTTCGAACGTGACGACTTGCACGACGCCGTTGAAAGCTTCGGCCAGGCTTGTGGCTGTCGGCACGTCGAGCGCTTGATTGATGCTCGCGAATACGCCGCGGTCGAGTAAGGTCTTCAGCAAATCCTTAGCGCGAATATCGAGTTTTTCAGCCAGCTCGCGCACGGTGATTCCTTCGGTAACCGTCAGAGGGCGCGGCTCACGCTTGACAGGTGCAACCGGCTCGACGGCAGTTGCGCGCCCGCCTGGGCCTACCCCTGCTCGCGGACGGACGGGATGCAGCTTGCGTTCACCCTCCGCGTATCGCTTTTCGATGAGCGGCCGGCCGCGTGCCGCCGGCTTGCGAGCATAGAGTGGCTTGCCAGGTTCGGCTTTAGGGACTCCCGCGCCAGGACGCTGCGCGCCGACCGGCGCTTTATTATCACGACCGCCCGGTCCACCGCCTCCAGGACGCTGCGGGTACCGTGAAGGAGGTCCGCCAGGACGCTGGCCCGGAGCGCCGCCCGGGCGGCCTTGAGGCGCACCACTCGGACGAAATTGTTGCGGTGCTCCGCCCGGCCGCATGCCTTGCGGGGCGCCGGGACGGCCTTGTCCTGGACCCGAAGGAGCGCCGGGACGTACAGGATATCGTTGGCCAGGTGCAGGGGCGCCGCTGGGCCGTGGCGCGCCGGGTGCCGCCGCCGGACGTGCTGTCATCGGAGCGCCGGGTGCGGTGCCGGGTGTCGTAGGTCGCAGCGGTACTCCTGGTCTTGGTCCGGATGCTGGTGGCGCAGAAGTAGGTCGTGCAGCCGAAGGTGGCGCAGTCGGCGCGCCAGATGCCGCTCCGGGCCTGGCCGCCGCCGGAGCGGGACTCGTTGGATGTGTTGCGGGACGTGCCGCTGGCGAAGGTGCCGGTGCGGCAGGCCGTGCAGCCCCCGGCGCGGGGGAAGCAGCCGGCGCGAACCCGGGCTTCGGTGCCGTCGCGGGCGTGGCAGTCGCAGTTGGAGCTGGCTTCGCACCGATCCCCGCAGGCGCCGCTGGAGCCGGAGCACTCGGCCTTGGCGCCGCCTTCTTACCGGCGGCCTTGGCAGACTTGTCCGCTTCCGCAGCTTCTTCAGCGGCCGCGAGGTCGCGGAAATGCTTGCGCACGAGCTCGGCATGCTTCAAATCGATCGAACTCGAGTGCGTCTTTTTTTCCGTGACGCCGACTTCCGGCAGGAACTCGATCAGAACCTTCGCCTTGATCTCCAGTTCGCGTGCCAGCTCATTGATTCGGACTTGATTAGAATCTGCCATTCGCCTCTATCTTCCTTGGTCCTTCCCGTTACCCTTCACAATTCACGCTACATTTTTCAAACGATCAGCCAGACGCCAGCGTTACGCCAAACTACGGCTTTTCGGTGCTCTCTTCGGTACCGCCAATTTCCTGTTCTCTTACTTCTTCGCTGGCCTCTTCGGTTGCCTCATCAAGAGCTTCCGCCTCGGCTTCGGCCTCCACCGGGCTCACCGCGGCATCTTCCTGCGGCGCGCCATTTTCGTCCGTGGCCACTTGCTCAGTAGCCTGTTCGGTGGCTTCATCTACCGATGCAGCCTCTTCTTCCGCAGCTACTTCCGTTTCAGTTTCAGCGACGGCGCCGTCAGCTTCGGCAACGCCAACAGCTTCCGGCGGGGCAGCCGCTGCTGTTTCCAAGGCTTCGAAATATGCGGCCACCGACTGGTGGATCTTCTCCACCATTTTCTCGCCAATGCCCGGAATTTCCACGAGCTGTTCGGGCGTCATGTCCGCGAGCTTCTCGATCGAAGAAATTCCCGCCGCTTCCAGTTTCTCGATGGTCTTCGGGCCTACGCCGGCAAGTTCAGTCAGCGCCGTACCAGGAGCCGTAAGGGCCGCCATCTGCGCTTCGATCTCGCGGCGCTTTTCTTCCTCGCTCTTGATGTCAATGTTCCAGCCAATCAGTTTGCTGGCGAGCCGCACATTCTGACCCTTCTTGCCGATGGCCAGTGAAAGTTGTGTGTCCTCGACGATCACTTCCAGGCGCTTCTCTTCGGGGTCAATAACCTGCACGCGAGTGACTTTCGCCGGGCTCAGCGCCTTCTGCGCGAAGGCGACTGTCTCCTCGTTGTACGGAATAATGTCAATCTTCTCACCGCGCAATTCACGAATGATGGACTGTACGCGCATCCCCTTCATTCCCACGCACGCACCCACGGGGTCCACATCCTTGTCGCGGCTCTCGACGGCAATCTTCGTGCGTTCACCCGCTTCACGAGCCACCGCACGAATCTGCACGGTGCCGTCATAAATTTCCGGCACTTCCATTTCGAATAAACGCTGCACCAGAGCCGGATCGGCGCGCGACACCACCACCTGCGGCCCCTTCGCAGCCCGTTCCACCGCGCGAATCGTGACGCGCAGGCGGTCGCCGACATTGTATGCTTCCAGCCGCGATTGCTCGCGCTTGGGCAAACGCGCCTCAGTACGGCCCATGTCCACGATGATGTCCGGACCCTCCATCCGCTTCACCACGCTATTGATCAGCTCGCCCACGCGCGTGTGAAATTCGTTATAGATCGTATCGCGTTCGGCTTCGCGCACCTTCTGCAGGATCACCTGCTTAGCTGTCTGCGCGGCGATGCGGCCCAGAACATCCGTGGGCTTGGTCTCGGTGATCTCGCCGCCTACTTCAATTTCGGGCTGGCGCTTGCGAGCGTCGTTCAAGGAAATTTCGCGCACAGGATCGGCTACTTCCTCGACGACCGTGTGCACTGAAAACACGTCTACCTGGCCGGTATCTGGATTGAACTTTGAGCGAAGCTCTTCCTCGGTGCGATAATATTTCCGCGCCGCAACCACCATCGCGTCCTCAATGGCCGCGACGATGATCTCCGGTTCAATATGCTTCTCCCGGCTGATCAGCTCGATCTGCTGGTACAGCTGACTCGCCATTCGCGCTTCTCCCGTACATCTCGTCCATGAGTTATGAAAATCTCGCCGCTAATAATGGAATTGCTGCCAATTCAACTTGCTCTACAACTCCACCACCAAATTCGCTTTCTTGATCCCAGCGTACGGCACGGCAAGTTCGCGGTCGCGCACCGTGACTTTCACGACGCCGTCGGCATATCCCGCCAACCGTCCTTCCAGATACGCCTGCTTTTCGATCGGCTCGTTCAGCCAGATTTTCGCCAGCCGCCCGACGAAACGCTCATAATCCGCGGGCTTGATCAGTTTACGGTCCAGCCCTGGTGAGCTTATTTCCAAAACGTACGACGGACCGGGCACCAAGTCTTCCACGTCCAGGATCACGCTGAGCTGCTCGCTCACTCGCTCGCAATCCTTATGAGTGACACCCAAGCCTTCCGGGTTCTGCGGGCCGGGCAGCCGGTCGATAGAAACACGCAGCAAGCGCTGCTTGCCGATCTTCCACTCGACGTCGAAAATCTCAAGGCCCAGCGAGCGCGCCACGCGCTCCGCCGCTTCTTGAATCTTTTCCAGTTCCATTCTAGTCTAGCGGTAACATTTTGTAGCGCGCGGCCAGACTGGGCGTCCCGGTACCGCTAGTCCGACGACCTCTTTCCATTCTAACCCCGTCCGTTCAATGGCTCGCCAGTACCTCGTACGCAGGCACCTCAAGCAACGACGCTTAGGCGCTCCGCCATTTGTCGCGTCCAACAAAAAAGTGGGCTCGCGCCCACTCGTACATGCGACCTGTCTGGAAGCAACTCAGTATAATTTCTACGACGCAAAAAGGCAAGGCCAGCCGCTGCACCTGAAAATAGCTACCGGTCGGGTCCGAATCAGCAAGGCGCCCCCGAAAAGAAAAGGCCCCCCGGTTTCGCATTGGGGGGCCTTTTGGGTTTTCGGGCCGCGCAGCGTCCGCCGGCCAGCTTGCCTAACTACTGCTGCGGCGTTTGCGGCTTGGGCGCTGGAGCGCGCTGTTGCTGCTGAGCGGGAGGCCGCGTCGTTGAGCCGGACTTTGCCGGATAGGTTTGGTCGTACAGACGGATGATCTCCTGCGTCACGTCGATCGAGTTCGCAGCGAAGATCACCGGCGAGCTTTGGCCCGAGCGGTCGAGAATTACGCTGTAACCGTTGTCGCGAGAATATTTGCTCAGAACGTCAATCATCTTGCGGCCGATGCGGTCCACAATTTCGCGCTGGGCTTCATTGAAATCATCTTGGGCGTCCTGCGATTTTCGCTGATAAGAGCGCTGGAGCTGATCTCCTTCGCGAGCCAACCGCGCCTTTTCATCGTCGCTGAGCGTGGTCTGTCCGGTGCGCATGCGTGTCTGAATATCTTCCATCTGCTTTTGCATGTTGGTGAGCTCGGTTTGCCGGGGCGCGAACTGCGATTGCAACTCGGCAGCAGCCTGCTTCCCTTCCGAGGTGCTGGTGATGGCCACCTGAACGTCAATCACGCCCACTTTCTCGGCGCCTGCCGCCGCTGCGCCACCTGTTTGTGCCCACACTGCGGGAACCATCAGGAACGCCGCCAGGGCTGGAACTGCCAATCGAATCTTCATTCTCACTCCTTAGAGTAAATAGTTGTTCGGATCATGATTCCCAAAGTCTCGCCGCCTGTACCGTCAAGCACAAATCAGCAAACACAAATCGGGAATTATAGCTGTCGCCCGAGAAACAGGTCAATCGGTTTCGGCTAATAACCATGCTGCGATTAGGCCCACGCGACGGTTATTCTGTGATGCGCCAGCAAGATGCGCGGTTGGCCTCGCATCTTGCGCCACTCCGTTTCGCGCCGTTGCCGCCAGTCAAGCGTGGATTCATCGCTCTAGTGGGACAGCGGCACGAGCAAAATGCGGTTGTTCGTTTGATCCACTTGCACGGCTAGGTTCAGCCTGGGGTCTATGGCCACTGAGTTCGGGCCAATTACCAACGAGGCCGCCGACACCAAGCCACCCGCGTCAATAATGTCATGCACTTGCGGCGTCGGGCAGTTCGTCGCGCCGTTCGGGTTTGGCGGACAGACGTAATCGAGAACCGAAAGCGTATTACTGGCCGCATTCGACGTAACCAGCGTGCTGGAGTTGAAATTGTAATCAAGCGACGTCGGGTTAATGCCGGTCCGGACGGTGCCCAGCACGGACGACGTCAGAGGATTCACGAAAAATAGATCGTTCTGCGTGCTGTCTGCTACTAGAAAAATCTGATTGGCCGCGTCGAAAACTGCCCCTGTGGGAAGCTCCAGTTGGTTACTGACTCTGGAAACCGTTCCGCTCGGCAATTGCAATAGATCCAAGAAGCTAGCCTGCCCGGCGGTCGTGACCCCCGCGATGTTCTGTGCCGGATCATTAAACGGCGCGGGATCAATCGCAACGGCGAGCGGCAGGAAGTCTATCGAAGTATCGACACTCGGGACCGTTGATGCGGTAGCGTTTTCGACGACGAACGAAGAGAGATCACCTTCATTGGTACTGCCAGAAACTACAGTGGCAGTGATGGCTGCGAGCGCAGAGTCTTGATTGATTGCCACTCCTATGGGAAGCGTCGCCTGCCCGAGCGACAGCGTCAGCGGACTCTTGAATACGCCATTGAGGCCCTTCTCATCGAGAATCGTGACGTCATTGCTACCGTTATTCACCACTAGCGCCTGGCCCGTCCGCGCCAGAATTGCAACACCGTATGGCGTCGTGCCAGTACTAAAGAAGCTCGGCGATTGTGGCGCTATCAACGCGCCGTTCAGCAGATTCACCAAGGAGATGTTCCCGCTGCCCGAATTCGTCACGACCGCCTGATCCAAGTACGAATCCACGGCAACGCCCACGGGACTCGTACCCACTGTCACGGGCTGGATCACCGTCAGATCAGTAACGTTCGAAATTGCCGCGCCATTTTGTACATAAACGATGAACCGGCGGGCGGTTGCCAGATCAGCAGCGGGTATCGCCGCCGTCACCTGTCGGCTGTTTACCAGAGTGGTTGTCACCGCTGTGCCGTCGAGCACCACTTGCGAACTACCGGTGAAACCGTTCCCGATGATCGACAGCGTCAAAGCTGCAGGTGGATTCTGAGCGAATACCGTCGAAGGACTGGATTCCACGATTTGCAGCGGGTTCGGCGCTGTAGTGGCCAGCGGGACCACCGAGACGGTGTTGTTCGCCTTATTCACCACGTAGGCGGTATTGGTTACCGGATTCACCGCCACCGCTTGCGGGGAATTAAAACCTGCGATCGTCTGCAGTACGATGCTATTTTTCAAGTCCACCACGAAGGCAGTGTTCGCCGAACCGTTCACCGCAATGCCAATATTCGCGAGCGGATTCACGGCAGCCGCGGTTAGCCCCGAGTTGGAAAGTGTGACTCCATTGAGCGTAAATGGAACCGAACTGACCGATTCGTCCAGCAGACTGAACGTCGAAAGACTGGGGGACACCGGTGAATTAAGCGGGCCATTGGGATCCGACAACAAAGCTTGATGTGTTTCCGTATTGATGCCAATACCCTGCACACTTGTCGAAATCGTCAGGCTGCCGATCACGACCGGAGAGCGCCCTAAATCGGTGGAATTTGCGCCCACGCCCGCATTGCGTCCCAGATCCACGATATTAATGGCTCCTGCTCCACCCGGCGTGCTGATGGCCCAATTCAATCTTGGATCGATTGCGACGGCAGGTTTTATACCCGAGCTCAACGGCGCGAGCGTGCCGCCAAGGATGCTGATGACCGTCGGGACTCCGCCCGAGAAATCCATAACCACTGCCGTGTTGGTGGACTGCAGAGCGACTAACCCGCGATGCGTCAGCGGATTTATCCCGATTGCATACGGGACGGGTTGTGGATTTGGCGGTGTGTTGGGATTTGGCAGGCTAACCGTTGTAACCGCGAGTGTAGTGAGATCGATTACCGAAACCGAATTGTCTAAGCTGTTGGTAACGGCGGCAATGTGATCGCCCTGGGTGCCGATAGACGTGGTGACCTGATCGTCAATCGCAACGCCAGTTGGGCCATGGCCAACCGCCACCGGGGAACCGGCCACAGGCGTATCGCTTGCCAAATTGATGACACTGACCGTATTGTCGCCAGTGTTGGCGATGACCGCGACGTTCAATGATGAATCAATAGCGATCGCTTGAGGCGAAGCGCCGACCGCGAAGTTCGATGCCACGCTCGTAGCGATGTCGCCCGGCCCAGGCTCGACAGCGATGTTTACCGCGGACATTCCCGGATTCGGCGCAACGACATCAGCATTCCGCACGACCACTGGATAAAGACCAGGCGAAGAGACGCACGACCCCGGGACCGTAACATTCAATTGTTGACTGCTCGTGAGAGTAGCCGCCGC
>DATEVZ010000052.1:0-10097 GCA_035258265.1 Candidatus Acidiferrales bacterium
GCGTGCGGCTGGGGCTGGTGGACGTGCCGGGGCACGAGCGGTTCGTGCGCAACATGCTGGCGGGCGTGGGTGGGATCGATCTGGTGCTGCTGGTGGTCGCAGCGGATGAATCCATCAAGCCGCAGACGCGCGAGCATTTCGACATTTGCCGGCTGCTGGGAATTCCGCGCGGCATCATCGCGATTACGAAATCTGACCTCGTTGATGCCGACATGCTCGGATTGGTGCGGCTGGAAATCGAAGAATTCGTGCGCGGATCGTTTTTGGACGGGGCGCCGACGGTGGCCGTGAGTGCACGAACGGGCGCGGGACTCGATCAGTTGCGGCAGCAATTGGTGCGCTCGGCGGAGTCCGTGCCGGTAAAAGATGCGAGGCAACATTTCCGGCTGCCGATTGACCGCGCGTTTGCGATGAAGGGATTTGGAACGGTCGTGACCGGGACACTGATTTCCGGTGCGGTGAAGGCCGAGGATGAAGTGGAGCTGCTGCCGTCGAACAAAGTGTTGCGGGTTCGAGGACTTCATTCCGGCGGCAAACGGATCGACGGCGCTGTGGCCGGCCAGCGCACGGCATTGAACCTGGCGGGAATCGAACGCGAAGAAATTGAACGCGGCATGGTTCTCGTGCCCGCCAGAGTGTTCGATACCACTGAGCGGCTGGACGCGCGAATCGCGCTTCTTCGTTCAGCCAAGCCGCTCAAAAATCGCGCGCGTGTGCACTTTCACCAGGGTACGGCGGAAGCGATTGCGGAAGTGATCTTGCTGGATGGCGCAAATCAACTGGCGGCAGGCCAATCGGCCTTTGCGCAATTGCGGCTCGAAGAGCCGGTGCTGGTGCTTCCCGGCGACCGTTTCATCCTGCGGCAGTTTTCCCCGGTGGTGACGATTGGCGGCGGCACCGTGCTGGATGCGCGCGCTCCCCGGCATAAGCGCAAGGATGCCGCCGTGGCGCCGTTTCTGGAAATCTGGGAGCGCGGCCGACACGACGAAATTGTTGGTGCGCTGGTTGAAGCTACAGCTGGCGGTCTGACGTTTGTGGAGATCGTGGCGCGGACCGGCTGGACGGACGCAGACGCAGGCGTGGCAGCACAAAAACTGGCGGCGGAAAAGCGGGTGAGAATTCTGGTGGCGGAGCCGGCGCTGGTTGCGTCCACACAAGTGGTCGCCAATTGCGCGGCGGCAATTCGCCAGGCTGTGGAAGCATTTCATCGCGCGAATCCTTTGGTGCCGGGAATTCCGAAACAGGAACTGCGTGCGCGCGCAGGTGACGCCCGCATCGAAATATTCGAAGCAGCTTTGGACGATCTGGTGAAAGCGCACGCGCTGGCGATCTCCGGCGATCTGGTGCGCCAAGCGGGGCGCGAAATCGAACTTTCATCTGAGGAAGCGCTGGCGAAGGAGTTGATCGAACGTGAATTCGCACGCGCTGGGCTGACGGTGCCGGAACTGGCCAGCGTGCTGGCGAGACTGCCGGTGGACGCGCCACGCGCGCAGAAGATTTTGCAAATTCTGCTGCGCGAAAAAGTGCTGGTTAAGATCGCGAACGATTTGGTGTTTCATCGCAGCGCGCTCGCGCGATTGCACGAGATGCTGACAAAGTACCGCAAAGAGCACGGCGAACGCCTGCCGATCACTGCATTCAAGGAACTTACGGGCGTCACGCGCAAGTATGCGATTCCCTTATTGGAGCATCTCGACCGCGAGCACGTCACGCGCCGCGTGGGGGATGAGCGTGTTATACTTGGTTGATTGGCGGGCGCGAGGGTCGCGGACCGCCCTGGAAAGTTCAGAAGAAATCGAAGGTAGGTGACTTATGGGTGAATTCAGCCCAATCCATTGGTTAATCGTGCTGGCGATCATCGTGCTGCTCTTCGGGGGCAAGAAAATTCCCGAAGTAATGCGCGGGCTTGGCGAAGGCATCCGCAACTTCAAGGATGGGATGAACAGCCCGCATCCAAACACGCCTGCGGCAAACCCGCCAGCCAATCCGCCGGCCGCTACACCGGCGCCGCCGGCTTCTCCCGCGACAGAAGAAAAGAAATAACGGCGCGTTTGCGTTCCACGAAATTCGAAATCAGAGGCATTGTGACGGCGGCCACGCGGCCGCCGTTTTCTTTTGCGGGCGCCTCGGAGATTCCGGCCTGCGATTATTCCGCGGTAGGATCTTCCCATCCGAGGGCGCGGATTGCGCGCCAGACGCGCGAAAGCGGTAAGCCCATCACGTTGAAGTAACAGCCATCGATCTTCGCGACAAACCTTCCCGCGACTCCCTGGATGCCATAGGCGCCAGCCTTATCGAACGATTCGCCCGTGCCGAGGTAACTTTCGATCTGGTCATCCGAAATCGGCAGTAGCTCAACGCATGTTCGTTCGATGTGCACAGCCTCCACTCCATCCGGAAGGCGCAGGATCGCAAGTCCGGTGAGAATCTCGTGGGATTTGCCGCTCATCATGCGTAACATGCGGCGCGCGTCCGCGGCGTCCTGCGGCTTAGTGAGAATCTGTCCTTCGGCTAACACGACGGTGTCAGCCGCAATCACGATCGCTGGTTCGCCTGTGGCGCGCAACTGCTCGCGGGCCGCGTGGGCCTTAGCTTGAGCGATCCGGCGAACGTAATCCTCGGCCGCTTCGTCAGGTTGCCGGGTTTCATCCGTGTGGGTCGGCAAGACGTCGAACACAAATCCGGCATTGCGCAGAATTTCGGCACGGCGCGGTGAAGTGGAGGCGAGGATCAGTTTCATTCGAAGATATCCCCTCTAACGGCATCAAAACCGTAACACAGAAGACCTTTCGCACACTGGCGGGCCTCGCTTGAGCCTTTGCAACCTGTACTTCTGGACAGGTTGCGGTTGTTCCGTGGACACGTGGCGGATTGTACGCACGCTCGCGGGTCCGTCGTGGCGGCGGTGACGGGGATAGTCTAGGCTCTTATAGTTGGGCCGCTGGCTGCGGATGCGGCGCGATCATCATGAACTCTGCCTATGATGACTGGCAGGCTTAGCAGGCCGGAACCGTGCGCGAGGCTAAAGAAAAGCAGAAATGGGATTCCTGTTCTACGCAAATTTCGTGAGATTCGTGTTGGAAGGCGGCTACACGCACGTCCTGATGGAGCGCGCGCGTGTGTGGATGAAGGCCGCAGGCATGGTGCCCCCGCGCGATTAAGTGAACCGGAAGCGAACAGTTTTTGGACTCCGCTACGACACAAATTAGCCGGCGGGGCGGCTGCCTGCCGCCGGAGCTACGCGAGATTGATGAAATACCAAGGATCAAACCGATGGCATTAACCAGAGAAGCGCGCGGGCGTGGCGTGGACGTGCGAGGGCCGGAAATGCTGGGAACGCTGGCGACGCGGCCTCCGCTGCTCGAAGATTTTCAGTTCGTCAAGTTCCGCCTCGAAGGTGAAGTGGCGCACTTGCGGCTCGATCGCCCGCAGCAGAATCTGCTGAATGAACGCATGCTGATGGAAATAGCCTCGGGCATCAACTCGGTGAGTGAGAAACACCAGATCAAATTGATTTTGCTGGATTCCGAAGGCAAGACTTTCTCTGGCGGAATCGAGTTGGGCGAGTATACGCAACGACGCGTGTTTCAGTTGCTGGACGCTTTTCACAACGCTTTTGCGGCAATGCTGGATACTTCGAAACCGGTGCTGGTGGTGGTGAATGGCCCCGCGTTTGGCGGCGGCGCGGAACTTGCGGCGCTGGGCGATTTGGTGATTGCCACGCCGAACGCACGTTTTGCGCAACCTGAAATCAAGCTGGGTGCATTCCCTCCTCTCGCAGCGGCCGTGCTACCTTACATTCTCGGCCCCAAACTGGCGCTAGAGTTGGTCCTGACCGGCGAAGCGATGTCTGCCGAACGCGCCCGCGAAGTGGGCTTAGTGAACTGGCTCGTGCCGGAAGATAAACTGGTCGAGAAAGTCGACGAGGTTGTGTCGCGCGTCACCGCGCAGTCTGGCCCGGTGCTGACCATGGCGAAGAAAGCGATTCTGGGCAGCCTGGGATTGCCGTTGCGCGAGGGCGTGCGCAATTCGATGAAGGTTTTCTTGAACGAGCTTGCCGATCTGGAAGATTCCCAAGAAGGTTTGCGCGCCCTGGTGGAAAAACGCGCGCCGAAGTGGAAGAACCGCTGAAGTTGTCCCAGCTACTTATTTGCGCCGAGCCTTTGCGAAACACGGCCGCCTCGGAGCAAATCCTGACACGCATCCTTTTCGTCTCTGGAGTTTCGTTTTTCGAGTTTCTGTCTCCGGTTGATTGACAGCAAAACACGGGGCGCTTACACTCGCGATGGACAACTTAGCTGGCTCGGGTAGCTCTAGGAGCGCCGAAGATGCGCTCTTAGGGTGAAAATTGAAATCGGTGCAAGCTGTTTTCAATTTTTGGGGAAGGCCGTGAAAATCGGCCACGGTCCCGCCACTGTAATCGGCTGTCGCTGGAACGCCTGCTTCTGTTGCAGGCGTGCCGGGCGATGAGTTGAAAGTCAGGAAACCTACCCGAACTGGTCGAAGCTGACACTCTTCGCGAGAAAGAGTGTGGCGAGACGCCTCGCTCTATTCCGCGAGGCTTTTTTATTGCGTGGGAGAATATTTTGGCTTTGGAAAGATCCATACGGCGTTTTCTAACCTCCGCGCTCATCATCGCGTGTGCTGGTATCACATGTACCATTCAGCCGACAGCATCGAGCGCAGCTCTGTTCCGATTGCGGCAGCAAAACGCGCCGCCGGCCGCGAATCCGGCGATTCCTCCAGCGACGACCAAGTCCACTGCTAGGATGATCACAGACGAAACCGGTCGACACATGGCGATTCCGTTGAATGTGGAGCGCGTGGTGACTCTCGCGCCGAACCTGACCGAAACGGTTTACGCGTTAGGCCTGCAAGACAAGCTCGCAGCCGACACAACGTATTGCGAAATTCCGCCCGCCGCGAAAGAAAAGCCGCACGTAGGCGGGCCGCAGAATCCGAGCCTGGAAGCGATTGTGGCGATGCATCCCGACCTGGTCCTGGCGAGTACGTCCATCAACCGGCCGCAAACGGCCGACGCGCTGCTGAAACTGGGAATTCCGGTTTACACCAGCGCCCCTCACACGGTGACCGGGATGCTGAACTCCACGGCGGAAATTGCGGACTTGCTGGGTGCCAAAGATCCAGGCGCGAAGTTGGTGGCAGACTTGCAGAAGCGGCTTGATGCGCTGCACGCGCTTTTGCAGGACCGGCCGATGGCTCACGTGCTTTTTGCAGTCTGGGAGGATCCTCTGATCTCGATCGGGCAGAATACGTTTATTGCCGATGCGCTCCGATGGGCTGGCGCGGAATCCGTGATCACCTCCGATCAAAATTGGCCGCAGGTAAGCATGGAAGAAGTCGTGCGCTTGCAGCCGGACTACATCGTGCTGACCGCGGACCATTTGAAAGCTGAAAATGCAACGCAGGGCGCCGATCTGAGCACGCGTCCCACGTGGCGCGATCTGCAAGCGGTGAAACTGGGGCGCGTCGTAGTCGCCAGCGACGAAATGGACAGACCTTCGCCCGGATTGATTGGTGCCATCGAGCAGCTCGCGCACGATTTTCATCCGGAAGTTTTTGGTGCCAAACCGCCGGAAAATGGAAAAGTGAAAATTGAAAATGGCCGTTACTTTGCAACCGTGCCCGAATCAATGAAGGAGCGCAACGCGTGCGCCCGTTGACGCCGAAGCGCATCATCGGAATTTGCACGGGGCTGGGCGCACTGCTGCTGATCGAGGTGGTGATTTCACTGCGCATGGGTGATTACCCGATCGCTGTGCGCGACATCGTTGCGACGCTCTATCACGGAGCGGCGGGGCGCTGGGACGAAATTCCGTCGGAATTCAAGCTGGTGGTGTTTGGGCTGCGATTGCCACGTATCGCGTTGGGAATTCTAGTTGGCGCGGCGCTTTCCACCGCCGGCGCAGGATTTCAAGCGCTGTTGCGCAATCCGCTGGCCGATCCGTACGTGCTGGGCGTTTCAAGTGGCGCGGCGCTAGGTGCGATGCTGAGCTTGATTGTTGCTCCACACATGGTGGGCGCAATTCAGTTTGCGGCATTTGTGGGGGCGGCGGCGACGATCGCGGCGGTTTATTTCCTGGGACGGCGCGGTGGACAACTCGATGGTGCAACGCTATTGCTCGCTGGGATTGTGGCGGCGTCTTTTCTGTCAGCGATCATCATTTTTCTGCTAACCATGGTCACCGGCACCGAACTTCGCAGCATGACCTTCTGGCTGATGGGTGATCTCACGGCGCCGCCTCCGACGTCAAACGTGATCGGCTGGTTCGGCTTTCTATTTTTGATTTTTGTGGTTGCGGCGGGTGCGATGTACACCACGTCTTCCGATTTGAATCTGATTCTCACCGGCGAGCAGGAAGCGCGGCACCTGGGCGTGAACGTCAATCGCGTGAAGATGGTGGTTTACGTGGCTGCTTCCGTGCTTACTGGACTTGCAGTTTCGGTTAGCGGTGCGATTGGTTACATCGGCCTGCTGGTGCCACACGTGATGCGAATGCTTTTCGGCACGGACTATCGGCTGCTGATTCCGACTTCGGCAATCGGCGGCGCGATCGTGATCGTGCTGGCCGATACGCTGGCGCGCACGGTAGTGGCTCCTACGCAACTGCCCGTAGGCGCGATGACGGCGCTGGCCGGCGCGCCGGTATTCATTTACTTGATGCGCAGGAGAATGCGATGAGTCCCGGTGCGGGAAACGGAGCTTCGCTGGCCCCGCAGCCGATTCCGTTCGCGGCTTCGGCTCATGTGCGGCTGAAAGTCGAACAGGCCAGCTATGCGTATGCCGCGACAGACCGCTCCGCGCCGAAATTTACGCTGGGCCCGGTAAGTTTTGAAGCGCAGCAGCGCCAGCTAGTCGCGATCCTCGGCCCGAACGCCAGCGGAAAATCGACGCTGATGAAATTGCTGGCGGGAATGCTGAAGCCCTTGTCTGGACGCGTGGAAATAGACGGCATGGAGGTGAGCGAACTCGAGCCCCGTGCTCGCGCGCAACAGGTCGCGCTGGTGGCACAGGAAAGCGAGTTGCTGTTTCCTTTGCGTGTGTGGGAATACGTGCTGCAAGGGCGCTATCCCTATGGCAAGAGATTGCGATTCGAGTCCGACGAAGATTGCCTGATGGCTGGAAATGCGCTAGCGCAAGTGGGCGCGGATGGGCTGCGCGACCGTTGGATGGATCAGCTTTCCGGCGGAGAAAAGCAGCGAGTGATTCTGGCGCGCGCTCTGGCTCAGAGGCCGGGGCTGTTGCTGCTCGATGAGCCGACGCAACATCTGGATATCGGCGGCAAAGTGGAATTGCTGCGGCGTTTGCGGCGGCTGGCCGACGAAAACCGCTACACCGTGGTGGTGGTGACGCACGAATTGAATTTGGCCGCGGAATTTTCCGACCGCGTCGCGCTGATGCACAAAGGCAAGTGTTTGCGGATCGGTTCGCCCGCGGAAGTGTATCAACGCGAAGTGCTGGAAGAAGTTTTCGAGGCGCCACTGGAAGTAGAGATCCGTCCGAGCGGCCGCCCGCGAGTGATTTTGAGCGGTAACCACTAGTTCCTTACTTAGCAGCGGCGTTCGCTGATTTTGGCGCGCCGTCCACAATCACAGGAGACTCCGCGCACGGGAAGACGGTGAAAAGCCGTCGCCGCCGCGCGACTGTAAGGCGGAGAATTTTTGGCGCGCACCACTGTCCGAATCGACGAATCGCGGCACGCTATGCCAGTGACTCGGAGTGAAGGATGGGAAGGCCGCGCTGATGCCGGATTTCATCGAATTGTTGCGGTGAGATTGCGGCAAGCCGCTAAGCCAGGAGACCGGCGGAGTCTCAATCCGGATATGCGCGCGCTTGGCGCACGCATCATCCGGACAACCTTCAACTCCCGCGCGAGAGGGAGAGGAGGACAAAATGAGACTGCATCGTCTTTCGGCTATTGTTTTTCGAAGCCCGTTCAGAAGCCTGCTGGGAATTTTGCTTTTCCTGCCCGTCGCGACCCAAGCGCAGCAAACCGCCACCATCACCGGAACACTTACAGACCCAAGCGGCGCGGCGGTTCAAGGCGCGCGCGTTTCGACACAGTCTCTAGATTCCCCGAACGCGCCTCCAAAGGAGACAAGCAGCGCGGCCGATGGCAAGTTCGAGCTTACCCTTGTGCCCGGGCGCTATCGCGTGAGCGTTCAGCATCCTTCATTCACGCACGCCGAAGAAGATTTCACGCTTGCGGCCGGCGACACTCGCATTTGGGATGTTCGTTTGGAACTGGAGCCGATGTCCGCCGACGTCGTGGTTAGCGCTTCCGCTGAACCCGCAACGATCGAAAACACTGCGGCACTCGTGAACATCGTCACGCGAGAACAAATTGATCAGCGCGGAGAGATTTGGTTAACGCCGTTGACGCAGGGCTTACCGGGAATCAGTTTTTCGCAACTGGGGCCGATGGGCGGCTCGACCACTTTTTTCCTCGACGGCGGAAATTCGGATTACACCAAAGTGCTGATTGATGGCGTGCCGGTGAATCAGCCGGGCGGTCTGGTGGACTTCTCGAATTTTTCGCTGGACGGAATTGACAAGATCGAAGTGGTGCACGGAGCGGCGAGTGTGCTTTATGGGTCGGACGCGATGACCGGCGTGCTGCAGATTTTCACGCATCGCGGCACCACCGGTCATCCGGTGTTGGAATTGGCGGCGGACGGAGGAACGTTTGGGACGGGACACGGCACCGGCCAATTGAGCGGCCTCGCGGGCGCTTTCGACTATTCGGCGGGCGCGGCTTATTTCAGCAGCGATGGGCAAGGACCTGACAATTTTTTCCGCGATACATCACTCTGGGGCAATTTCGGCTGGAAATTTTCCGAAACCGACACGCTGCGGCTGACGCTGCGAAATAGTTCAAGCGACGCGGGCCAGCCGGGGCAAACCGCGCTCAATCCTCCGATTTTCGTGGCAGGAGAGAGCACGGGTCTGCACGATTTCGCGGCGGGACTTACGTGGGATTTTCAGACCGGTCCGAATTGGGAACATAAGCTGAGCGGATTCGAATCGCGAGACAATTCGATTGATGTGGTGCCGCCGTTCGGGTCATTTCTTTCGACGTTCAATCGTGCGGGGCTAAACGAGCAATCGAGCTACATTTTTCACAACGGCGGCGTTTCCGTGGGCTATTCGTTCGAAGTGGAAAATGGCGGCGCGACCGCGCGGCATAATCAAGCGGGCTACGTCGAGCTGCATTACCACTTCGGACAGCGGCTGACGGTGATCGCAGGCGGACGCGTGGACAGCAACGGATTTTACGGCGTGCGCGCGGTGCCCCGAGTGGGTGCGGCGTACGCGTTGCGTTATGGCGAGGGATTCTGGGGCTCGACGCGGCTGCGTGCGTCGTACGGCCTGGGAATCAAGGAGCCGGAACTGCTGCCGCCGGATTGCAGTCCCCTACTCGATCCGGAGCGCAGCCGGACGGTGGACGTGGGATTCGATCAGGTGCTCGCTTCGGACCGGATTCGTTTTTCGGCCACTGCGTTTTTCAACCGCTTTCAGGACATCGTGAGCTTCGCGAACGTCACCACCAACCCGAACTGCCCAGCGTTTGGCGGAAGCTTTTTCAACACGGACCTGGCGCGGGCCAACGGAATAAATTCGACCCTCGAGACCAAGCCGTTGCGCTGGCTGAACATCGTTGGGAACTATACTTACGATGATTCGAAGGTGATCGAGTCGCCCAACGCGACCGATCCCGCGCTCGTGCCCGGCAATCGGCTCTTCAAGCGGCCGCTGCATTCGGGGAGCCTCATCGCCAACGCGCATTTTCGGCGCGCCAACGTGAACTTCGGAGGATATTACGTGGGCCGACGCGCGGACAGCGATTTCGACGGCCTCGGCATCACCAGCGATCCGAGCTACGTGCGCTGGGACGCAGCAACGACCGTTCCGGTGGCCGCGGGGCTTTCGGCTACCGCGCAGGTGCAGAACCTCTTCGACCGGAAGTATCAGGACGCGGTGGGATATCCTGCTCTGGGACGGAATTTTCGCGTGGGAATTAAGTACATCTGGGGTGGAAAGGAATAAACGGCCACGGCGGACTTGCCTGGCTTGA
>DATEVZ010000053.1:0-19424 GCA_035258265.1 Candidatus Acidiferrales bacterium
CAATCGGGCCTGCGAGCGCTATCGGCGACGCCCGCGTCGCTCGCCGAGATTGTGACCGGGCTCGATCGCTATGCTCGCGCCCACAGCCAGGACGGACGACGCTTCACCACGGCATTTCTCGCGGAGCTGGATCTGGAAACGCGGACGATGCGCTACGTCAACGCGGGACACAATGATCCAATCCTGCGCCGTGCGTCGGGACAAATCGAACGGCTTTCAACTGGCGGGCCTCCTTTCGGTCTGCCGCTTTTTACCGATTCCGAGGTCGCGTATGCTTCCGGGAGCGTGCAGCTTCAACCGGGCGATCTGCTTTTCGTCTTCACCGATGGCGTTGCCGAGGCGGTGAACGAAAAGGGCGAGGAGTTCGGGGAAGCGCGGATCATTCCAGCAATTGCGTCTCTACCGACCGGGACTGCCGCGGCGATTCTGAATCGGGTCATGGGCGACGTGAATGCTTTCGTGGGCTTCGCGCGCCAGCATGACGATATCACCGCGCTGGTCTTACGCGTCATGGCCTAAACGTTTCTCAGCTTTCTGCACAGAGCGCGACAGCAGAGGCGGCGCCAATCGCCAAACTTCCAAGGCAGCCGCGTTTCCCGCATAATCGCCTGATGACCGCTCGTGAATTCGCGGAGCAAATTTGCAGCGTCCTTGGCGGCGCAGGCTACCAGGCTTATCTCGTGGGCGGATGCGTGCGCGATATTCTGCTGGGCCGCGAGCCTGCTGACTATGACGTCGCCACGGCCGCAACGCCCGATCGCGTGGAAGAGATATTTCCGAATAGCCTCACCGTGGGAGCCCAGTTTGGCGTTGTGGTCATCATCGCTCAATCGAGCCAGGAGAATAATCTGCAAGTGGAAGTGGCCACATTCCGGTCGGATGTGGGTTATTCCGATGGACGCCATCCGGACGCGGTGCTCTACACGAAATCGACCGAAGAAGACGTAAAGCGGCGAGACTTCACCATCAACGGGTTGCTCCTCGACCCGAGGACGAACGAAGTTCTCGACTACGTCGGCGGACGCGACGATTTGCAGGCCGGAATCATTCGCGCCATCGGCCAGCCCGCAGCGCGGTTCCGCGAAGACAAGCTCAGGATGCTGCGCGCCGTGCGGTTTGCCGCTCGATTTGGCTTTACCATCGAGCCCGAGACCTTCCGCGCAATTCAGCAGCTCGCGCCCGAGGTTGTGCAGGTTTCCGCGGAGCGGCTGCGCGACGAACTGACCAAGCTGCTTACCGAAGGTTCCGCGCGCCGCGGGATTGAATTGCTCGATGAAACGCGTTTGCTGCCGGAACTGCTTCCCGAAATCTCGCGGATGAAGGGAGTCGAGCAGCCGCCCCAATTTCACCCCGAAGGCGACGTGTGGATTCACACGCGAATGATGCTGGAGGGGTTGAAGCCGGGCTGTTCACAGACGTTGGCTTGGGGAGTCCTGCTGCATGACGTCGGCAAGCCGCCAACTTTTGCGCCCCCATCGGGGCCGAATGGTCGGATTCGCTTCGACCGTCACGTGGAGGTGGGCACGCGCATGGCTGAGGAGATTTGCCGGCGGCTGCGCTTTTCAAACGCGGATACCGAGCAGATCGCCGCGCTGGTCGCAAATCATCTGCGTTTTAAGGACGTGCCGCAGATGAAGCCCGCGACCTTGAAGCGTTTTGCCCGCCTCGACCGCTTTGAGGAGCATCTGGAACTGCACCGGCTGGATTGCATGTCCAGCCATCGCAACCTGGAAAACTACGAATTCATGCGTCGTTTTCTAGCCGAGACACCTCAAGAACAGGTTCACCCAGCCCGTATTCTTACCGGCGACGATCTAATTAGCCTGGGCCTCCGTCCTGGACCCAAATTTAAGGAGATTCTCGAGAAGGCAGAGGACGCCCAACTGGATGGAAAGATCGCGACGCATGAGGAGGCCCTGCGATGGGCGACCGCTTACTTGGCTTCCCAATAAAGCACTACAAGTACAGATATTGCCGCAACATAGGAACATACAGAGGGGCAGTCTCCAGGGTCTTGAGAGCATCAAACCGGCGGGAAACAGCATTAGTGTCGCTCTATCATATTTTGTGCTACAATCACGCGTAACTTAACTCAATCTTTTTACCTGCTCGTGCATCTAACCCTACAGTCAGCCGATGAGCTGGCTGTGGGCGCTGTATGCTTTTGAAGGGCTAGGGGGACAAAGTGACTAAATCAAACAGAGTGATACCTCCGGAGCTTCCGATCCTTCCAGTTCGCGATACGGTTTTGTTTCCGGGAGCGGTGATGCCGCTGCCGGTGGGCCGCGAGAGTTCGCTGGCTCTGCTGAATTCGCTGGAAGGAACCGAGAAGATCCTGGGGGTGGTGGCGCAGCTCGATCCACGAATCGAGGCGCCGACAGGAACCGATCTGCATAGCGTTGGCACGTTGGCGAAGGTTCATAAGATGGTACGCATGCCCAACGGCAACGTGGTCGCGTTCCTGGAGGGCATCGAGCGAATTCGCGTGATGGAAGTGCTGGGTTTCAAACCCTTCCTGAAGGCCCGCGTGGAAGCACAGCCCGATACCGAAGATCAGCGCGACGCGGAATTGACCGCTCTCGAGCGGAACGTTCAAGAGCTGTTTCGCGAAGTCGTGGCACGCTCGCCGCAGCTTTCCGACGATCTGCAAACCGAAGTGATGGGCATTGACTCGCCCGGACGCTTGGGCGATTTCGTGGCATCAACTCTTCCTTCACTGAGCACGATGATCCGGCAGGAACTGCTGGAAACCTTCAGCGTGCGCAGGCGGCTGGAAGCCTTGATCAACGAGTTGACCAAGGAGCGCGAAGTTCTGGACCTGCGCAACAAGATTCACGATCAGGTGCAAGAGCAAGTGAACCAGAGCCAGCGCGAATTCCTGCTGCGCGAGCAGATGAAGGCCATTCAGAAGGAGCTCGGCGAATCCGATGATGGACAAGCGGAAATCGAGGAGCTCCGCAAGAAAGTGGAAGAGTCCGGGATGTCGGCGGAAGCCAAGAAGGAGTGTGACCGCGAGCTGAAGAGGCTTGCGAAAATGACGCCGGCTTCTGCGGAGTACATGGTCGCGCGCACTTACCTGGAATGGATGACGTCGCTGCCCTGGAACAAGACTTCCGGGACCGAAGACATCGACATTCCGAAGGCGCAGGCCATTCTGGATGAGGACCACTACGACTTGGTGAAGATCAAGAATCGTATTCTCGACTACCTGGCCGTCAAGAAATTGCAGCCGGGTATGAAAGGACCGATCCTTTGCTTCATCGGGCCTCCAGGCGTGGGAAAAACATCGCTTGGCAAATCCATTGCACGGGCGCTGGGCCGTAAATTCGTCCGCATCTCGCTGGGCGGTATGCACGACGAAGCGGAAATTCGCGGACATCGCCGCACTTACATTGGCGCATTACCGGGTCAGATCATTCAGGGAATTCGGCGCGCTGAGACCATGGACCCCGTCCTGATGTTGGACGAGGTGGACAAGCTCGGCCGCGATTTCCGGGGCGATCCGTCCGCGGCGCTGATGGAGGTGCTCGACCCGGAACAGAACGCCACCTTCCGCGACCACTATCTCGATGTGCCCTTCGATCTTTCGAAGGTGCTCTTCATCGCGACGGCCAATTGGCTCGATCCGATTCCGGAGCCGTTGCGCGACCGCATGGAGATCATCGAACTCTCCGGCTATACGGAAGAAGAGAAGGTCCACATCGCGAAGATGTTCCTGATCGCAAGACAGGCAAAAGAGAACGGCCTGGCGCTCGGCGAACAAATCGAATTCACCGACGAGGCTTTGCACGAACTCATCCGTCACTACACGCGCGAAGCGGGCGTGCGCAACCTGGAACGCGAAATTGGCACACTCGTTCGCAAGCAAGCGCGGCGTCTGGCTGAGGGGAAAACGGACAAGCTCGTGGTAACTCCTGAGGTGATTCGCGAAGTGCTCGGCATTCCGAAAGTGCACCTCGAGAAGGAAGTCGAAGAGCGCGTTCAGAAGCCGGGCGTTTCGGTGGGCTTGGTGTGGACTCCGGTGGGCGGCGATATCGTCTTCATCGAAGCGAGCAAAATGCGCGGCGGGAAGACGTTCACCATGACCGGCCACCTGGGCGACGTGATGCAGGAATCCATGCGGGCGGCGCTCACATGGGTTCGTGCCAACTCCGAGCGTTACGGCATCGATCCAGACTTCTTCCGCAAGCAGGACGTGCACATTCATGTGCCGTCCGGCGCGGTGCCGAAGGATGGGCCTTCCGCCGGCGTCGCCATGGTGACGGCGCTGGTCAGCTTGCTGACGGGCAGGCCGATTCGGCCGCGCGTCGCGATGACGGGCGAAATTTCGCTCTCCGGCATCGTGTTGCCGGTGGGCGGAATCAAGGAAAAGGTGCTCGGCGCCAAGCGTGCGGGAATTCAGGAAGTCATCCTTCCCTCGGAGAACGAGCCGAACGTGAAGGAGGATTTGCCGGAGGAGATGCTCGAAGGCATGAAGGTTCACTTCGTGCGCACGGCCGAACAGGCTCTCGAAATTGCCCTCGGCAAATTCGAGAAGACGGTTCGTCCCGTGCCGGGCGGTCCGCGCGGTGAGGATCGTCCGCCAGTCGTAGGTCCGATTCACTAAAACAAAAGCAGCAGGATAGAGACAGCCACGAGAGGCCCGGGATTACTCCCGGGCCTTTTCTTTTTAGCGCACATGACGCGTTTCCCGTTGCGACAAAACACGCAATCGCGTACAGCTAGAAAGTCTCCGATGCCCTATCGTCCACGAGAATTGGCTGTGCGAGCGCGGGAAGCCGCCACTCAGCTACTCACGACGCTCGACCACAATGAAATGGTCCAGCGTTTCCTCGATATTTACGCGGCGGAAAATCGCAGGCCAGGACGCGCCGATCAGCCCGCACATTATCGCGAACAGCTCGAAACCATTCGCCGCGAAGCTCTGCTGGCCATGGTGCTGCGCACGGAAGCGGCATTGCCCACGCGGTTGAAGGTGCACGTTACGGTGCGCGAGACAGCGCGGCGAGTAAAACTCAAGAAGGGGAAAAAATCCGCGAAGAGAAAGCGCGAGAAGCGCAAACGAGCAAGCAGGCCGGGCCTGGACCTGGCCATCCCGCTCCTGGATCTGTTTCGGGAGGAATTCTTTGTCGCGCTCGGCCAAGCCTTGCGCTGGAACGACGAAGACGCCCGGGAATTCTGGCACGACCTGGAGCTGTACGAAAATCTGACGGCGCACGACGCGCGCCGCCAATCGGGCCGGAGCGCGCGTGCGATCACTTCCGGGCCGTTTGTAGACCGCACGGCGCTCCTTTTAGATCCATCCTTAATGGAGCAAGCGCGGCGCGCCGCCGGCAAATTTCAGCTGGAGCTGAATGGCGCTGCCGACCGCGTGCTACGCAGTGTCTTTTCGCGCCGCCGCGCCAATTGACGCCGGCCAAACGCCAAAATATTACGGCCGAGCTTCGAGGATGATGTTAAATGGAGTTTCTGCCGCGCGCCGCACGCGGCTGAACCCGGCCGCGCGTAAAATTTTCGAGAGGCGGCCCTCGCCGGCTTGCGCGCCTAGCCCTAACCCTACTTCCTGCGACAGAGAAGCAGGAGTACAGAGCATCGTCGAAGCGGAGTAGAACACCCGGCCGATCGGATTCAAATTGTCTTCGAGTTTGTCGTTAGCGAACGGCTCGACGATCATCCAGGTTCCGTTTGCATCCAGTGTCTCAAGTACGTGGCGTGCTGCACCTTCCGGATCGCCCATATCGTGGAGGCAATCGAAGAAGGCCACGAAGTCATAACCTTGGCCCGGAAATTCCTTCGCGGAGGCTACTTCGAATTTTACGCGACCCGAAACACCGGCTTTGGCCGCAGCCTCTCGCGCCAGTTCGATTGATCTGGGGTGGTAGTCGAATCCCACGAAGCTCGATTTCGGATACGCCTGCGCCATCAGAATCGTCGAGGTGCCCAATCCGCAACCGACGTCCGCGACGCGCGCTCCAGCTTTTAGTTTTGCTTCGGTGTCGCCAAGCGCTGGAATCCATTCGTTGATCAAATGGCCGCGATAGTTCGGACGGAAGAATCGCTCGGTCCCGACGAAAAGGCATGCGTCGTGTTCGTGCCAGCCAACGCCCTGGCCGGTCTGGAAGGCGGAAGTGATTTTCGGAATGCCCTTGATAGTCGCTTCTACCGCCTGAAAAAATCCGGGTAGAAAAACAGCACTACTTTCATCGGCCAACGCAAGCGCCTGCTCTGGAGGCAGGGTAAAGCGCCCTGTCGCAGCATCGTAAGTCACGAATCCGCCCGCCGCCTGCGCGGACAACCATTCGCGCACGTAGCGCTCGGTGGTGCCAGTCTTTGCAGCGAGGTCCGCTGAGGTCATGGGACCGGAGTCGGCCATAGCTTTGTAGAGTCCGAGTTTGTCGCCGATCACAATGAGCGCGGTGTTGATAGCAGCGCCCATTTCGCCGACGGCCTTCATCATGAATTCCTGCAGCTTAGTTTCGTTTACAGCTTGAGGTGCGGTGGCGGGCATGGAGACCTCCCAGTTGGAAGTGAGCCGGGCTACCTTCGGAAATTGTGCCGAGTCTATCTTTGCGTGATAGGACAAGTCAATCGCCGAACTTATGCAACTCTTCCCGAGTTCTTGTTATTCTCGCTCCCGTGCTGATAATTTTTTACATTTTGGTGATGGCGCAGATTGCCCTGGGTGGGTATTCACTGTGGGATGGCCTCTCGTGGTTTCGATTGGTGCGGCAACGCTTGGGTTCGCACGCGGGATTTTATGCGCCTATGACTGCGCTGATCTGTCCTTGCAAAGGAAATGAACGCGGCCTGGAAGAGAATCTTCTCGCACTCACACGCTTTGACTATCCGAACTACGAAATTTATTTCACATTAGCCACCAGCCTGGATCCCGCGTTGAAAGTGATCGAGCGCGTGAAGGCTGCCAGCCAGCGTCCGGTGCACATCGTGATCGCGGGGCCGCCGTCTGATTCGAGCGAAAAAGTTTACAACCTGCAACGCGCCGTGGAAGCAATCACCCCAGACAAATTCGAAATGCTTGTTTTCACCGATTCGGACGTGCGATTGCCGCGCGGATGGCTGACCAAGCTGGTTGCCCCCCTGCAGGATGGGCGCATCGGTGCCACCACCGCATATCGTTGGATTATCCCGAGTGGTTCGGGAATGGAATCAGTGCCGAGCTGCCTGGCATCGACCTGGAACGCGGCGATTGCTACGATGTTGGGTAAGCCCTCGGGAGATTTTTGCTGGGGTGGCGGGACCGCGATCCGGAAAAAAACATTTGACGATGTAAACGTCCTGGAAGCGTGGAAAGGCGCGGTCAGCGACGATTTCGCGATGACTTGGGCTTTGGAGCAAAATGCGAAACCGATTGTGTTTTGCCCGGAATGCCTCGCTGCCACACTACATCCGTGGACCGCTGCCGAGCTGCTCGAATTTACGAACCGTCAGATTCTGATTACGCGCATCTATTCACCGCGCCGCTGGCAGGTGGGCGCAATCGTGCATTTGAGCTACGCCGTAACGCTGCTGTATGCGGTCTACGTGATTCTTTACAGCATGGTTGACGTTGATCCGTGGGGCCAACTCCTGCTCCTGGTTCTCGCGATTCCGTTGCTGGCAGCGATGAAGGGCGCGATGCGCACGATTGCTGTCGGCGAGGCTATCCCCGAATGGCGGGGGAAATTGCAGGAATGGAGCTGGGTCTATCCAGCGCTGGCGCCGGTGGTTCCGTTTCTATTTTCTTGGAACTTCATTATGTCGTTGGTGACCAAGGCGATTCGTTGGCGCGGAATTCGCTACGAACTTGTCGGGCCCAATATGACGCGTATCCTCAAACGCTAGGGCTGGATTCTGTTTTTAACGGCATCGAGAACGCGCGCTGAATTCGACCCAGATAATAAGCTGTTGCGGCACCTGCAGGAATCGTGAGCCACCAGCCTGCGCGCAAAACATTTTCCGACCCCACGAGTGGAAACAATACTGGAGCATACTCAGGCGGTAGAATGTGCGCCGCACTCCTGCTGCCCAAACCCAACGCTGCAACAGTCAGCGGCGCAAGAATCCCGCCCACCAGCGCCCAATGAAGTGGCGTCTTACATTTCAATATGAGCATAATGCGGCGAAGCAATAGACCAAACAGCAGAGCGGTCGGCGCACCGAATAGGTAACCGTAAACGACCAGAGTTAGAAAGCCCTCAGTGGCTTCTCGGAATAGATCCTGCGATGAGACCAGCAAAAGATTCTGGCACCACACCACCACGACCATGAAGAAGCAACCCAGCGCCCAAGCCGCCAAATAATAGATCAGGCTGCCGCGCCGCGTCATATCCTGCGCTGGATGTTGGGAAAATCGAGCCAGACTTTCACGCCACAAAAATGCGAGCCTTCGGTACAGATGGGCGTGGAAATTCCAGCACGGAGATGGCAGGGAGGTCCGATATAGCGCGCGAGCTCGGGGAAAACGGCGCGTACTTGTTCCACTTCTTCGATGGAGGATTGATAGATTTCTTCCTGAGCGTTGAAGCACGTGCGCATGGTCCATTTGTGCAGCAGGTGAAGCAGCGAGCCGGATTCGACCAAACGTATCGCCTTAGCATTGGGCAATAGATACAGCGCGAATTCGTACGGCACGCCGCGCTCGAGCAATTCATTTTTCGCGGACCACGCTTGTTCCATGGCTTGTTGATAAATTTCCAGAGCGCGCGCATTGTCCCGAATCAGCATCGGCGTGATGTAATCGGGCGAGCGCGTGTCCGCCAACGTCAGCAGCGGACGCGAACCGGGAACCATGCGGTGGCGCTGGTCCTGACTGTCCGCGGTGTGGCTGATTTTTTTTGCGAATGAGAAATTGGCGTGCTGCAGTGGACGCATCAGCGGTGCGTGCACGCCGATATTCAACGTTTCGCGCCGGTAAGGATTTCGGGCCGGATTTAGCATGCGATCGAGAGCTTCCGCATCCGGGCACTGTGCGGCGGTCAAGCCCATGACCGCGCGAAAAGCGTCGGCCATCAGTCGCAGTGAGTTCGGCGAATAATCGACCAGCGCTGAAGTTTTCCCTGCCAGCTTACCGTCGAATTCTCGCGCAAATTCGTTGCCGTCGTGAACCGGCTCGCTCCATTCGGGCGGCGAATCCATCGGTTCGTTGTCGAAGCGATCGAAAAATTGCGGATCGGCCGCGCGCACCTGCCCGACCATTTCGCCAATCACGTGGCGCGCCTCGCTGGGCGTGTCACTGGCCGCCAGCATCCGGTAGAGGCGATGCAGCACGATGCCGGAAACCGTGTGCACCATCGTGGTGAACGCCGCGACGGGGAGTACATAGCGCGCCACTTCAATAGCGCGTTTCTCGGATTGTCGCTGCACTTTCTGGACGCGCTTCGGATGAGACATCGAACTGACGTGCCAAATATCCGCGAGAATTTCGCGCGCGGTTGGCTCAAGGACGCGCGTCAATTCGCGATAATGTCCCCACGCGCGCGAAACTGCGTGTTCATAGATGGCGCGCTCCGCTGGCCCGAACGTCTTGCTTTCGGGCGGAACGTAGGCTTGCGCGCGATCCAGCCGCACATAACGCTGGCTCTGCTGCTCCGAGTTGTAAAACGGATGGGCGTGCAGGAAAGACCACACAAACTGCCGGCTGATATTCTCGAGTCCAAATTCGAAGTGCGCGTGCTGATACACCGTGTGATGCCCGGCAAAAAAGGTCGCCGAGCCGATCATTACGCGCTGTTTCTCGGTGACTTCCTCCGGCACAATCAGCCGCGGTGAATAGCACGTGCGCGCCGCCGCGATGGCCGAATCAAACGCAAGCGCAAAATGATTACGCAACGTGACGCGCGGCGCAGCGGTTTCGACTTGTGAGTCTGGCGAAGAACTGGAGGATGGAGACAATTGCGTGGCCATTTCTAAGCGACATTGTACACCGGGCGCGAGTCGGATTCACTGCGCAGACCGGGCCCGGGAAAAAATAAAGCCCCGGATTACGAACCCGGGGCTTCTGAAAAATAGATCCAGTGCGACAGAGCGAACTGCTACTTCTTCAGGGCAGCCGCCTTGTCGGCGTACTTCTTCTGGAAACGCTCGACGCGGCCAGCGGTATCAATCAATTTCTGCTTTCCGGTGAAAAACGGATGGCAGTTCGAGCAAATTTCCACGCGGATCATTTGACCCTTGAACGTGGAGCGCGTATCGAATGTGTTCCCGCAGGCGCAGTGCACCTTGACGGGGTGGTAATCGGGATGGATTCCTTCTTTCATGGTGCTCCTCTGGGCCAGCCGGTCTGCGCGACTATCTCAAGCACCACTGCACAAGTCGCGTCGCTAGGCTAGCGGGAAACCTCAACTATACCCTACCTTTTCTCCTTTATCAACGCGAGCGAGAGCGGCGAGAAAAATCGCCGCTCGTTCAGAACAAGATTTGCGCTTAGGAAACGAAGGCGCAGCCGATGCGAGCGCGCCCCGGGCCCGCTGGCTGCGTATAAGCCTTGCGAAGAACCACGCGCACTGGCGGCAGAATCGGCACGTGCAGAACGGCGTTGAATTGATTGGGAACCTCTTCAGCCTTCTCAAGCAGCAGGGCAACACCGCCGTAGCTCAGGTCCATCACGGTCGCGGTCTTTTGATTCACGTCGGTGAGGACGGCGTAGGCTTTGGTTCCGGCCAGCGACACGCGTTCCCACTTGCGGGCTTCAGGGTGAGTCACAGAAGGACGAGCTGTGGCAGGCGGTTCCTGCAATGGAGGAACGCCTCGCCGCGGCGGCGTCGAGACTACGGGTGGCTGTGCGCCAGGTTGGGTCGGCGCCGCATGAGCTTCACGCTGCGGTGGCGGAGCCGTCGAGGCTGGCTCACGCGACGGATGCGTTTCTAACGGAATCACGGGCGATGGAGCGCGGCCGACATTCTTGAGCTGGTAGAGCCGTTGGTCCGCCAAGCCTAGCAGCGCACTCTTTTGGTCGCCGTCTTGTGGATGCACCGCGACGCCAAAATCAAGCGTCACGGCCACCTCCATTTTTAAAGGGCGAATGTCCGTTTCGTACTGTGTGCGTACGCGGCGGCAAAGCGTGATGGCCTGTTCGGGGTCAGTCAGCGGCAGTAGCAGGGCGAATTCATCGCCACCGATGCGAAATGCGAAGTCGGAAGCGCGCAGCGTTTTCCGCAAAGTCGCAGCCGCCAGCTGCAGCACCTGGTCGCCCTGCAAATGTCCGTGACGGTCGTTCACTTCCTTTAGTTTGTGCAGGTCGAGAATTACGATGGCGAGCTGCTGTCCGTAACGCTTCGCGCGATTCAGTTCCTTGTCTAGATATTCGTCGAACAGACGACGGTTGTAGAGACCGGTAAGCGCATCAGTGGCTGCGTTGATTTGCAGTTTTTTGAATTCGTCGTATTCCATCAGGATTGGCACACGAAGAAATTTCGTCGAGGCCAATACATCTACCATTGCGGTTTTCAGCGAAACGCGCTGCCCCAGGTTTTCGGCGAGCTCGCGCCGCCGCAACAGAATACGTTCCCAATATTCAAGGCTCTGCGCATCGGTGAGATCAATTTGCGCAATGGTGCGGAAGAATTGCCGTAGAAATTGTCCTCGAACCGAATCGTCGAGCCCATCCAACGTCTCCACGAGGAGATCCAGGAAGGAGTCTTCGGCCGAGGGCTGCGGCTGAAAAGCGTCGCCGGGCTCAGGCATCTATGGGAATCCGCAATAGTTTTATTGTTCCCTGTAAACAGGGACACTGCGGGGGCGGTAAAGTACTAGCACGAGACAGTCCAATCTCAAACAAGAAAGCGCTGACAGCACTACACTGCAAGCCGCTGTCTAGGGTGGCCTTACGTGGTGAGCTGTTGCGGCAAGGGCGAAGGTCGCTCAGAGAACAACTACGACTATAGAAACAGTTTCACATTTCAGCCCAGAGCTCTGCATGGGCAGGTTTGTGGCCCCAGGAAAAAATTTAGCCAATCGGTTTTAGGAACTCGACTCCAACCAGGTAAACGTCCCCCGCCTCTTGCTGGCGGCGAACCTTCGCCTGTATCGGAGGCATGCCTGCTGGTACCAGCGCTGAAGAGGTAATGGAGGGCGCGGGAATTGTCAAGGTGACCACATCGTTCACTGCTAGGCGACGCGGACACGTAATGAAGGCTCCTAATCCGCTGATATCCAGCGTTTTAGCGAGTTCCAGGAACTGCTCACCCTGCGCGTCCCTGCCGCGAACGAACAACGGCACCTGGAGTCCGATACGTTGGAATCGTCGGCGCTCGTCGGAGAGCGGATCGGTAGTTACGCGGTGGTGTATTACACTTTCTCGAAGCGCCATCGGTACCCCAGTATTAGTACTACTATCTGATGGCAATTTAAGGGCAAGTTCGCCCGGCAAACTACTTTACAGTAAGCCGCTTAATTCCTTAACGTTACAGCGTATATCGTATGACACGCGTACGTGACCGCGAGTCGAGTGTGCAACTTAACTCCCTAAGATTTCCAACATTGTGCAAAGTAGGACGCATTTACCATTGACACAACTTGGCAGCTTTGCGAGCATGGCTTTCCTTGAGCTCATCCCCATTCGTGCCAGCCCGGGCTTGCAACTGGTGTGTTTTTTAGATGCCGTGAGCGGGATTTTAGGAGCGCCGTTTGCCAAATAGTGCGGCAGTGGATCAACAGGCAAACAACCAGCAGGTCTTTCACCTGGTCGCCAGCCTACTCGATGCCTTCGACCGCCCGCTGGTGGTCAGCGACAGACTCGGGAAGGTCCTGTTTACGAATTTCCACGCGCAGGATCGGCTTAATAACAAAGGCCTTGGCTCCAAGCCCGATCTGAATCTCTTCGGGGACGTTCTGGGCCTCGACCGGAAGCAAGTGCTAAGTCAACTGGAAGGCGGAGAGCAGGAACTGAATATTCCGATTGATTCCGGCGCGGAAAAGAATCGGGCGCGCATCCGCTGGTTACCGGAGCCCGATTGGTTGGTTGCATGTCTGGAGCCCGCGGCGACGGAAGCTCCAGCCCACGAAGCCGAAATGCGGCAGACCGTTCAGGAGTTGATGCAGGAACGCGAGATCACCTACCGGAATTTGCTAGCCGCGTATCTCAGATTGCAGGAAGTGAACCGGCAGAAGACGGTATTTCTGGCGTCAGCTGCGCACGAGTTGAAGACGCCGCTAGCGGTGATGAAAGGCTACTACGATCTGTTGCTGACGGGCTCGCTGGGAAAGCTCGACGACCGCCAGCGAGAGATTTTGCTCGAATCCAAGGAAAGCTGCGACCGGCTGGTTCGGCTGGTGTCAATGTTCCTGAATTACTCGGCGCTCGAAAGCGGCAAACTCGTGCTCCAGCTCCGCGAAAACGATCTGCGTGACTGCATTCAAGACGTCACTTGCCGCTGGCAGGATGCTTTTCAGCGGGCCAACGTGCATCTGGACGTCAAGATTCATCCAGAGCTGACTCCTTTCAAATTCGATTACCAGAAAGTGCAGCAGTGCATCGCCAACTTTATAGACAACGCGCTGAAGCACACGCCTTCGGAAGGCTGTGTCACGTTGGTAGCTGAGCCGCATTTCTGGGAACGCCGGATATCGGAAGGGGCGCCTTCGGCAGACCGCCGGCGCGGCCGCGGTGGTCGTCCCAATAGCGTGCTGGTCTCTGTGGCGGATACAGGCAGCGGCATCGCCGCGGAATTTCATCAGGAGATATTCGAGGAATTTGTGCGTGTGGACCCGTCGTCTTCGGGAATGGGATTGGGCTTGGCGATCACCAAGCGGCTGATCCAGGCGCATCGCGGAAAAGTTTGGGTCGACAGCGTCGTCGGGAGCGGAAGCGCTTTTTCTTTCCTTTTGCCGATCAACGTCGAATAATCATCACCGAATCAATCAGAGCTGTATTGAGGCTCTCTAGGAAGAACGATGGCTGACAAAGAAAAAATTCTGGTCGTAGACGACGAACCGAGCATTCGTAAATACCTCCAGACCCTGTTGGAAGTGGACGGGTTTGACGTGGAGACCGTCTCCAGCGGCAAGGACGCTCTGGAACGCATCGGTACGGGCGAGCGTCCGGATTTCGTCATTTTAGACGTGCTGATGCCCGAGATGGACGGCCTGGAGACCTTGCGTCAACTGATGCAGGTGGACCGCACGATCAACGTCATCATGTTGTCCTGCTCGAATGAAGTGACAACCGTGGTCGAGGCGATTCGCATTGGCGCACTCGATTACCTCACCAAGCCATTCGAAAAGCCGGAGCTCGATGCCGCATTTCTGAAGTGCCGGCAAAAGCAGCAGCTGCGGTCCGAGAACAAATCGCTGCGCGAATACTGCGAAGCGCTGACGGAAGATCTTTCGTTCCTGGCCGCGAGCCCGCAGATGCTGAAGATTCGCCAGCAGATTCTGCAAATCGCTCCCGTGGACGTTCCCGTATTCATCAGTGGCGAGAGCGGCGTGGGCAAGGAAGTAGTGGCACGGATGATTCACCTTCGTTCCACTCGCCGTGTGCAGGCATTCGTCAAAGTGAATTGCGCCGCATTGCCCGGAGAGCTGCTGGAATCGGAATTGTTCGGCTATGAACAGGGAGCATTCACCGGCGCAGTCCGCGCCAAGCCCGGAAAATTCGAAATCGCCAACAAAGGCACGATATTCCTCGACGAGATTGCGGAAATGAGCCCGCACCTGCAAGCCAAACTGCTGCACGTCCTGCAAGACGGCCAGTTCTCACGCTTGGGCGCGCGCGCCGTGGTCAATGTTGACGTGCGTGTGCTGGCCGCCACCAACATGGACGTGAAAGACGCTATGCGTACGGGGCGATTCCGTGAAGATCTTTACTATCGTCTCAACGTCCTGTCCATCCACATCCCACCACTGCGCGAACGCACTACAGAAATTCCTTTGCTGTTCCATCATTTCCTCGCGAAATACAGCGAGAAATATGGCAAGCCGGCCCCCGATCCTTCAAAGCACCTGCTTGAAGCAGCGCTGCGGTACCCGTGGCCAGGCAACTTGCGCGAACTCGAAAACTTCGTCAAGCGTTACGTGATTCTCGAAGACGACGAAGGCAGTTTTCGCGAGCTGCTGGAAATGACCGGGCAACAACATCGCACCGCTCCGCGCGAAGAAGCGCCTCTGCCGAAGGAGCAGGGCCTGAAGGCGCTCGTTCGCGGATTGAAAGACGAAGCGGAAATGGAGGCGATCGCCGACGCTCTCGAAAAAACGAACTGGTGCCGCAAGGACGCAGCGCGCATGTTGGGTATCAGCTACAAAGCGCTCCTGTACAAAATGCGGCAGTTCAATTTGGATTCTGGGCGCGGCGCGCGGTCTGCAGCGGCGAAAGCTGCAAGAGAAGCTGCCGCCAAAGAGTCAGCGGCAAAAGACGCGGAAGCGAAGGATGCAGCACTGAAAGAGTCCGCGCCTGCCATTCGCGGCTCATAACGTTCTTTCTGTTGGAATGAGCGGGCGATAATCGGTACCCCTGCCCAAATTGTTGTACTCTGCGGCCCCTTTTTCACGATGAACTTTGAAAAATGCCTCGAATAAACAAAAACGTACTAGCACTAGCCGGTGGCAAAGAGTTGCATATCTAGAGCACATTCAGCGAAATAGCACTACCCTTCCACACCCTGCTTGGTCTAGTATTCGCTCCGAAATGGGGGCGCCCGCAAGACCATCTGCGGGATGACTGAGTTGTGGCCTCCCGGCCAATGTTTCGACTCAATGCTTGTCGCTGTTTTCAAAGGCTTTGTTACCTGTGTGCGATTTCACGGCAGTTGGGGGTCGCCGGGAAGCTGCATGGTTGGACGCGACCGCAACACGGTTGTAGGGCGTTTAGCCTTTGGAAGAGCGATTGCTACCTAGCAGACGGGGACGTGTTGCATCTCAATCTTTCCTTGGAGGAGCAGTGGGGATGACGGAGCGTCGCTTGGCACGCCGGTATGATCTGTCGCTACCGGTAAACGTCCGCCTGCCGATCAATCGAGAACCGGGCACGCACAACGGTCAGACCCGGGACATCTCGACGCGCGGCGTTTACTTCACCATGCAAAAAGACCTGGCTCCCGGCACCGAAGTGGATTTCACGCTTACCTTGCCCGCGGAGATTACTCGCGGAACAGAAGTTTTCGTTCGCGCGCACGGCCGAGTGGTTCGCGTGGACAAGCAGGAAGAGGACACGCCGGAGACGATTGGCGTCGCGGCGGTCATCGAACGCTACGATATTATTCGCGGCGAAGCATCCCAGATCTAGATTTTCTTCGTTCGCTAAAGAGCGATCGAATTCTCGAAATTCTCTACACTCACATTGCGACTCTTTGTTACGCCGTTGGACGCCTGCATCCTGATGATGCTATGGCGAGGTGGGAAACTAGTCTTCCTCCTCCCGTGGTTCGTCCTTGCGCACTCTCCCGTTGCATTTCTCACTTTAGTCGTTCTACCATGCGCTTAGCCCGATCCTAGGAGGGTCCGATGAGAGTTGCGGACCTGATTGCCACCCGCCGCGAAGTCTATTTCATCACGGAAGACACGACTGTACATGACGCTGCCCGCTATTTGCGTGAGAAGCAGGTGCGCGCCGCGGGTGTATGCGACCGGCAGGGCATCCTGCTTGGAGTCGTTTCGCAAAGCGACGTTTCCGATAAAGTCGCCGCCGAAAATAAGTGTCCCGCCTGGATGCGCGTTTCCGAAATCATGACGAAGCAAATCGTCAGTGCCACGCCCGACACGTCCCTGGAAGATTGTTTGCGGCTGATGGAACAACACAGCATCTACCACCTGGTGGTTCTGGATCATGAAAAGGGTTTTCGCGGGATGATTTCCGTCACGGACTTGCTGCAGTTGTTTGCGTCCGACCAAAAGGCCCGGGCCGATATGCTGGAGTCCTTGATCTTTCCTCAGCGTTGAGCGCAGTTATTTCCGCCGGAAGAACAACCTAAGCTCCTCAGTAAGCCCGCTTCTACCGTGCCTCCACTCTTGCCAAGGCCGTTTAGAACAATGGGCCGGGAATTACCGCAGGGAACGTCAGTTCCCGAAAGTGCCTAGAGTTTTCTGACGACTGTACCAGAGCGTGCTGCCGATGCACCTCGCGGTACTAGGAAACTGCCCATCCATTGTCTGGCTATCTCGCTCAAAAGGAACGGACTACGGGAGAATCTAGTTTTGGCGAGCTTTCGCAGAAGTACTACGCACCGAACTGGGTTTGGTGGTTTGTGTGCATTACTTTTCACAGGGGCACGGCCGACGCCCCACTCGATCGAACTGGAAACCAATGGCATCTGCAGCAGAAGCAAGACTCGCGCCTCTAACCCATCCGGTTGAAGTACCTCCACAGCACATCTATTTTGGCCCATCAGAGGCCATGCAGGCGGTGCGGCAACGCGTGGAGCGTGCCGCCGGTCTGAACGTTCCCATACTGGTCTTAGGCGAAAGCGGCACCGGCAAAGAGGTCCTGGCTCGCTTTATTCACGAGCGTTCTCCCTGGAATCAAGGTCCGTTCGTGAAGGTAAATTGTCCGGCGATCCCTGGAACGCTCATCGAAAGCGAGCTGTTCGGATTCCAGAAGGGCGCCTTCACCGGGGCGCATGCGGCTAAGCCCGGGCGCATCGAGATGGCGCAAGGCGGAACACTTTTTCTGGATGAAATTGCCGAACTCGATTCCAGTCTGCAGGCAAAGTTACTTCACGTCCTTCAGGACGGTCATTTCACCAGGATTGGCGATCACGAAGAAAAGCAACTGGACGCTCGAGTCATCTGTGCCACCAACCGCTTGCTGCAACAGGAAATCGCGAGTGGCGGATTTCGCGCCGATCTTTTTTATCGCATCAATGTGATCACCATCACGCTGCCTTCCCTCCGCGACCGCCGGGACGACATTCCCTATCTCGTTGCATATCTGCGCGAACAATTTAATCGCCGTTTTCAACGCGACGCCGCGCCAGTATCGCGCGAATCGCTCCAATTGCTGCAGCAACGCGACTGGCCGGGCAATATTCGCGAGTTGGAAAACTGCATGGCGCGCTACGTGATCCTGGGCTCGGAAGAGGCCTTCCATTCAGATCGGGATCGCTCTGCCGACAAGAAGCCTCCGGCCATCTCATATGAAATGAATGAAGAGGGAAATATTCCGCTGAAGCGAATCGCCCAGCAGGTGACGCGGCGCATGGAACACGACGTAATCTTGAAAGTCTTGCAGGCCAATCATTGGAATCGCCGCAAGACCGCCGAGATCCTCAAAATCAGTTATCGCGCACTCCTATACAAGGTCCGCCAAGCAGGTCTCCCGGCCAAGCGCCCACGCCGCAATAATCAAGCCGACGGCGGGCTTCTCGAAAACTCGTAAAGCGAATAGATCGCGAAAGCGATTCGGGTTACTTAACCCGTGGGGTGACCTTGATGCTCAAAAGGCCGCGCGCTCCCATGCCCCGGTTTTAGCGCCTACTGGTACCCGTATCTGGTATGAAATCACCCTTCCTATCTGTCTTGCCCCTGTGAGTTAATTCCGCTAGCCTTAACTGCGATGGTAAAGGCCGCTACAAATTCAAAACTAAAAGTTTGCCTATTGTCTCCTCATCCGATGGTGCTGGAGGAATTCCGCCGCCTGTTGACGGACACGTCTTTCCAACTCGTCGCCAGGCAACTCGAATCTATGCTGGCTCCGGATCTGCGCAATCTGGAGGTGCCGCGCGCTTCGGTGTACGTGATTGATGCGCACGCGGCGCGTCAGGCCACCGGAGCCCTGCTCGGCAATATCCTCGACCACAATGCCGCCGCGCGCCTTCTGGTGGTGGGCGACAATCTCAAGGAAGCCGATAGCTATACGCTTCTCCGCCAGGGTGTAAAAGGCATTCTGAATTACAAGGAAGCTCGCGAACAGCTGCCGCGCGCCCTGCCGCTCGTTGCGTCGGGCGGATTCTGGGTGCCTCGCGAGGTGCTTTCCCGCTTCGTGGATTCGATTCTCAGCACGACGCAGGGGCGCCGGTTGCGCGGGGACTCTCCTGCAGAACTCAGCCGCCGCGAGCAAGAAGTTCTCGCCGGGCTGCTCGAAAATCTTGCCAACAAGGAAGTTGCCGATCGCCTGCACATTTCCGAACGCACCGTGAAATTCCACGTTTCCAATCTGCTCGCCAAATTCGGAGTTCGGCGGCGCGCCGATCTGATCCTGCTGTGCTACCAGCGCCGCGGCGCCGGCGCCTAAGCGAAGAGTTTCCGCATTATTTTGCTCCCAGGGCCCGCGTTGAATACGCCTTCGATTTCACTGCTATAATCTTCCACTGAAAGCTTCTTGCGGGTTGTGAATTTCAATTTATGGCTACGTTTTTCATCGAGAATTTTGGCTGTCGCGCCACGGAAGCGGATGCTGCTTCGCTGCGGCGATCCTTGCGCGCCAGCGGCCTGCAAATGCTCGACGAGCATGCCGGCGCCGACGTCGTGGTGCTGAACACTTGCACGGTCACGGCCGC
>DATEVZ010000054.1:0-5934 GCA_035258265.1 Candidatus Acidiferrales bacterium
GGTGGCGTACTACTTCACGACGCCGAGCGGTAACGACATTCCGTTGATTGGCGTTGTGGATGGGAATGAAGTGATCGTCAGCCCGCAGATTACCGGGCGAATCGTCAATTTGACCGTGGACGAAGGTACAGCCGTGAAGAAGGGCGAATTGATTGCGGAACTCGACAGTACGCAATTGGAAGCCAGCCTCGCGGCGACTAAAGCGAATGTGAGTAGCCTGGAGGCTCAGGTCAACGAAGCCAATCACAATTATACGTGGACCAACAATCAGACCGACGCGTCGGTCACCGAAGCACGCGCCCGAGTGGCCTCTTCGAGCGCTCAGCTCGCGCCAGCCCACGCGCAGCTCTGGCGCGATCAACAAGATCTGAAGCGCATGCAGGAACTTTTCGCGAAAGGGGAGGTCTCCGCGCAAGACCGCGATCACGCCGAAGCCGCGGTGCGAATTTCGCAAGCGAACGTCGAGGCGCTGGAAGAAGCAGTGCGAGCGGAGTCCGCCGCAGTGGAAGTAGCGCAGGCCAATCGCAAGCAGGTGGATGCGCGCAAAAGCGCAATCACCACAACGTTGGCACAGCTCGAGCAAGCTCGAGCCTCGGCTGCAGAAATGGCCGCCCAGTTGGGCTACACCAAAATTTACGCGCCGATTGACGGCATCGTCTCGGTGCGAGTGGCGAAGCAGGGTGAAGTGGTAGCGCAAGGTTCCCCGATCGTGGTGATCGTGGACCTCAATGATCTTTGGGTTCGCGCAGACGTGGAAGAGACGTACATCGACTCGATCAAGTTCGGCGAGAAACTGAGCGTGAAGCTCCCCTCTGGCGACATCATCGAAGGCCCTGTGATTTTCAAGGGTGTTGAAAACGATTTTGCGACGCAGCGAGACGTAAGCCGCACCAAGCGCGACATCAAGACGTTCGCCATAAAGGTAGCTGTTCCCAATCCCGAGGGGCGGTTATTCACCGGAATGACCGCGACCGTTCTACTACCGCGTCCAGCAACAAAGAGCTGGTTCGCGCGGCTCTGAAGCCATGTCACCGGACACCATCAACGCAGTTGAGGTGGATCATCTCACCAAGAAATTTGGCGATTTGGTGGCGGTGAACGACGTCAGTTTCAACGTCGCGCAGCGCGAAATTTTTGGCTTGCTGGGGCCAAATGGCGCGGGCAAGACGACGCTGATTCGCATGATGACCACGCTCACGCCGCCGACCTCCGGCACCGCGCGAATCGCGGGACACGACATCGTCACAGACGAGGACGGAGTGCGCCACGCCATGGGCGTGATTCCGCAGGCGCTAACTTCCGACCCGGAGCTCACCGCAACCGAAAATATGCTGATTCACGCCAAGCTTTATGGCGTGCCGCGCACGCAGCGCGACAAACTCATCCACGATCTGCTGGAATCCGTGGATCTGCTCAAATTCAAGGATGCGCTGGTTCGCACTTTTTCCGGCGGAATGCGGCGTCGATTGGAAATCGCGCGCGGGCTGGTTCATTCACCGAAGATTCTCTTCCTGGACGAGCCGACCACGGGCCTCGATCCGGTGTCGAGAGCCAACGTGTGGCAACTGATCCGCACCCTGTGTGAACGCTCAGAGATGACCATTCTGCTCACCACGCACTACATGGACGAAGCCGACAAGCTTTGCGACCGCATCGCGATTGTGGATCACGGCAAATTGGCAGCACTGGATACGCCCACAAAGCTGAAGGATAGCGTTCCGGGAAATGACACGCTGGAGGCGGAATTCGAGAACGCGCCACCGGACTGGGATGAGCAGCTCAAGAACTTGGCACAGTCCGCCGGCGTTTCGCATCGCGACGGCGTCGTGCACATCTCGTCGAACGATGGCCCCGCTACGGTGGCCGCCTTGATGGATCTGGCGCGTGCGCGCGGTGTCCACGTGAAAAAGGTAAGCGTCCAAAGCACCACGCTTGATGATGTGTTTATGCACTACACCGGGACCGGCCTGCGCGACGCTTCCGACGCGGGCGCCCGGTACGACATCGGACATTTGTATCGTTAGACGCGAGCTACAGCAGGCGCACCGCGGAGGTACTCAGCTATGAATTTCAGGCGCATTGCGGCGCTCATCGAGCGCGACTTGCGAAAATTCTTCCGCAGTCCAGCGCTCATGATGGTTTCTATGGTGCTGCCGCTGGTGCAGCTCATCGTGCTGGGTTACGCGTTCGGCGGGAAAGTCAAAGGCGTCAAAATCGCTTTCGTGGACTTGGACCATTCGGTGGAATCCCGCAAAGTGCGCGAAATGTTCAACGGTATCGCCACCGGCCCGCAGACGTTTAAGGTGGAAGAGTATGACTCCGTGCCCCAGGCCACGCACGATCTGCAAACCGGCTTGGTACGAGGACTGGTCGTCGTTCCGCACGATTTTTCGCGCCGGTTCTACCAAAAGGATCGGCCACGGATCGCGTTCACCGAAGATAATACGGACCAATTCATATCGAGTGCCATTCTAGAGCGCGTGCAGCAGATGGTGGAAGAGCTCAATGCGCCGGACGTGACGCCGCGCCTGGAAGGTTCGGTGCAATTGAACACGGTCGAGATTTACCCCTACGTCGAATACATCAAGTATTTGCTGGCCGGCACGATTGCGCTATCGGTCTTTGTTGTGGCGATGATCGGCGGCGGCATTACGTTCATTGACGATAAGGCGCGCGGACTTCACGAGGGCTACCTCGTGACGCCCATCAAGAAATCCGAACTGGTGTTTGGGCTGATTGGTTCGGGCGTGATCAAGGGACTGATGACGGGAATGGTCCTTACGATTATCGGTGGCATGATCGTGGGCCTGCCCGAAATCTGGAATCCGCTTCGCCTGCTGTATCTCATCGTGGTGGTGGGCGCGGCCGCCCTTGCGATGATGAGTTTTATGTTCCTGCTGATGGTTCGCGTGGATGACCCGCTGGTGCCACGCGCAATTTTCGGTGTGCTCAATACGCTGTTGTTTTTCCCTTCGGGCGCGGTCTATCCGATCGAAGCGTTCCCGTGGTGGCTGAAATGGATTTCAGTGATTGATCCTTTCACCTACGCGGTGCACGGTTTGCGAAATCTCACGCTCAAGAGCACGGGCATTGAAGGAATCTATGTGGACGTGCTAGTTTTGCTGGGCATTGCAGCCGTCATGACTACGTCCAGCATCTTGCTGTTCAAGCGGCAGCTTTAGCACGGAACAACGCATCAAACACTAGCAAGGAGATTTCGTGGGAATTTTCGATTCATCGGAAGAACACCCGCCAGACAAGGTCCGCCGTTACATCATTACAACAATTGCTTTCGTGGCGCTGGTGGCCGGCGCGATGTGGTACCTGCTCAGATTTCATACTGAGAAGCACACCGTTCACCACTTTCTAGACACGGTTGTCGCCGGAAATTTGGAAGAGGGTTACAGAATCTGGAAGCCCGCGCCATCGTATTCGTTCAAGGATTTCACCGACGATTGGGGACCGCAGGGCTACTACGGCCCCATCAAGAGTTACCACATCGAGGATACGGAGCATCTCTCGAACGCTTCCGGCGTCGTGGTTGTGGTCGAGGTGAGTCCGTATCAGCCTTTCCCTGACGATCATGACGCCCTAAAACAGGGAAAGACCAAGGAAGTGCGGCTGTGGGTTGAATTCAAAGATCAATCGTTGGGATTCCCGCCATAGTTCGCTGAGCGATCGGCAGATTCTTACGACACCCGGTTAGCTGGATGTGAATCTTTCCGCCGCCCGAGTCGTTCGAGCGTGCCCGGAGAGCAAATCGTCGCAGGCATCGCGAACTTCCTCGAACACAATCGACGAAATCGACCGCGGGTTGTTGACAACGATGCCTTTATCGCCGCGCGGATGATAGAAGGTTGCGCCAGTTTGCACGATGCGATGCGGCGCTTGCCAGGGTCGCCACTGGACCGGATCGGTCACGCTGAAAATCACGACGCTGGGACGCTGTAAGGCCGCGGCCAGGTGCACCGGGCCGGAATCGTTGCCGATGAAAATCCGCGAGCCGGCGATCAGTGCGATGAGTTCGCGGATATCGAGCGGCGGCTCGAGGATCAAGGCGCAATTGCTCATTTCGCGATGCACTTCGGCTGAGGCATCGCGCGCGCCAAGATTTACGACGCTGGCAATTCCGTTCTTATCGCGCAACCAACGCGCGATCTCCGCAAATCTTGCAAGAGGCCAGCGCATCTCGTCCAGACGCGCACCGGGCTGCAAAACGGCGTAAGGCGCGCCGGGCGCGATGCCCTTCTCCGCCAACTTGCCAGCGATTAATTCCACGGCATCCGACGGAGGAAAAACTCGTGCGTTCGGGATTGGCCCGCGAGGCAAGCCTGCCCAATAGAATTGCGAAATACGGTGCTCGACGGTATGGACGGCATCCGTGCCGAAAAACGCCATCGCATCCGGCACGTGCACGTTGTACATAAACGAATATTGGTATCCGGCCCAGCCGACGCGCCACGGAGCGCTCGAAAATCCCGCCAGAATCGCGCTGCGCGGGCCGCCATGTTGATTGAAAACGACTGGAAAGCGGCGCTTGCGCAATCCTCGCGCGGTCTTAATCACGCTACTGTCCGACGAAGGTAATCCGGCGATGGCGGGATTGCCTTCCAGTACTGCGGCGAAGCGCGGCTCGACCAGAACGGAAATTCGCAAATCGGGACGCCAGGAATGCAAGGCGGCAATCGCGGGAGTTTCAAGTACCAGATCGCCCAGTGAACGGAGGCGTATGATCAGTGTTTCCGCGCCCTGAGGCAGGCTGGGGAGCAGAGTTGCGGCGTGCTTCAGCTGCGATGCTTCATTCAGCTTCAATGCGAGCTTCGTCCACCAGCATCACGGGAATGTCTTCGCGAATGGGATAGACGCGCCGGCACGACGGGCACTTCAAGCCCTGCTGGTCACTCGTCAATTTCACCGGAGTCTTGTCCAGCGGACAAACGAGAATATCAAGCAGTTCCTGCGAGACGGCCATTCAATTCCTCCCACGGCACTCTAGCAGAGCGCCACATCTGGCAGCAAGCGCTCGGGGCACACCGGCGCGAAGGCACGGGTTGCACGAGTGTTGCCTCAGCTGAGCTTCGCCACCTTCATGCTCAGTTGTCCCTGCCAATCGGCGCCGCACGCCAATTCCAGCGGCCACACCGCAATAATTTGCGAACCCTGATAAATGCGCTCGAACCCTTCTTCCGATTCCGAAACAGTTTCGATAGGGGCGATCCAGAAATGCCTGGCGTTGGGAGCCGAGAGCGTGACGCTAATCCCCTGCCATTCATCCACGATGCGCAGTTCCGATCCCGGCGTCGCTGCGGCCCAGCGCAATGGATGGCGCTGGCCGTTCGATTCAAAATAGCGGTCGGGCGCCGAAGGCGCGAGAAAGTTTAGGACGTTTTCAATTCCGAGGTTAACTGATGCAGTTCCAGGAGCCGTGCGGCGCAAGCGGACATCACACACGACTTCAAATCCGTCTTTCGTCTTCACAAACGAAAAGGTTTTTTCGGCCGGCCAATCAGCGCTCCCATCCGATGCGACTTTCGCCATGGTGGACGTCATTTCCACGATGCGATATTTCCCGCCCGCGAGCGCGGCATTTTCTTCCAGCCGCACGGCGGCGCAATCGCGGTGCTGCTTTTCCTGGCCGAACAGCAGCAGGCGAAAACAGTTGCGCGGCCAACGATCGTAGTTAAGCCAGCGATCGAGGCCCTCTTCCTTCGCGCGAGTCTGTTCGTGAATGGATTGTGGCGAGTTTGCTTGCCTGCCGGATATGTTCTTGATTTTCGCGTGATAGGCTTCGGGGCGGCGCTCCAAGGAATTGACCAACGCGACATTGGACTGACGGCATTCAATCGCGGAAAGGGTGGCGCCGTCTTCGGGAAACAGCAGTGCGGCGTAGTGGTTCGACGTGAAATAGATCTCTTCGTGGCCATCGGCATCGAA
>DATEVZ010000055.1:0-3350 GCA_035258265.1 Candidatus Acidiferrales bacterium
CTTTCCTGCTCGTGATCGCCGCGGGGCTTCTTGCCCAAACCTTTTTTCATCTGCTCAGCGTGGACCCTGGGTTCAATCCCGCGCGTGTGCTGACTTTCGAGCTGTCGCTGCCAGCTTCGCAATATACGAATCAGGATCAGATTGTTGAGCTTTACCAAAGCGCGCTGCAAAAATTGCGAGCTTTGCCTGGCGTGGAGTCCGCCGGAATCACCGAGACCGTGCCAATGGGCGGCGCGACCGAGAGCACGGCGTTGCGAATTCCCGGGCATCCGGCAACGGATCCAAACGACAGGCCGTATTCGAATTACACCATGGCGTCACCCGGCTACTTCGTCGCAGTGGGCACGCCCATGCTGCGCGGTCGGGATTTTCTGGAATCGGATACCGCGGATTCCATGCCCGTAACTATTATCAACAGCGCCATGGCCAAAAAATACTGGCCCGGCGAGGACCCCATCGGCAAGCAAGTGGGTCCGTTGAGCCGGCTCTACCCGGTCGCGACGGTCATCGGGATCGTTGCGGACACCAAACGACTTTCACTCCGCGAGGAGCCGCCGCCTGAAATGTACGTGCCTTATACTCAGAAGGTCTGGCCCTCGTTGCTCACAATGGACGTGGTGCTACGCACGAAAGTCGATCCTGTTTCGGCAGCCGCCGCCGCGCGTGAAGCCATACATTCGATGGACCCGGATTTGCCGCTGGCGAATATCGCGACGCTCGAAACTCTGGTGGATGGTTCCATGACGCAGCAGCGTTTCGCGATGTTCGTGCTGGGGGCATTCGGCGCGCTGGCGCTCCTGCTGGCGTCGATCGGAATGTATGGGGTGATTTCCTACTCCACGACGCAGCGCACGCAGGAAATTGGCATCCGTATGGCGCTGGGCGCGCAGCGACGCAACGTGCTAGCGATGGTTCTGGGGCACGGCGGTCGCCTCGCCGGCCTCGGGATTGCGATTGGTTTGATAGCCGCTCTCGCGATGGGTCACACCATGGCTAGCTTTTTGTACGGCGTGCGGCCCACTGATCCGCTTACGTTGGCAGGAGTGTCGTTGCTGTTGCTGACTGTAGCCCTGGTCGCCTGCTACGTCCCGGCACGGCGGGCGATGCGTACCGATCCAGTGATCGCGCTGCGATACGAATAAATCATGCCGCCTTCGGCGTCACAAGCGGAAGATCGGATGGCGATCGGCTAACTCACTAGGATCGAAATCAAGCCGGGCTCGTTCCGCATAAACCAATTCCAAAACGCTTCTTGGGCCGTCATTTCAGATCGATCCTTCCCCTCGCACGCGCCGTCTGCTTCCTGCGATTCTCGGCAGGCGAGGTTGGCGGCGCGCTTACGCGGAGGCCTTCCCTGCTTTTTTCTTGGCGGCGGGCTCCGCTAGGTAGCGCTCTAGGACTGTTTGGAATTTGGCCAGCCAGGTCGGATGCGCGGGCCAGGCTGGCCCGGTGACGAGGTTGCCGTCTACTACGGCGTCTGTCATTTCCACGGCTGTGTAGGTGCCGCCCGCGTTTTCTACTTCGGGGGCGCAGGCGGGATAGCAGCTGAGACGCTTGCCTTTGATGACGTGCGCGGCGGCGAGAATTTGAGCGCCGTGACAGAGCGCGGCGATCGGCTTATTGGCTTCGGAAAAGTGGCGGACGATTTCGAGGACTTTCGGTTTCGTGCGCAGATATTCGGGAGCGCGGCCTCCGGGGATTACCAGCGCATCATAATTTTCGGGATGCACGTCGGCGAAGTTGGCGTTCAGCGTGAAATTGTGACCAGGTTTTTCGGAGTATGTTTGATCGCCTTCGAAATCGTGAATGGCTGTGCGCACGGATTGGCCGGATTTTTTGTCGGGACAAACGGCGTGGACGGTGTGACCGAGGACCTGGAGGGCCTGGAACGGAACCATCACCTCATAGTCTTCGACGTAATCGCCGACGAGCATTAAGATTTTTGCGGATGGCATGGGGCCTCCCTGGGTACAGCGATGATGAGACGTAATGATAGCACCGCAGGCGGAAGGAGGCAGAGAGGCAAGGAGGCAAGGAAAAAAGAGCGGACGGGCTCGTGTGCCAAGCTTGTATCGCGCCTCCGGCGCTCGGTTTCGCTGACGACTTTACGTCGTGCCTGGCGGGAGTGAAAGCTATCGCAAACTCCTGGAGGACGGGTGCGGCGGCAGTCTCGCAAAAAAAAGTGCAAGAGAGGTCCTTCGCTGCACTCAGGACTACGAAAGAACTTTGGCAACACTCCGGATAGAGGCGTTGCCCGAAAGAGGCAAATTTCGCGAGAACGAAAAACGGCCCCGATTGCTCGGGGCCGTTTGCGTGGTTGGGTGGGTCGTTGTCCTGATCAGAAATTGTCCTGATCAGTGCTTGTCGGGATGTTGGTCTTTCGGTTGATCCTTCGGCGGCTTCTTGGAGTCCGGCTTTGGTTCGTTGTGCGGCTGGTTCCTCGGCTCGGGCTTTGGTTCGGGCTTTGGTTCGGGTCGCGCTGCAGGAGCCGGTTTCTGCGGAGGAGGAGCGGGCGGCTTGGCGGCAGCGGGCGGCCTGTTGGCCTCTTCGTTCCGGTTCGCATTCGTCTGCGAGGGCGGAGGAGTGGCTGGTTTCGGTGGCGGAGCCGCTGCGTTCGGCTTGCGTTCGGCTTCGGGACTTGGCTTGGTGTTTGGGTTGCTGTTGTTGTTCGCGCCAGGATTCGCGTTGTGTGCTGGCGGCGGCGTGAATTTATTCGGTGGTGGCGGAGCCGCGGCGTTTGGACTCTTGGCGGGCTCGGGCCTTGTCGCAGCTTCGGGATTCGGCTTCGTGTTTGGGTTGCTGTTGTTGTTCGCGCCGGGATTCGCATTGTGCGATGGCGGTGGCGTGAATTTATTCGGAGGCTGAGCCGCGCGGTTTTCATTCGCAGGCGGCGGGTTCGCCGGCTTGGCTGCCTCCGCGTTGTTTGCTGGTTTGTTCGCTGCCGGGTTGCCTGGATTTGCCGGCTTCGCTGCTTCTGCATTGTTTGCCGGCTTATTGGCCGCCGGGTTGGCTGGCTTGGCGGCATTGACCGGTTGCGATCCCGCTTTGAAGTTAGTGTTGGGGCGAGCGCCAGGCTGAGACGCCGGTTTGTATTGCGCGGTGGTCAACGGTTGCGTGTGCCCGACCGGAATCGCCTTCGGCGACGGGGTCATTTTCGTCACCACCGGATGGGCAGCGACCGCTGCCGGCGGCCGCGCGGAGGCCGGAGCCGGACGCGACGGACCCTTGACGGCCTCTTGCGTGGGCTCAACCGGTTTTGCCGCGACAACTTTGGGATTCGAGATTTGCTCCGGGGTGACCTTTACAGCAGAGGCTGCGACTGGTTGTCCGCTTTGAAATGATTTTTGCGA
>DATEVZ010000056.1:0-4830 GCA_035258265.1 Candidatus Acidiferrales bacterium
GATTGCGGTTCCGTCTGGAATTCTCACGTCCACAAAATCGACTGGCTTCGGCGCGGGCGCAGCGGACGCGGTCGGAGCCTGAATCATGGCCTGGATCACGTTGTCGGGCAGACCTGCCAGTTTAAGTTTCTGCAGAGCCGCAGGCGAGGTGTCAAAATCGCACTGTGACGATTTGATTTTCGCGATGATGACGTCGCTGCTGAGACGCATGCCGTGCATATTCAAGACGTTTCTGTTATTCAGCGGGAGATTGACATCTTCGCGCGGAGGCACGTCCGTATTGGTGAGGCCGAATGGCGTCTTTGGCTGAGCCGGCGACGCGGGCGCGCCGGAAATGTCCGCGGAGCGCACCCAGCCTACTCGCCCGTCACTTGTGCGAACCTGGAAATACTGCAGCCAACGGGTTAGTACTTCCACCTTTTCATTGCAGCGCAGTTTGCCGAACTCTTCAATTTGGTCGGTCGTTTTGTAGAGCAGCACGTAGGCGTCGTAGGTGCTGCAATATGCGTATCCGGTGGAATCGGCACGCGCCGCCGCTGCCGGAACAACCGCAAGAATCAAGACGAGAAATCGAAGTTTCATTTTGGTCCCCAAGAAGATGCCCGCGGCGGAGCGGTAATCCGCGGGAATTTACGGCGAAGCGAGACGGTTTGTATTCTTGCCGTGGACGCAGCGTTCGACAATGGTACTTGTGACTCGTTAGTAATGATGGCTTTCAGACACGTTCAAGGGGCTGCGCCGTGGGTTCGCGGGTTCAGGTGGGCATCTTGAGGAAGAAATATACGGCGAGAAAGCCAAAGATGGCGTCGGGAGCCCAGCCAGCCAGCAACGGTGGAAGCTGTCCGACCGAGCCCATCGCTTCAAAGAGTGCAGCAGCTGCCCAATAAATGATCGCAATTCCGACAGCCAGCGCCAGGCCACCGACGGCGCCGCGCGTTCCCACCAGGAACGCGAAAGGAGCGCCCAGACATACGATGATCGCGGCGATTAACGGGAACGCGAATTTCTTTTGCCATTGCACAGAGAGCCGCGAAGTATCGAATCCCGCATGGCGAAGACTGAGGATGTACTCGCCCAATTGGCGCCAGTTCATCTGATAGGACTGGCGAACTTCGCGGCGGAAATAGCCGGGAGGTTCGGAGATTTCCGGGAGCGACTCAACCTTGAAAGGCGTATAGCGTGTGACCTTGCCGCCGTTATTAAAGTCACGAATCCACCCGCCGGTGAGAACCCAGGTATTTTCCGACGCTTCCCAGGTTGCGCGCGAGGCGAATACACGGCGTCGGATTTGAAAAGTGTCAGGATCGAGCTCGAAGACGCTGAGGCCGCCAAACAGTTGCTGATCGGGATCGAAGAGCTCGTAGTTATAGATCTTGCTGTTCTCGCCAAATATCCACTGATGCGCGGGTTGAAAATAGGTTTGCGGCGGGCGGCCTTTGATTTGGTTGCGCAGAGCGTCCTGCCGCTGGTTGGCGTAGGGAAGAAAAGTATCGTCGAGCAGAAACATGGAGCCGGCCACGACGCATCCCGCAAGCGTGAGCGGCAGCACGAGGCGGTAGAGGCTAATGCCGCTGGCCTTGAAGGCAATCACTTCATTATTTTTTGCCATGACCGCCAGAGTCACCAGCGTCGCGACGAGCGTTGCCAACGGCGCCAACTGATAGACCATGAGAGGGACCAGATAGCGGAAATAATTCAAGACCATCGAGACCGCGATGTGATTTTTCGAGATGTCGCCGAGTAAGTCGAAAAGCGTGAAAGCGTCAAAAATCGCGACGAAGCCCGCGAGCAGGACGAAAAAATAATAGAAGAATCGCTGCAGAAGATAGACGTCAACCAACATTGGAAAAGCCACTGGATCGCCCGCAGGCTTCGGATGGCGCGCGGCGGGTTTCGCCGCCAAGCCGTTGACCACTGGTCCATTTAAAACAGGAATCGGGGCAGCCTCTGCTTCGCGACGCTGCCGTGGACGCGAACGCCGCAAGAGCGAATCAAACCACGCCAAGATGCGGTTGGGCCTGCGAATGGATTCGATTCGACGCAAAAAGATGAGGCCGAGGATCATTGCTCCGACATTCGCGGCCCATATGCCGGCCCAGGGAGCGATGGAACCTTGCTGGGCCATGTGCGCTCCGGTGACAAATAGAAAATAATAGCCGCCGATCAGCACCAGGGTCAGGATCAGGCCGGCGGCGCGTCCGCCGCGGCGAGGCCGAACCCCGATCGGCACGCCGAGGAGCGCGAAAACCAGGCACGCAGCGGGAAAGGCGATGCGGCGGTGGAACTCCACCCGCGCATCGCGCGAGTTAGCGCCACGCACGGCGAGCAACTGAGAGACAGAGCGTTCAGCGTCGCTCAACGCAACGGTTTTCGGGCCGGTGACGGGGCTGGAAATTTCGACGGGGATCTCGCTCTCGCCGAATGTCGTTACGTTGTAGCGACGGGGATCGCGCGGGTCGTACTCATGAGTGCTGCCGTTACCCAAATGCAATTCGATCTGATTCTGTTCGGCGCCGGCGACGACCTGGGCGCCCTGTGCGATGGTCACATCGGTGGTGGCAACTTGCCCGGAAGATGCCAAGAACACACCGCGCCATCGCGTGGCGGCGGCTTCTACATCTTGTACGTATAATACGAGGTGCGGAAAGCGTTCGTCGAAGACTCGAGGCTGAATGGCGTAAGGCGCCTGGGACGTAAGTAAGCGCGCCTCGAGTCCTCGCAGCGTCCGAATCGATAAGGGGCTGAGCCAGAAGGTGAGAACGAGCGTACCCAATCCACAAGCCAGGGCCAGGCAACCGATGGGAACCAGCAAACGGCGAAGACTGATGCCAGAAGCGTGGAGCGCCACGATTTCGCTGTCCGCGGAAAGCCGGCCCAGGCCAATCAACACGCCGACCAGTACGGCCATGGGAATGGTGAAGGCCAGAACTGGGATCAGCGAGCAGAGGAAAATCAGCAGCACCATTCCGATGCCGCCGGAATGGCGGACGATCAAATCCATGAGACGGACCATCTGGGGAACGAAGAAAACGAAAGTGAAAACCGCGAGCCCAAGCGCAGCGTGCGAGCCGACTTCGCGTCCGATGTATTTATCGAGCAGGCGCATGGGTGCGCCAGAAGATTCTAGCATGGTGCGAGTGGCGGATTGCCGGACGGGAACCATCCGTGCCGCGCGCTTGCTGAAGAGTTGCGAATCTGAAATTCAACGGATGCAGATAGAACCTCTCCGAGAGCCAGCCCATTGAGCCGCGTCAATCTGGTTTTAGTCTGGCACATGCACCAGCCGCAGTACCGGGATCCCTCGACCGGGCGTTACATGCTCCCGTGGACGCGCCTCCATGCGCTGAAAGATTACTGGGGCATGGTTAAAGTGCTCGGGGAATTTCCGGGTGTGCACGCGACTTTTAACTTTGTGCCGTTGCTGGCGGCGCAGATTGAAGAATACGCCAGCGGCAAATTTCGCGAGCCGTGGTTTGAGGTGGCATTCGCGGCGGCCGACAAGCTGGAGCCCGCGCAGAAGAGGGAAATCCTGGAGCGGGCGTTTCAGGTGAACGAGATTTACGTGCAGCGGTGGCCGCGATTCGCGGAGCTGCAGGGGCAGGTGCGGTCCGGCGGCGCTGAAGCCTGCGTGGCCAATTTCAACGAGCGAGATTGGCGCGATTTACAGTTGCTTTCGCAGCTTGTGTGGATGGACGAAGAACACATCGCAAAAGATCCGGTCGTGAACGCGTTGGCGGCGAAAGGGAAGGATTTCACCGAGCGCGATAAGGATATGCTGAAGGAAAAGCAACTGGAATTGCTCGGAGCCGTGCTTCCGGAGTATCGCATCGCCGCGGAAAGCGGGCAGATCGAAATTTCGACGACTCCTTATTATCATCCGATTTTGCCGCTGCTGTGCGATACGGGCATCGCGCGGGTTTCGAATCCTCACACGCCAGTGCCGCAGCCGCCTTTTCGTTGTCCGGAAGACGCGCGAGAACAACTTTTGCGCGCGCGGGCTTACCACGAACGAGTGTTTGGCAAACCGCCGGCTGGGTTCTGGCCGTCCGAGGGATCGGTGTCCGATCAGGCGCTCGAGATCGGCATGGAACTGGGATTCAAGTGGTTCGCGACGGATGAAGGCGTCCTGGGTCGCACGCGAAACATTGGGTTCTGGCGGGACGCGGGGGGATATCCTGAAAATGGCGCCGATCTTTACACTCCCTGGAGATTGCAGCGAGCCGGGAAAGAGATTTACGGGTTTTTCCGCGACCACTATATATCGGACCTGGTGGGCTTCGTGTATAGCCGCATGGGCGCGGTGGCCGCGGCCGAGGACCTGCATCGCAGAATCCGCGCGATTGGCGATCGCGAACCGCTGGGTCGCACGGCAACCGTCAGCGTGATCCTCGACGGGGAAAATGCCTGGGAGTACTACCCGGAGAATGGGCGGCAATTCTTGCGGGAGTTTTATCGCAGAGTTCAGGATGATCCGGAGATGCGCGCGCTTACGGTGAGCGAAGCTGTCGAGACCAACGCCAGCGCACCCGTGATGCAGGAAATTTTCCCCGCCTCGTGGATCAATGCCAACTTCGATGTTTGGATCGGCCACCGGGAGGATGTGCGCGCCTGGGATCTTTTGCGCGATGCGCGAGAAGTTTATGCACGTCACGCCCAACGCCAAGCAGGAGGCGACGGCATCGCCACGGAACGGTTGCAGCGCGCGTATGAGGCGGTGTTGGCTGCCGAGGGCAGCGATTGGAATTGGTGGTACGGCCCGGAACATGGATCGGTGAACGATGCTGAGTTCGACGAACTTTACCGCAAGCACCTAACCGAAATATATGCGGC
>DATEVZ010000057.1:0-4411 GCA_035258265.1 Candidatus Acidiferrales bacterium
GGACGGCCACCCAAAAAAGAGCATCCCAATATAGCGTGAGTGGAGAGAAATCACATGCCTGAGGCGCGCAAGGCCCATCCCTATTACGTCTACGAGGCGATTCGTAATCAGCCTGCATTGATCGAAAGTGTGCTGGCGCAGCGGGTGGGAATCGATCGCATGGCGGATGCCGTGGCGCTAAAGGAGCGTATCACTTTTGCAGGCATCGGATCTTCGTTGCACGCGGCGCGAGTGGCTGAAACCTGGATGCGAGAATTCACCGGCGGCGTTTTTTGGTCCCACGCCGAACAATCGTTCGAGTTGGTGCATCATCCCCTCGCTTTTGGCCGTGATGACGCCGTGATCGTGATCACCCACACAGGCGCTACCACGGCCTCGCTCGAAGCTTTGCGCATGGCGCGAGCGGCGGGTGCTTTCACCGTTGCGATCACCGGGCAAGTGAGCAACGATGAACTTCGTGGCGCGGATTTTCACATTGAAACATGCGAGCAGGAAGTTGCGTTCGCTTACACGAAGAGTTACACCACGGCGTTGGCAGTATTGGCGCTGATGGTTGCTCGTATCGCCAGCCAGAAATATTTACTGGCGACGCCGTCGGTGGCCGCAGCTCTCGATCGAGTGCCGGAGCTGGTCCGGAGTGGGCTGGCGCTCGAGACGCAGGTACGCGAATGGGCGAAGCACGTGGCTCCTCTTTCGCGCATCGAGATCTTCGGTTCGGGCGCGGCATGGCCCACCGCCAGCGAAGCGGCCCTGAAGATCAAAGAAGCCTGTTACATTGCGGCGGAAGGATTCGAGACGGAAGAAATCCTGCACGGCCCGTTTTCGGAGACTGATTCGCGGGGATCGCTCGTTGGCCTGTTTACGGGCGGCTCCGCGGACGAACGGGGTCGGCAAATTTTGCGCGCTGCGGGCGAGTTAAAGATGGCTCGCCTTGCGATCACTGTGCCTTCCGCGAACCAAGATCTCTCCGCCGAACGGATTCTAGTGGTCCCCGAAGCGCCCGAATGGCTTGCGGCGTTCCTGCATTTGGTCCCGTTGCAGCTCCTGACCTATTTCCTGGCGCTTGAACGCGGCGTCAATCCTGATGGCGGCCGCATGGAGCAACCCGCGCACGGCGCTGCGAGCAAACACTACAAATACTGATCGCCCGGGATCCTGCCGCCCGTGCGAGCCAGCCGTCGTGCGAGGAACAGTCTGGCCTGTCCGCGCGAACAGGAGTTCCTTTTCAACGACATCTGCCCCGCGTCGGTGCTGGGAGTCGGTATCGAACAAGTAGAATCGAACGAGGAGCATTTCAGGAGCGTTCGATGAAACGTTTCGCCCTCGTTTTGATCTGCGCCGCGATCATGGCGCTTGGCACCGCCGCGAAAGATGATGGAGGAATGGGAACCCTCGCGGGGACGGTGGTGGGAAGGAACGGCAAGCCGGTCGCCGGGGCACGGGTCACGTCGCAAAATGCGGGCGGCGACCATCCTCAGGTCACGACCACGAATCAACAGGGGCGTTTTTTCTTCCCCGAACTCGTCCACGGCTACTACGATGCGCGCGCGTACCATGACGGCGAGTGGAGCGAGTGGAAACACAACGTGGAAGTGAATACGGGCAAGCAGACCGAACTCACACTTCGATTGGTTGCGACGCAGAAGCCAACGAAATAGCCTGAACGGTGTTCGAGAATCTGACTGCACTGTTCGCCTGTCCCCATGAACAGGAGTTCCTTTTCAAGAACATTTTGCGGGATCACCGCAGGGTACGGGGCGAGCCGCGCGTAAGATTGGCTCAGAAGTATCCCGGGGTGCAGAATGAAACGAAATGTCCTGGTTCTTACGGTCGCGGCGACGCTGGTATTCACCGCGGCAGTGAACGCTCAATTTGCGCGGGGATTGGGAACGCTGGAAGGAACGGTAGTGGATGCCCACGGCAAGGTCGTGCCGGATGCAAGTGTGACGATTCAAACCTCTGACGGCTTAAGCCCGCACGCAACACACACCGACGGCAGCGGTCATTTTCAATTCGCGCGTTTTGACGCCGGCCAGTATGATCTGCGCGCCTATTCGGACGGCCAATTTTCCGATTGGAGCAAGCGCATCGTCATTCGCCCGAAGAAAACCACGGAAATCACGCTGCGGATGCCTCCCAAAAGCGACGAGAAAGTCAAAGTGACGGGCAACTAGCACGAAGGGCGCACCGTTCTGTCTTCCATGCCAGCCTCGGCGTCTTGCAAGTGCCGCGTTTAAAGCTGATTCATAACGCAGCACCGCCGTCGGATCTAGGCGCTACCCACGCCAGCAGCTCCATTTGACTCAGGTCTTGCGGCGTTTGCGTCCCTGCCTTCATTATGTTTGCCATGCCAACCGACCGTAGCGCGCGTCTTTGGGGCGCGGACGACCAAAATCAGCGATTAAACGAGCTCGCCGCCGGCACTGCTAACGCTGCGAAGGAAACTCCTTTGCGGCGAGACGTGCGCTCGCTCGGCATGCTGCTGGGTAAGGTGCTGGTGGAACAGGCGGGTGAACCGCTGCTGCAAGCGGTGGAAGAGCTTCGTCGCCTGTTGATCCAGCAGCGCGAGCGACTTCCCGTTGGTGCGAAACGGTTCGATTCCGAAAATGCGTTGATGGCCGAAGCGCGCGAAATCATCGCGCGGCTCAAAGTGGAAGATGCATATCGCGTGACCAAAGCGTTCGCAATTTATTTCGAGCTGACCAACCTGGCGGAGACAAATCATCGCAAGCGGCGTCGGCGGGCACGCAAGTTGCATGCCGAGCAGCCGCCGCTGGCCGGATCGTTTCGTGGAACGCTACTGCGCATGCGCACAGCGGGGATTTCGGCTGACGAGGCGTTGACCGCTCTGCGCAAATTGGATGTTACGCCCGTGTTCACGGCGCACCCTACCGAAGTCGCGCGGCGCACGGTGCTCCTGAAACGGCGGCGAATTGCACAGTACTTGGAAAATCTGGACCGGCTGCCCCTGCCCGCCGCCGATGCATCCGAGTACGAATCGCTAATTCTCGCGGAAATCACATCTCTGTGGCAGACCGACGAAGTGCGATTGAAAAAACCGGGAGTGATTGACGAAGTGAGGATGGGGCTGGATTTCTACCCCATGACGCTGTTTGAAACTTTGCCACGGTTGTACGACGAGCTTCAGGAGTCGTTCCGCGAAGTTTATGGCCACGCGCTCAGTCACAAAGAGTTCCCGGAGTTGCTTCATTTCGGTTCATGGATCGGGGGAGACCGCGACGGCAATCCGCTGATCACGCCGCAATCCACTGCCAATGCACTGGAGCTCGCGCGAAATACGATCCTGGACCATTACATTCTCGAAGTCGAGCGGCTGATTGACGACTTGAGTTCTTCGCAGCACCAGATTGAGTGTTCCGCGGAATTGAAATCAACGCTGGCCGGGTATGAAACTAAGTTTGGCGACGAACCATCACGCGGAAAATGGATTTCCGCGCCGGAACTGAGCCGGCATTTTCTGGATTTCGTGCGGATTCGATTACGCCACGCACGTGACGATCCGCGCAGTCACCACGCTTATCTAGCGGCGAACGAATTAGAGCGCGACCTCTTAGTGTTGCGCGCCAGTCTGATGGAAAACCACGCGCGACGCCTGGCGGAACTGCTAGTTGACCCGCTCCTGCGAAAAATCCGGACCTTCGGTTTTCATCTGCACACACTCGATATCCGCCAGCACGCAGACGTGCACTCCAAAGTTCTGGAGGAACTGGCAACTGCCGCGATGCCAGCGTCGTCGAAAGCTGTGAGCAAGCGGCAGGGGCTTGCTGACGGCCTTTCGGCGGAAGCGACAGAATTGCTGGATACCTTTCGCACGATTGCGCAATTGAAGAACACGTACGCGCCGGAATCGATTCGCGCGTACGTCATCAGCGGAACCGAATCCGAGAGTGACGTCTTCGCAGTGCTAAAGCTCGCCAGTATTGGCGGCGTGCAGGTGGTGGCTACTGCGCATGATCCGGGATTGATGCCTGTGCCGTTATTCGAATCCATCGCTTCGTTGCGCGCGGCTAGCGAAACCATGCGGCGCGTGTGGACCGCGCCGGAATACAAAAGTCTCCTCGATTCCTGGGACCGCCGCCAGGAAGTGATGCTTGGCTATTCGGACTCGAACAAAGATGGCGGGATGCTGACAAGCACTTGGGAACTGCACAAGGCGCATCGCGCGCTGCACGAATTGGCGCGCGAATGTGATGTGAAGCTGAGGCTCTTCCACGGCCGCGGCGGAACGGTCGGCCGCGGTGGCGGTCCGACACACCGCGCGATCTTGGCGCAGCCGGCCGGTGATTTCTCCGGCGAGATTCGCATTACCGAGCAGGGCGAAGTGCTCAACTGGAAATATTCCGATCCAGTGCTTGCCGAATGGAATCTGGAATTGATGATTGCGGCGTCA
>DATEVZ010000058.1:0-13869 GCA_035258265.1 Candidatus Acidiferrales bacterium
GCCGGCCCGCACCGCAAAGCCGGCTCTAAGTCGCGGACGCAAGCACTACCCGTCCGCGCAACAAAACCGGCGCGCCCCATCGCCATCTACCACGAGCACCCGCGCTGGTTCCTCCCCGTCTTCGCCGAACTTGATCGCCGCAACATCCCATACGTGCGTCTCGACGCCGCCCACCACCATTTCGACTTCGCACCAAACGGCGACCAGCAATACGGGCTGATCTTCAATCGCATGAGCCCCTCGGCCTGGACTCGTGGAAACGCGCACGCAATTTTCTACACCTTGAGCTACCTAGCCCATCTGGAACGATCAGGCGTCCGAGTCGTGAACGGCAGCCACGCCTTTCGCGTGGAAACCTCGAAAGCGCTGCAGCTCTCGCTACTGCATTCGCTAGGCCTGCCACACCCGCGCTCGGCCGTCATCAATCATCCATCGCAAGCAGTGGCCGCGGCGCGCGGCCTGCGTTTTCCGATCGTGGTGAAGCCTAATATCGGCGGCAGCGGAGTCGGCATCGTCCGCTTCGATTCCATCGAGCAGCTCGAATCCGCCGTCCGCAACGACGCCATCCAGCTCGGCCTCGATTCCACGGGTATCGTTCAGGAATTCATTCCCGCGCGCGGCGGCCACATCACGCGCGTCGAGACGCTTGGCTACCAATATCTCTACGGCATCAAAGTTTTCACTTCCGGCGAAACTTTCGACCTCTGCCCCATGGACATCTGCAAAACCACCGACGGCGCAGAAATCAAGACCGCCTGCGTCGTGGAAGGCGCGAAGACGGGTTTGCGCGTCGCAGGCTATCGTCCGCCGCCAAAAGTGATCAACGCAGTCGAACGTATTTTCCGCGAAGCGCAGATCGAAGTCGGAGGGCTCGAATACATCATTGACGACCGCGACGGCCAGCTCTACTACTACGACGTCAACGCGCTGTCGAATTTCGTTTCCGATGGTCCGCGCATCGTCGGGTTCGACCCCTTCGCGCGTTTGGTGGATTACTTGGTCAAGGAGGCGCGCTGATGCGCTACGGCTACTGGCTCCCCGTTTTTGGCGGCTGGCTGCGCAATGTCCAGGACGAACACATGCAGCCCACCTGGGATTACGTCTCCCGCCTCGCGCGTCGCAGCGAAAAAATCGGCTACGATCTAACGCTCATCGCCGAGCTGAACCTGAACGATATCAAGGGCGTTGACGCTCCGTCCCTCGACGCCTGGTCGACCGCCGCCGCGCTCGCGGCCGTTACCGAATCGCTCGAACTCATGGTAGCCGTGCGTCCCACGTTTCATCTTCCCGCGCTGCTCGCGAAGCAAGCCGCCAACATAGACCACATCAGCAACGGACGCGTTTCGCTCAATGTGGTTTCCTCCTGGTGGGCCGAAGAAGCCAAAAAATACGGTGTGCAATTCGATCAGCATGACGACCGCTACGCCCGCACCTCCGAATGGCTCGACATCGTGGACGCCGCCTGGAAGCAGGATCACTTCTCGTATTCCGGAAAATATCATTCCGTGCAGGATTTGGTGCTGCAGCCCAAGCCGGTATCAAAACCACGTCCCACGATCTATGCGGGTGGGGAATCGGAAGCTGCGAAGGAATTGATCTCCCAGAAATGCGACGCGTTTGTGATGCACGGCGATTCGCCCGCGCGCGTCGGCGAAAAAATCAAGGACATGTCCGAGCGCCGCGAACGCAAAAATCTTCCGCGCATGCAATTCGGCGTCGCCGCCTACGCCATCGTCCGTGAAACCGAACAGCAGGCCCAGCAGGAAGTCGCCCGCATCACCGACGTGCAGCAGAACGCCGCCGGCTACCAGAACTACCAGCAATGGCTGGCCAATACGCAGCTCGAACAGCGCGTCTCCCTCGAGGAATACTCCGTGTCGAATCGCGGACTGCGCTCCGGCCTGGTTGGAACTCCGCAACAAGTCGCTGACCGCGTCGGTGAATTCGAACGCGCCGGCGTAGACCTCGTGCTTCTCCAATTCAGCCCCCAAGCCGAAGAAATGGACCATTTCTCGGAAGCAGTAATCCGCCGACGCGCTCCAGCCCACGCAGCCTCAAACTAAGGAGTCGTCTCACAACGCCAGCACGACGTACTCTTGACGCCGCTCGCCCTAATCACCCATGATTCTTACTTGCGAACCAGACCGTCCGCGCGGAGGAAGCGTCCCGCAGTGCCTTCCAGTCGAAAGCGTGCCAAGAAATCGCGCCCGAGAGCCGGCGCAGAGGCCGGTTCGCGAAAGCAGCGTGGTCGCGACGCGATCATGTCGCCACGCATCCCCCTCAGTCGCCGTGACAAACTAGCCGGCGACTGGTTCACTAGACTAGTTGCGCTCCAAGCCCGCCTGCGCGGTCCAAACGGCTGCCCGTGGGACCACGAACAAACGCATCAGTCCCTCCGTAAATTCCTGATCGAGGAAACCTACGAAGTCCTTGACGCGATGGAATCCGCCGACGCGCACAAATTTGCTTCGGAACTCGGGGACCTACTTCTCCAAGTCGTTTTCCACTCGATCTTGGCCGAGGAAACCGGCGCCTTCACCATCTCTGACGTGATCGAGTCCATCCACACGAAAATGGTTCGCCGCCACCCACATGTCTTCGGCGACGCCAAAGCAAGAGATTCCGCCGCGGTACTGAAGAATTGGGAACAGATCAAAGCGGAAGAGCGATCCGAAGCGAGCGGGAACGGCCGCAGGAGCGAAGCATCAACCGGCGCAGCGAAACACACAGAATCGATTCTCGCGGGCGTCCCTCGCTCGCTCCCAGCTGTCCTCGAAGCCTATCAACTCACGCGACGCGCTGCCCACATCGGCTTCGATTGGGACAACCTAGGCGGCATCTTCGATAAACTAGAAGAAGAAAAACGCGAAATATTCGCATCGCTACAAGCCGCTGCCCCGAAGGAATCCGTGAGGGCACGGCATATCGAAGATCGGCCGCGGCGGACCGTGCCCGCCGCAACGCCCCCCGTCTTAGCTGTAAGTGCACATCTTGAAGAAGAAGTCGGCGATCTCCTCTTCGCCGCCGTGAACGTCGCCCGCTTTCTTGGCGCCGACCCCGAAATCGCGCTGAAGAAAGCCAATCGCAAATTCCTTACGCGCTTCCAATGGATGGAATCAACCGCCGCGAGCGAAGGCTGCCGCCTCGCCGATGTGCCCCGCGAACGCATGGAAGAACTCTGGGAACTTTCCAAATCGCAAGAACTACCACGCAAGGCAGCGAGTGCCAAATGAGTTCATCCCCCGACACCACGACCGTCGAGCCACGCGAAATCGAAATTCGCCACTGCCATTCCTTGCCGGAATATGAAACGTGTGTGGACCTCGAACTACGCATCTGGGGCGAACAGATCGCCGTACCGTCTGCCATCTTTGTAGTCGCGCATCACACCGGCGGCCAAATTCTCGGCGCCTTTGACGACGACAAAATGGTCGGCTTCACGCTAGCCCTGGTCGGCACGCGCAGCGGTAAACCGTTCCTGCATTCGCACATGACCGCCGTGCTGCCTGCGTACCAAAACCAAGGCGTCGGCCGCCGCCTGAAGCTTTTTCAGCGCCAGGATGCCCTGAAGCGCGACATCCGCCTGGTCGAATGGACCTTTGATCCGCTGGAACTGAAAAACGCGCACTTTAATTTCGTCCGCCTCGGCGCCATCGCCCAGCGATTCATCCCGGACTGCTACGGCATCACCGAAAGTCCGCTGCACGCGGGCCTGCCCACCGACCGGCTCGTTGCCGAATGGTGGATTGATTCCGATCGCGTGAAAAACATTCTGGCGGATAATTCGCTTCCGGCAGCGACTGACCTCCAATCAATCTCGCTGCCCGCCAATCTCAACGACATCAAAACGAAAGACCGCGCAGCAGCGGCCCGCGTGCAATCCCGGGCCCGCGACGAGTTCCAAAAGCTGTTTCATCAGGGATACATCGCCACTGGCCTTGAGCCCCGCGGCGCAACCACCGACTACATTCTGGAACCTGCCGCTTCCGTAGCCGGGCTGCGTCTGCCAGAATATCGCCCGGAAGAATTCGAAGACTAAAGGTCCCAGCCCAAAAATGCGCCTTCGCAAAATCACTCTGCGCGAAATCCATATCCCGCTGATCGCGCCCTTCGAAACCAGCTTCGGCAGCACTTCGCTTCGGCGTATTCTTCTGGTCGAAGCCGACGTAGACGGCCTCTCCGGTTGGGGCGAATGCACTGCTGGCGAAAACCCCTACTACTCCTACGAGACGGTTGAAACCGCGCGCCACATCATCCGTGACTTTCTGTGGCCGATGCTGAAGGGCGGGGAACTCAACGCAGCTTCTGAGGTTTTTGACCTTCTCGCGCCAGTCCGCGGACACAACATGGCCAAAGCCGCCGTCGAAAGCGCCATCTGGGACGCTGAAGCTAAACAAAAGAATCTGCCGCTGGCGAAGTTGCTGGGCGGTGCACGCGAGGAAATCTCTTCCGGCGTTTCCATTGGCATTCAACCCTCGATCGAAGTGCTCATCGCGAAAGTTGAAAAGGAACTCGCTGCCGGCTACCAACGCGTCAAAATTAAGATTAAGCCCGGCAACGACGTCGAGCCCGCCCGCGCGCTGCGTCAAAGATTCCCGCGCCTTCGTCTGATGGTGGACGCCAATTCCGCTTACGGCCTGGAAGATGCGCTATTACTCCAGCAACTCGATCAGTTTTTCCTCATCATGATCGAGCAGCCGCTCGGCTATGACGATCTCTACTCCCACGCCGCCCTGCAGCGCCAGCTCGAAACGCCGATCTGTCTCGACGAATGCATCCACGATATCGCACATGCCCGCGCCGCCATTGAAATCGCCGCCTGCAAAATCATCAATATGAAACTCGGCCGCGTTGGCGGTCACACCGCCGCGCGCCGAATCCACGATCTCTGCCAGTCCAAATCCATCCCGGTCTGGTGTGGCGGTATGCTGGAATCCGGCATCGGTCGCGCACACAACATCGCCATGTCGACACTGCCGAATTTCACGCTTCCCGGCGACGTTTCTGCGAGCCGCCGCTATTGGACCGAAGACATCATCGAGCCGGAAGTAGAAGTTACACCCCAAGGCACAATTCGTGTGCCCACGGCGCCGGGAATCGGCTACGCCCCGCGCCTCGATCGCATCGAGGCACTCACCCAGCAGCGTGAAGTGCTCGAATGAGCGGCGCATCGAACGACCGAGCTCAAAATTGACCGCACCTGCTGCCGTCGCACCAGCCTCCGACGCAAAGCGCCCGAGCACCATCACCTTGCTGTTCTGGCTTTTCGTGATGCTGATGCTCTGGTCGTTCAATTACGTGGCCGGAAAAATCGCGCTGCGAACGCTCGACCCCATCACTCTCGTCTGTTTTCGCTTGGAACTCGCCGCCATCGTCTTGCTTCCGATTTACTTTGCGCAACGCAATCGCAGCCCGTTGCGCCCGCGTGACATCTGGCCCTTCGCTTACCTCGGTTTCTTCGGCGTAATCGTCAATCAGGGACTATTCACGGTCGGCCTCAACTTCACGACGTCCGACCATTCCGCCGTAATTATCGCCATCGGGCCGATCATCATTCTCCTGCTCGCGCGCGCCTTGAAACTCGAGGCCTTCACCATCGGCAAAATCGTCGGCATGGCGATTTCGTTCGTGGGCGTCTACCTTCTCGAGACCGAGCAAGGCTCGCCCTCGCATTCGCCCTTGCTCATGGGAGACCTGATCACCTTCGGCGGCGTCATCGGCTTTTCCGCCTACGCCGTCCTCGGCAAGCGAGTCGCCGCCGAATACGACGCCGTCTCGATGAACACTTTCAACTGCGTGGCTGCGGCAATCATGCTTCTGCCTCTCACCATCCGCCAAGCAGCCCATCTCGACTGGCACAGCGTTTCGTGGGGCGGCTGGTTAGCGATGATCTACATGGCCGTGGGCAGCTCAGTTGCGGCCTACACAATCTTCTACTGGGCGCTACGCTATATGACCGCGTCACGCGTGGGTGCCATGAGCTATTTCCAGCCAGTCGTAGTAATTCTCCTCTCGGTCGCCTTTCTGGGCGAACGCCCCACGCGTAACCTCCTTGAGGGCACAGCCTTAGTGCTAGTGGGGGTATTTCTAGCCGAGCGCGGCAAAGCATAGGCCCCCGGCTAGTTAACCGGGCGGGGAAACCTCTTCAAGAACCCGCCACCCTGTCCCAAAGTTCAAACGAAACTTTTTCGAACCTGCCGTGTTAAACCCAACGAGGCCAGGTCCGGCAAATGGCTCGATCGTTGAATTCACGTGACCTACCAGACGCGAGGCCACAAACTGCAACCAACGGCGTCCACCTCGAATCAAAAGGTATAGAATGGGCACAAAGTCAGTCGGGCTTGAGCAGTCGTTGGGTGGAGGGATCAAAATGAAGTCCACCTCTCTAAAGTTTCTTTTCACAGCAATCGCATCGGTAGCACTCCTGTGCGCGCCTTCAGCATTCGCGCAGCGCGGAGGTGGTGGTCATGGCGGCGGAGGCGGCGGTGGCGGCTTCCACGGCGGTGGTGGCGGGGGCGGTTTTCATGGAGGTGGTGGCGGTGGCTTCCACGGTGGCGGAGGCTACGGAGGCGGCGGGCACTACAGCGCGCCCCGCGGCGGCAGCTATGGCGGCGGTGGGTATCGCGGCTCATACGGCGGTGGCGGGAATCACTATTCGATGTCTCCTGGCCGCTCATATTCCGCGGGACGTCCTGGCAACTCGTACGGCGCAGCCGGTAACCGAGGATATGCGGCGGGCAACCGTGGCTACAACAGCTCAGCAGGCGGTCGTCCAGGCGTAGCGCCGCCATCGAGCGCGCATTTTGGCAACTCCGCTCGTAATGGCGGCACAGCTGCGTCAGGCAACCGCAACGCAACTGCTCCTCCTTCGTCATTTGGACGCAACGGCTCCGCGCCCTACTTTGGCCGTAGCGGAAGTCCCAACATGGGGGCAGGCGCTGGTACGCGCGGTGGCACAAATGCAAACTCGAATGCGGTCGCTGGTTCGCGCTCAGCCACACCTTCAATGAGCGCCGGCAACGGGCGTAATTCCACAGCCGCCCCATCCGTAAATGGTCGCGCTGCGCCGTCGAATTCTTTCTCCGCAGCGAACCGTGGCTCGGGTTCGGCGGTGTCAGCGAATCGCGCGGTCTCAAACATCGAAAACTCTCACTTTGGCAACTCGGGATCGGTCGGCCCCCGCGGGAGCGCCGGGTTCTCGGGATCTCGCTTCGGCAGTACTAGTCTCAGCAGCTCGCATTTCGGCTCCGCAGGCAGAATGAGTTCGCCACGGCTCGGCGGCCCGCTGAACGTGCATGGTGGTTCGTCCTTCGGTGGCGGCAGGTCCTTTGGCGGCACCTCAGCCGGTTTCCACAACTCTGGCATCAATAACGGCGGCTGGCACGGTGGCAACGGCTGGCACGGCGGTTGGGGCGGCGGGTGGCGTGGTGGCTGGCGCGGCGGATGCTGGGGCTGCGGCTTCGGTTGGGGATGGGGCTGGGGTCTCGGTTGGGGCGGTTGGTGGGGACCTGGATGGGGCTGGGGTTGGGGATGGCCGGGATATATCGGCTATTACCCTTGGTGGGGCTGGCCGGGCTATGGCTACGGTGACCCTGGCTACAGCATCAACTACAGCAACCCGGACTATTCCAGTTCGTACGCGAGCCCGAACTACGATTCCGGTAGCTACAACAGCGGCAACTACAACAGCGGCGGCTACAGCAACAACTCAGCCGTAAGCTCGAACTCCGCGGACAACTCCGTCGAGTCAGAGGAACCGCTGGGCACCCCGGACGACAATCCGATCACCGGTAACGTGGCTAGTTCAACGCCAACTGTCCTGATCTATCTGAAGGACGGCACCACGTACGCTGCCACCGATTACTGGCTGGCCGATGGGCAGCTGCACTACGTCGTGAGCTATAGCGGCGAAAGCACGCTGAACATGGACGACGTGGACCTGCAGCGCACGGTTGACGAAAACGCGCGCCGCGGTGTGCATTTCTCGCTCAAGCCCAGTCCGAACCGCGTGAACCCACAGCCGAGTTCGAACGGCGACTCGAGTGCGCCACCGACCGATCACACGGTGCAACCGAATCGGGACAACAACACAGCGCCAGCGGCGACTCCAAGCGTGACGCCGCCAGCGCAAACCCAAACCACCTCTCAGACGATCTAAGTATTTCGCGATCGGGGCCGGATATGTCCGGCCCCAACGCTTTCCCAGCATCTTCTGGTCTTCTGGGGTGATCTTCTGGCATACAATTTTCGCACTAACACGTCCCTGCGTTCATGGAACGACTGGCACTATTAGCGTCGACGGGTGCGCTTTGTCGTGGTAAATCACATTGCTGGCCTTGACCATGCGCGTCGCGCGGCCTTGTTCTTCGCCGGTGTTCAGGTTGCGATCAAAGCGCGGAAAGTTACTGCTTGAAACTTCGAGGCGAAGCTTGTGCCCTGCTAGAAACACGTTGCTGGTGGACCAGAGATCGACCGTGATGTGATATGTCTCTCCCGGGTTCGCTAGTTCCGGTTTTTCCTGCGAGTCGCGATAACGCAGCCGCAAAATTCCTTCCGTCAAATTCTGCGCTAATCCATTGGGCCAGACGTCTACGAGCTTTCCGGTAAAATCGGTGTCCGCGGCTGAGGTACTGACGTAGAGGTCGAGCGAGATTGGGCCGGTCACTTCGATGTCGGTCGCGAAGGCGGGCGTCGAGTAAATCAGGACGTCGCTGCGCGCTTCCACGACGCGTTGGTCTTGCGGGCCGATGCCAGTTGGCAACGGCGAGCAACAGAGTGGCCCGCCGATAGTGGGCACTGCGTCGCCTGGATCGTAGACGTATTGGTCAGGCTTCTCGGTTGCCGGTGCCGCGACGGTCAAAGTGCCATCACCAGCAACACCGTTGGCCGTGCCACCTGAGTGCAAGAAGTAGCGCGTGCTTTTCGCGCGGGCGAGCGGCCAATCGGCCTCCTCACGCCACTCGTTTCTGCCCATCACAAAAATCTTTACGGGTTTTTCCTGTTCGATTCCGTTCGATTCGCCTTTGAGCAGCCAGTCGTACCAACGCAGCGTGACTTCGTCAAGATCAATGGGTGCTTTATCGCCGAATTCGACCGCGCCAATTTTCTTCTGTTGCGGCCCGCCGGCATGTCCGCCGATGTAAACCAAGAGCCGCTGGCCGTGGCGCGCCGCATCACTCCCAGCTTCGGTTTTCAAGTGGATGTAGTTGCGCAGCGTGCCGCCCTGGAAGATGTCGTACCACGCCCCTTGGCTGAAAACGGGGACCTGAATTTCCGCATAGTGATCCTGGATCGACCACCGCTTCCAGTAATCGTCGAAATTTGGATGCGCCAGCCAGTCGAGGAAATAAGGGGCGAGGCTCACCGTGGTCGGCTTGGCAATGAGGGGATATTCGTTGAGTGGCAGCGCCTTGGACCAAGCCACGACATCGCGGGCTTCATTCGCGCGCCTCTCCATTGAGTCTGCGGCAAAGCCGCTGGCCCAAGACTCATCGAACCACTGTTCGAAGGCGCCGCTTTGGTAAGTCCAGCCGTCGTGATAGTTCGACGCGGTGACGTTGGGACAAATCCCGGCGAGATGTGGCGGATGCGCGATGGCAGCCAGATATTGGGTGGCTCCGACGTAGGAGCCGCCAAACATTCCGACTTTGCCATTCGAGTAAGGAAGCGCGGCGGCCCATTCGACGGTGTCGTAGCCGTCCTGCGATTCGTATTTGAAGGGATACCACTCGCCTTCAGAGCGGAACTGGCCGCGCGTATCTTGCGCGATGACGACATAGCCGCGAGGCGCGGCTTTCAGCGCGAATTCGACTTGCCACTGTTTGTCGTAGGGAGTGCGGGTGAGGAGCACGGGGAACTTGCCCTCTGCTTTCGGGCGGTAGATGTCGGCGCGGAGGATTACGCCGTCGCGCATGGTGGCCGGGACGTTGCGCTCGACTGTGATTTGGTAGGTTTCGGCGGCTGCGGCCGGGAGCGGGATGATAGCTCGGCAAACCAGGCAGAAAGCGCACATCGCGAGAAATTTCGTTGCGAGTGATCGATTGCGTTTCGTGTTTTCCATTTTATTGGCGGCCCCTTTTATTAAAGCGGCCCAGTCTATCGCAAAACTAGCGCGTGGTGTCGCGCCAGGCACGTCGGTGGCAAGCCACTGCACTTGACGAAATTGGTGCGCGACGGGCAACCGAGAAGGCGGCCGTTTGTATCGAGTAGAAAATGACCCACAGCACATTCGGTGATGGGCCGGTTCGCTCTACTAAGGTCGCATCGGCCTTGCTGCTGTGCCATCATGCCTCGGCTGTGTCCCGTCTTGTGGTAAGTATCAGCTGTTGGAGGTTACTGCGATGAACAGCGCGTGCATGGCGAAAAGAATCAGTCCTATGTTGGCGACCGACAATATGGATGCGACTATTTCGTTTTATGAGAGGGTTCTCGGATTTGCGCCAACGATGAAATCGCCGGAGTATTCGATCGTGGAGCGGGATGGCCAGACTATCCACTTACAGAAGGCTGCATCCGAAGAAGTCATGAAATGCATGCGCGAGCATACTGAAATCTACATCGAGGTTTCCGGCATTCATGCTTTGTGGGAGCATGTGAAAACCTTCAGGAACCAGTACAGGATTCGGGATCTGTTTGACAGGGAATACGGGATGACCGAGTTCCACATTGGAGATCCGAACGGATGCCTGGTCTTCGTCGGAGAGCCCACCTCCAAGCGAAATTGAGGCAAAGTACAGTCGCGTTGCCGACTGCCGCAACTTCCAGTTGCGCATGGGGTTAATTGGTCTACATGGATAACCCTATGGGACGTCGTGGCCAGAAACAATAGAATTAAGTCGTAGCCCGCCGTTTGAGTATCGCGACCCTTGGGGTTCCCCTTGAAACTTTGCCTCTCGATCCACGCAGTCCGGAGGATTAAAGCTAAACCGGGTAAGCGAGGGATGACCAGGCAGGAGGAAGCATAAAGACAATGCGTATCGCCACGATCATTTGCGCTCTATTCTTCGCATTGGTAATGCTGGCAGTCTCGACACCGACGCCCGCGCAGGTGAGTGTCGGGATATCCGTGGGATTTGCGCCACCCGAGCTACCCGTCTACGAGCAGCCGATTTGCCCGGGCGACGGCTATATCTGGACTCCGGGATATTGGGCGTGGGACAGCGACGCGGACGATTACTACTGGGTTCCCGGGACGTGGGTGCTGGCTCCCCAGGTGGGTTTTCTGTGGACGCCCGCCTGGTGGGGCTGGGGCGGCAGCGCGTTTATTTTCCATGAAGGGTACTGGGGGCCGCAGGTGGGCTTCTATGGAGGAATCAACTATGGGTTCGGGTACTTCGGTCGCGGCTTTGAAGGCGGCCGTTGGGACCACGACCACTTTTTCTACAACCGCTCGGTTAGCAACGTGAACGTGACGGTGATACACAATGTCTACAACACAACCGTGGTGAACCGCACGGACGTGCGGGTGAGTTACAACGGAGGAAACGGCGGAATCAACGAGCGTCCGACGCGGGAAGAGGAGTCTTACGATCGCGAGCGGCACGTGGCGCCGGTTGCCGAACAGACCCGGCACGTGGAGGCTGCGCGGGGCAACCCGCAGTTCCGCGCTACGGCGAATCACGGCAAGCCACCTGTTGCCGCAACCCCGCGACCGGGTGCATTCAACGACCATGGAGCGGTGGCGGCCAAAGAAGGATCGTACAAGGCGGAAGCGTCGCGGCCAGCACCTCATGCAGGGGCGGCAGGTGGCCGAACAGAAACCAACGCGCGAACAGAAACAAATGCTGGCGGACACACGGCTATCCATCCCAACGAACTGCCGACGGCCGAGAGGCATGCTCCACCGACTACTGGTAACGCGAAGGTGGACCAGAAATACCAGCAACAGCAGGATAAATTGGACAAGCAGCAAGCGCAGGAACGGCAGAAGTTGCAGGCACAACAGGAAAAGGAACATCAGCAGTTTGCCAAGCAGAATGACGAGGCCAGAAAAGCGCAGGTAGAGCAGAAGCACCAGCAACAGACGCAACAAATGGTGCAGCGGCACACGCAGCAGCAGCAGAACTTGCAGCAAAAACAGCAGCCGCATGCGGCCCCGGCGCCAAAGGAAAGGCACTAAGCGATAGTTGAAAGGATAGGGAGCGAGGTGTTCGCCGCCAGCGGATGCCTCGCTTCGTTCTTTTTACGGCCGCCTGATGGCCAGGCAAAAACAAGAATGGCGCCGCAACTGTTTTGTTGTGGCGCCATTCAGATTTCAGCCCGCTCCGCCACGGCACGTTTCGCTCGCCGTCTGCAGCCGGGGTAGGGAACCCTGGTCGAAGAAGTGAGTTTTAGTTTGAGGCTTTGCCGTTGCCAGCGCCGACGGCTTCTAGCTCCTGCTCGGCGTGATGGTGCGACTTGCCACGTTCGATCTCGATCTGGCCCTTCAGGTACGCACCGTCCTCGATGAGGACGCGGCCGCCCGTGATGTTGCCGACCACCGAGCCGTCCTTCTTTACCTCCACGCGATCTTCCGCGTGCAGATTTCCGCGCACCTTGCCGTAGACGATCACTTCGCGCGCGTGCACATCAGAAGCGATTTCGCCATTCTGTCCGACGGTGAGACGCTGACCCTTGAGAGCGATCGGGCCTTCGACCTTGCCGTCAATTTGCAGATCCTCGTCGCCGGAGATCTGGCCCTTGATCGTGAGTCCCGGTCCGAGAACCGCCAGATTGCGCGCCGAGGGAACGCTGGACCGGATCGGTGCGGAAGCGGCCGGGGCTGCGTTGGAATTAAAGCTGCTGCTGGACTGCGATGCCGGGTAAGCCGCGGGCTGTGCCGGTGCTGCGCCTGGATAATCAGGTTGCTTATTGCTGCTCCACATTTTCGCCTCCGGTTTTAGGTCCCAAGTCGTCGCTGCGTAGCGCAGGATGCTGGAATCAATGTATGCGCGGCCCGAAGGGTGGGCAATCGCAAATCATTGCAAAGGTGTCCCTTCGTAAACTGTACGCGCGGACAGGTGAATTATCGCTGGTGAGGCGTTCGTTTTCGGTCGAGGCATCCCACGATCGAACACGCAGCGGAATGTGCACGGGTATTTCTAGCGATAACTCTCAATTTACCCGGAACTTATGCTTGTGTTTCTTGGCGCGGGAATTGCAGTATCACACCCGGAATCGGCACGAGGAGGATTGATGGGTTCGCTCCGGCAGGATATTCGCTACGCGTTTCGGATGCTACTCAAGTCGCCGGGTTTTTCGGCGATCGCGGTGCTTACCCTCGCCCTCGGTATCGGCGCGAACAGCACGATTTTTAGTTGGATCAATTCCACGCTGCTGAATCCGATTCCCGGAGCCGTGAACACCGGAAATATTCTGGCGTTTACATCGGGCGGAAATTCGCGGGTGCCAGTGCCGTTTTCATATCCGGATTTTATCGACCTGCGCAATCGCACCACGAGTTTTTCTTCGATAGCCGGTTCTTCGATTTATCCGCTGAACCTTACCGGGAAGGCCAAGCCCGAACGGACCTGGGGCACGCTGGCTTCGGCGAACTATTTTGACTTTCTCGGCGTGCATCCGATTCTTGGGCGCGAATTTCTGCCTTCGGAGGACGAGAAGCCGGGCGGAGCGACGGTCGTAGTCATCAGCTACAGGCTGTGGCAACTTCGCTATGGCGGCGATGCCTCGGTGATCGGCCGCACGCTACGAATCAACGAGCATCCTTATACGATCATCGGAGTTGCGCCTCCTGTTTTTCAGGGAACGCAGACGAGTTTGCGCAGCGAAGTGTGGATTCCAGCGGTGATGGCGCAGCAGATTATTTCCAGCCGGGATCGTTTGCACGAGCGCAGCGACGCCTGGGTGGACCTGCTTGGCAGGCTGAAACCC
>DATEVZ010000059.1:0-6368 GCA_035258265.1 Candidatus Acidiferrales bacterium
TCCCTTTGGGAACTGCCAGGGCGATGGTCTCAACGATATCCTGCTGAGCCTTGTGCTGGCTTCGATATTTTGCGAGGTACGCGTCCTCGGCGCTCTGTCTTGTGAAATCGGAAGATGACGGGACCAAGGCGAGACACGCGGAGTCAATGCGGTCGTTGAAACTGCGGCGGAACAGTTCGAGCCGGGAATCCAGGTTGCTCTTGAGGCGCAATTGTTCGCCGGCGGCGACTTGCGCGGTCCAGCGATATTGCAGGACCGCGAGTACGGTGCAGAGAATCGCGAGCAGAATTACCGAAGCCCACGAAAGCAAGGCCCGCTTTTTGATTTTTTCCAAATCCACCGCGCACTCCAGCTGTTTTCGAGCCCGTTGAGATTTTTAGGATAAACGGCAGGCGTGTAAAGAGCCAGTAAAGTATGCGTTAAGAACGTAAACCTTTCGGCGGGAGTCACATCGTCGGAAGTCCCGCCCGCGTCTGTGTTAGGGACGAAGCGAGGTCTGCGGTCGTCACGAACACAAGCAAAAAAGGAGCAAGACATGGAAAAGAACACCGCGATCGGGAAATTCGGAGTTGCGTTCTTTGCGTTGGTAGCTTTGGCGTTTGCCAGCGCGTGGATCGCAGGGCCGGGACTCCCATCGGCGCGAGCCGGGAACGACGGCACCTCCGCCGAGCAAAGCCAACTCCAAGACCTCGAACTCAATGCGGCCTTCGCGAACAGCGCGCCGTTTCGTGATGGAGTCTTTCAGGGCAAGCTGGCGAAACAACGAGGCGAGCAGGCGCGCGTCTCGCAGAGCCGTTGGGCGTTTGGGGAGGACCAATCTGCCTACGAGCTGGGCTATCAGCACGCGTTTGCGAAACAGACCGGAGCTCAGGCAACAACCCTTGATGCTGAAGATCGCTAGGTGTGTGGAGTTTCACTGCGCGGTAACGCAATCCGGCTCGGTTGAATGTCGGGAGCCGGAGTTTTTCTTCCGACGCGGTGCACTGCATGCTAGCCGCGAAGCTGGGGGGATGCGGCCGGCCGACGGCAGCGTGAGGAACAAGGCGCGCTCGAATCCAGTAGAACTGATTGGCGGCGAAACTATTTGATGTCTGCGATTAGCGTTTTTGGCCGACGAGGCCGGCGACGGTGTCCATGAGATCGAACTTGGTGAGGACTTCCAGTTTTGCGCCGGGCATCTCGACGAAGACCGCAGGACTATCGTGGCTAAGGATGTGCGTGACGCGTTCGACAGGAGCATTTGCGGGAACTTGGGGCAGCGGCGCGCCCATGACTTCGCGGATGACGAGCTTGCGAAGGTCTTTCCCTTGCAGCGCGAGATTCAGGATCTGGTCTTCGAACACCGTGCCGATGGATTTGCCTTCTTCGAATACGGGAAGCTGCGAAATATCTTGTTGCTGCATGGTTTGCAGAGCGTGGAAGACAGTTTGGTAAGGCCCGGCTACGATCATGTCGCGGGTCTTGCCGTTCTGGCGCTTGACGCGGATGACGTCGGCGGCCGAGAGCGCGACTTCGGCGTCAACGTAGCCGTGCTCGCGCATCCAGCCGTCGTTGAAAACTTTGGACATGTAACGCGAGCCGGAATCGGGGGCGAAGGCGACGATGAAATCGCCTTTTTTTGCCGTCTTGGCTACTTTCAGCGCGGCTGAAATGCAACCGCCGCCGGAGCCGCCGGTGAAAATGCCTTCCTGCTTAGCGAGGCGGCGCGCCCAGACGAAACATTCTTCGTCGTTGACCTGCAAGACGTCGTCCAGGATGTTCAGATTCATGGTGGTGGGAAAGAAATCCTCGCCGATGCCTTCGACAACGTAAGTAAGGGCTTTGCCAGCTTTTCCGGTCTTGACCTTTTCGTAGTAAAGCGAGCCGATAGGGTCCACGCCGATAATCTTTACGTTTGGGTTCTGTTCCTTGAGGTAGCGTCCCACACCAGAGATCGTGCCGCCGGTGCCCATGCCGCAGACGAAGTGGGTGATTTTTCCTTCGGCGTCCTTCCAGATTTCCGGGCCGGTCGTGCCATAGTGCGCTTCCGGATTCATGGGGTTGGCGTACTGATTGGGATAAAAGGAATTGGGGATTTCCCGTGCGAGTTTTGCGGCGACGGAATAGTAGCTGCGCGGATCTTCGGGTTCGACCGCGGTGGGGCAAACGATCACCTCGGCGCCGAAGGCTTTAAGCAGGTCAATTTTTTCGCGCGATTGTTTGTCGGTGATGGTGAAGACGACTTTATAGCCGCGCACGCAGGCGACGAGCGCGAGTCCCAGTCCTGTGTTGCCGGAAGTTCCTTCGATGATCGTCCCGCCAGGCTTGAGTTTTCCCGTGCGTTCGGCCTCTTCGATCATGGAGATGCCGATGCGGTCTTTCACCGAGCCGCCGGGATTCATGTAGTCGGCTTTGATCCACACTTCGGCGGGAGAATCCTTGGCTAGGCGATTCAGGCGGATGATGGGCGTATTGCCGATTGCCTCGAGGATATTGTTGCACTTCATGCGCTTGGATTGGCTCCCGCAGAGAATAGCGACAAAACAAGCTTAGAGAGTTTCGGAAACAGTGGCAAGGGCGAAGCGGGTAACGTTTCCGTAAGTGCGATTCGCGTCCGTGGGTGGCGAACGCGGTCGCTGATGGCTGCGCGCGGAACAACAGGGCGCTGTTTTGCTCGTGCTATGCTTTTCTGGTGGTACGAGAAATGCCGTCCGCGGAGTATGTTTTTTACGATGGACATTGCGGGCTGTGCCATTGGGCCGTGAAGTTCGTGCTGAAGCACGATCGTAGGGGTCACGCGTTTCGGTTTGCGCCGTTGCAAGGTGAGACGTTTGAGGCGCGAGTTCCGGTCGAGCGGCGAGCGGGATTGCCCGATAGCATTGTGGTGCTGACGCGCGAGGGGGCGTTGCTGGTTCGGTCGAACGCTTTTTTGCATATTTTGCGGCGGTTGGGTGGTGGGTGGGCGGTGCTGGCGGCAATGCTGGGCGTTATTCCGCGCGGGCTGCGCGACTTCGTATATAACTTCATCGCCCGGATTCGCCATCGGGTGTTCGGGCGGCGCGACGAGGTTTGTCCGATTGTGCCGGTGGAACTGCGGGTGCGCTTCGATCTATAAAGGGGCGATGCCGGAGCGGCAGCGGCGCTGTAACACAATATTCATAATTGACTGGTTGGCGATTCGGTAGAATCACGGTCCATGCCTAACGAACATTTACAGATTGTTGCGTCCGACGGAAACCGCGAAGGCCAAAGGATTTTGACACTGAAGGGTTCGCTGAATATTCAGACGGTTTTCAGTTTTCAGACGGCGACGCGCGCGGAAACGGCGCCGAAGTTGATCCTGGATTTTAGCGCTGTGCCTTATGTGGACTCAGCCGGACTCGGCGCTTTGGTGGGAGCTTACGTAGCGGCGCAGCGGGCGCAGCGCAAATTGGCCGTGACCGGAATGAATACGCAGGTGAAGGCGCTAATTGATATGACGCACGTGGGGACGTTGATCAAGTCATATGGGACTGTGCAGGAAGCGGAAGACGCTCTTGGCTAGATTTGGAAAAGGGATTGGAAATTCGAAAACAGTAAACCGGATTGTTCTCGATTCCTCCGTACCAGATTGAAGCACAAGAAAGTCCTACCTTTCTTACCTGGCAATGTTTGAAACGAAAAGCAAATCCCTTCGCTGCGCTTGAGCTGACAATTTATGTCGAAGCGGCGTTACGCAGCTTCGGCGGCTTCTGCGGTTTTTACCTTCGGTGTGATCCTGCGCATCACCCACCTTACTAGCAGCATGTTCAGGAAAATCGAGATCAGGGATGCGGCCAGGGTGGCGGTGAAGACTTCGTTGCCTACCAGGCCGGACTTTTTTGCTACTTCTACGAGGATGAAGGAGAGTTCACCGATTTGCGTTAGGCCGGCGGCCACGGCGATGGAGGTCCAGAGCGAATAGCGGAAAAGCCTCATTACGCCGAGCCAGACCACGAATTTTCCGCAGACGATTAGCAGAAGCATCACGCCGAGCAGCGGAAGGTTGTGCAGAATCACGCTGGGGACTACGAGCGTGCCGAGCGAAACGAAAAAGAGCGCGACAAACGCGTCGCGGAGAGGAATGAGCGTGGTGTGCGCTTCGTGCAGATCTTCCGAGCCGCTGATGGAGAGTCCCGCGAGGAAAGCGCCGAGAGCAACAGAAAAGCCAACGGCTTGCGCTACCGCGGCGGAGACGAGGCAGATGGCAATGGCGACCAGTAGAAAAAGCTCGGGGTCTTTGGTGCCCGAGGCTTTGCGCAGAACGCGGGGAACTACTGTCATGGCGAGAAAGACCAGCGGGATGAGCAGGAGGACGGCTTTACCGAGAGTCCATGCGGCCTTCGCGAAGCGCCCTTCTGTAGGACCACTGAATATCGGAATAATGATGGTCATGAAGACCACGGCGATATCTTCCACCAGGGTGATGCCGATCATCACCCGCCCATATTCGGTGCTGAGCGCACCGCAGTCCGTAAGCAAGCGCGCAAGGACCATGGTGCTGGCGACCGAGATGGTGGCGCCGACGACGAAGCCCTGAATCATCGTCCAGCCCATGAGCCACGAGGCGCCAACAGCGAGAGCAATCGAAAACAGTATCCCCAGCGTACCGCCGCCGAGGGCAACCCATTTCACTTGCAGCAGGTCGGGGATCGAAAAATCGACGCCGATGGAGAACATCAGCAGGACTACGCCGACTTCGGCGAAGACTTCGAATGTGTGCAGGTCGGAGAGATGCGGTCCGGGCGTAAACGGGCTGATGACGATCCCGCCCAAGACGAAGCCAAGGATGAGGGGTAATTTCAGGCGCCACGCAAGGAGCCCTCCGAAGACGGCGGCGAGGAATATGTAGGTTAGATCGCGAAAGAGGATTGGATTGGCTTCCATGTGTCCTCGCCCAGGCGCGTACGGCAGCACAATACTTTGTGGGGGGAAGAGCCGCAATGGCAAAAGTGGAGTCGGAGGCGCTGCCGCTCCGCGACTTATTTGGAACATGAAGAATCGTAGAGTCCGGCGCGGGGCGCGGGGATGCGATAGAATGGCAGGATAATGGAACGATTTTATCGCGCGACCATGAAGATCACTGGCGACACGGTCTTCGGCCAGCTCGCGTTCACATTCTTGTTGGTATGCGCTGTGGGGTTTGGCGCAGCGGTGGGATTGTTGTTTGTCTACTCGAGCGACTTGCCCGAAATTCGCGCGCTGCAGGATTACCGCCCTAACGTCGTCACCGAGCTGTACGCGGACGACGGCCAATCCATTGGCACGTTCGCGCTGCAACGGCGTATTCTGCTCACCTACAATCAGATTCCGAAGGTATTGAAGGACGCCACTCTTACAACCGAAGACCAACACTTTGAAGAGCATTGGGGCGTGGACATTCCGCGCGTGCTGGAAGCGGCCTGGCACGACGTCCGTCACCATCGGTTGGCGGAGGGCGCCAGCACGTTGACGATGCAGCTGGCAGGCGGGCTTTTCCTGAACCGTTCGGATCGCAGCGCGCGACGCAAGATCGAGGAAACGCTATTGGCGATTCAGATCGAGCGGCATTACACGAAGGAACAGATTTTCACGATGTACTGCAACCAGATCTATCTGGGATCGGGAAATTACGGATTCGAAGCGGCATCGGAATATTACTTCAACAAGCCCGTCGGGAAATTGACGCTCGCGGAAGCAGCAACGCTCGCGGCGATCATACGCGGACCGATCTACGCGCCGATCAACCATCCGGAGAAGGCGCTAGCACGCCGGAATCTGGTGCTGTCATTGATGGCGCACGACCGTAAAGTCACGCAGGCAGAAGCCGACGCGGCGACGAAGTTGCCGCTGGGCCTGCACATTGAACCGCTGCGCAACGATCTGGCGCCATATTTCGTCGAGGAAGTGCGTCAGTATTTGGAACACACCTACGGCACGGCGGCGGTGCACGAACAGGGGCTGCGCGTATACACGTCGTTGAACGTGGCGATGCAAAAAGCCGCCGACCAGGCGGTGCGTGACGGATTGCACGCCTACGACCGGCGTCACGGTTGGCGCGGCAATTTGCCGAATATTTTGGAGCAGCACGACGGTCCGCTGGAAAAGTATCAGAGCGACGACTGGCATGACACGATTCAGAAGGGCGATTATGTGATCGGTCTGGTAATGAAAGTCGAGCCAACGTTTGCGTCCGTAAAGGTCGGCCAATACCATGCGATGTTGACGCCCGCCGATTTTTCCTGGACAGGACATAAATCGCCGCTGGAACTGCTGAAGGTGGGCGATCTGGTTTGCGTTTCGATCAAGGAGCTTTCGGGAATTACGGCGCGGGTGCAACTGGAGCAGGTTCCGGCGGCGCAGGCCGCGTTGCTGGCGATTGACAATGGAAC
>DATEVZ010000060.1:0-5765 GCA_035258265.1 Candidatus Acidiferrales bacterium
GAACGGTCGCGGTCATTCCGGTGAATAACCGCCCCTCGGGATTGGGAACAGCTACCTTTATGGCGAACGTCTTGATGTCGCGCTTGGTGCGGCTTACATCTCGCTGCGTCGCGAAATCGTTTTCAACACCCTTGAAAATCACCGGGCCTTCGATGATGTCGCCTGAAGGGAGTTTCACGCTCAGTTTCTCGCCGAACTTAATCGAGTCGATGTACGTCTCCTCCACGTCTGCGCGAACCCAAAGATCATTGATGTCCACGATCACCACGATCGGGGAACCTTGTGCTACCACTTCACCCTGCTTCGCCACTCGCACGGAGACGATGCCGTCAATCGGCGCATAAATTTTCGTGTAGCCCAATTGGGCAGCCATTTCTGCTGCCGACGCTCGAGCTTGCTCGAGCTGTGCCATCGTTGTGGTGATTGCGCTTTTCCGCGCATCCACCTGCTTGCGATTGGCCTGTGCTACTTCCACTGCGGCGGACTCCGCTCGCACTGCTTCTTCCAGCGCCTCAACGTTCGCTTGCGAAATTCGTACCGCTGCTTCGGCGTGATCGCGGTCTTGCGCGGAGACCTCCCCTTTCGCGAAAAGTTCCTGCATGCGCTTCAGATCTTGTTGATCGCGCCAGAGCTGCGCGTGGGCTGGCGCGAGCTGAGCGCTTGAAGAGACCACTCGGGCGCGTGCTTCGGTGACCGACGCGTCGGTCTGATTGTTGGTCCACGTATAATTGTGATTGGCTTCGTTGACCTGAGCTTCCAGGCTGCTCACATTCGCTTTAGTCGCTGCGAGGCTGGCTTCCAATTGCGTGCTATCGAGTTCCGCAATCAATTCGCCCTTCTTCACGGCTGTACCTTCGTCCACGGTCAAATTGACGATTCGCCCGGTAATCTGCGGGCTGACGATCACTTCGTTCCCATCCACAACGCCAATCAACGGAATGTCGTTACCGCTCGGCGTCGTGAAGTAGTACGCCACCGCTGCGACGATAAAAATCACGAAGAGCAGCGTAAAGAATTTCCGGCCGGTCATCGGCGCCTCTCTCGTATGCGAAGTAAGCCGTGGTCCAGAAAATCCAGTAGGGCGAGTTTCCGTTCGGCCAAGGCCTCGGGTGCGAGCAGATCTCGCCCGGCTACGCGCCCGAAAATGGGAGCCGCGGCAAAGTAGGACGTGGTCATACCCATGATGGTGAACGCGGTGTAGTGCGGATCAATAGGGCGAAATTCACCGGCCGTGATTCCTGCTTCCAGCGTCTGCACCAATTGTTTGTGAAAAGGGCGAAGAAACTGGCTCACAATCCAATCGAATTCCTTGGTCGCCTCCATCGCTTCGCGATGCACGAGCCTCGGATAATTCGGATGCGATGCTAAGAAATCGAAATACGCAGTGATGAATTCACGCAATCGCTCGCGAGGGGACGCTTGTTTCCGGGGCGAGTCGTAGACCCCGGTCCGAAGCTGGCGGAAAAGATTTTCGAGCACGGCGCGATGAAGGCGGCGCTTATTTCCAAAATAATAGTAAAGCATCGCTTTATTGGCGTGCGCGGCTGAAGCGATTTCTTCGGTACGCGCGCCGGCCATACCCTGCGCGGCGAATTGATGCTCCGCCGCGGCAAGAATCCGGCGCGCAGTGGGTGGGTTGGAAACTTTCTTTCTGCCGCGTTTCATCGTTTATTTACACTCCTACCCGCTTCATCATTTCCTGGTTGTAACGGTCCCCGGCGGCCGCGCCGCGAGGTGCAAGCTCCTCGATGCGCGCCAGATCTGCGGGGGTGAGGGAAACCTCGAGCGCGCCGAGGTTTTCATCCAGATTCTTGCGCTTGGTAGTCCCTGGGATTGGGACGATGTCCTTACCCTGGGCCAGCACCCAGGCCAGAGCAAGCTGTGCCGGAGTACAAGACTTTTCGGCGGCCATCTGCTGAATGCGCTGAACGAGTTGCAGATTCTTCTGGAAATTCTCGCCCTGGAAGCGAGGAGAACTGCGCCGGTAGTCGTCCGGCGCGAGATCGTCGAACTTCTTGATCTGGCCGGTCAGGAAGCCGCGGCCCAGCGGACTGTAGGGAACCAGGCCAACTCCAAGTTCGCGACACGTCGCCAGAACCCCGTCTTCCGGATCACGCGACCACAGCGAATATTCCGATTGCAACGCAGCAATTGGATGAGTGGCATGCGCGCGCCGTATTGTCTGAGCCGCCGCTTCGGAAAGCCCTAGGTAGCGCACCTTGCCTTCTTGAATGAGACGAGACATCGCGCCCACGGTTTCTTCGATAGGCACTTCAGTGTCCACTCGATGCTGGTAGTAAAGGTCAATCGTCGAAATCCGCAGGCGGCGCAGACTTTGCTCGCAGCATTTGCGGAGGTACTCGGGGCGCCCGCTTACGCCGCGCTGATTGGGATTGCTCGCATCGCGCACGATCCCGAATTTCGTCGCGACGATTACCTCGCTTCGCCGCTTCTCAATCGCTCGTCCGACGAGCTCTTCGTTGCGGCCCATGCCGTAGACGTCTGCGGTATCGAGCAGGGTGATGCCGCGATCGATTGCATGATGAATCGTGGCGATGGATTCTTGCTCCTTAGGATCGCCATAAAACTCGGACATGCCCATGCAGCCGAGACCCAACGCGGGCACCACGAGCGAACTTTTGCCCAGTCTTCGATATTCCATTGGAGTGCTCCCGGTAGATATAGTTAACCAACCGGTTAGTTTAATGAAGCCTAGGGCGGCCGTCAAGCAGTTGGCCGCGAGTTCTACTTACCCATACGTGCAAGCGTCAGCGTTTGTTACTAGGCGTCGAGCGCACCGGAAGCGCCGCTCGGAAGTTCGATGGAATATTTCGTGCGAGCTTTGTCACCGTGCAGCTCGATTGCGAGTTCGATCAAGCGGTCAATGAGTTTGGGATATGGCAATCCGGATGCCTCCCACAGTTTTGGATACATGCTGATGGAGGTGAAACCCGGAATCGTATTGAGTTCGTTGACAAAAATCTTGCCGGTGCGGTTCTCCAAAAAGAAATCACAGCGCGCCATGCCGGTGCCATCAATCGCGCGGAACGCCCTCACGGCGTAGTCCTGAAAAATCCCCACTTGCTTTTTGGTCAGTCGTGCAGGAATCAGCAGCTGCGTTCCTTGCTCCAAATATTTCGCGCGATAGTCGTAATATTCGCGATGCGGAACGATCTCGCCGGGAATTGATGCCCTGAGTTCGTCATTTCCAAGCACAGAGACTTCGATTTCGCGCCCCGTCACGCCGCGCTCGACAATGATTTTCAGCGCGAATTCGGCAGCCAAGTCCAGCGCCGCGGGAATTTCGTGAGCCGTTTTCACGCGCGTCATGCCGACGGATGAACCTAGCGTCGCGGGCTTCACGAAGATAGGAAAACGGAATTTCTTCTTGATTGCTTGCAGGACTTTCGCGCGCTCGTGCTCCCACTCCGACCGCCGAATGGCCAAGAACGGTACAATCGGCAGGCCTGCTTGTTCGAACAGACGCTTCTGCACATCTTTGTCCATGCCGACTGCCGAGGCCAAGACACCGGCACCCACGTACGGCAGTCCAGCCAATTCGAGCAGGCCTTGCACCGTCCCGTCCTCGCCAAAGGTTCCGTGCAGAACGGGAAACACTACGTCCACGCTCACGCTCGGCCGGACAGCCGAAGGGCCCAATGGAACAAGCGCGGCTGCGCTGGGGTCAGCAGGCAGCACCACCCGGTCTCCTGATTTCAGCACGTCGGCCAGCATTTTCAGCGAGCCGGTGCCGACGAGCCAGCGGCCATCTTTCGAGATGCCGATGGGCACAGCTTCATATTTTTCTGGGTCCAAAGCGCGAATCACGGATGCCGCAGAAGCCAGCGAGACTTCGTGCTCGCCGGAACGTCCGCCAAAGAGCACACCGATGCGCAGCCGCTTTTGAGAGGCGTTCATTGAGTCATCTCGCTAAAAAGCGACGCACTCGTATGCATCACAGGATTTTCTTTCCCAGGCCGGAGAGCACCAGTTCAACGCCCAGAGTGGCAGTGGTATTGTGCAGATCGATCACTGGATTGATTTCCACCAGCTCAAACGAAGCCATCAGTTTGCTATCGGCAATCATTTCCAATGCAAGATGCGCCTCGCGGTACGTCACGCCGCCGCGCACTGGCGTTCCGACGCCCGGAGCATCGGTCGGATCAACGAAGTCCATGTCCAGGCTGACGGCGATTCCCGCGGTATCGTCGCCGGCAAAGCGCAGCGCTTCCGCCATCACTTCGCGCATGCCGCGTTCGTCAATATCGCGCATGGTGAAGACGTGCACCCCGGAATCCTTCACCAGGCGCCGTTCCTTGGAATCGAGGTCGCGAATTCCCACCAGAGTGACATTGCGAGGTTCCACCATCGGCTTGATCCCGCCCAGATCAGTCAATTCCGGGGGACCGTAGCCCATAATCGACGCGAGCGGCATCCCGTGAACGTTTCCGGAAGGCGAAGAGTCTGGCGTGTTCATGTCACCGTGCGCATCTAGCCAGATAACGCCAATTCGTTTCGAATTTTTGTTGAAATGAGCGGCCGCGCCCGCGGTGGTGCCAACTGCAATCGAATGATCGCCGCCAAGAACCAGTGGGATCATGTCCTCATCCAGTGTCTTCTTCACCACGTCGGCGAGGCCTTTACATGCCTCCGAAATTTCGTCCAGATATCGCGCCCGTTTTTCGCCGTAAGGTTGCTCTTCGGGCTGTGGAACGATTACATTGCCGATGTCTTCCACCTGACGTCCCAATTGTTTCAAACGTGATTGCAATCCCGCGACGCGCAACGCCGAAGGACCCATATCCACGCCTCGGCGACTCGCGCCCAAGTCCATCGGCACACCGATAATGCGAATTTTCTCGGCCATATTTTTTGCTTTCGCGACCCCAATGCGGGGGAGAGAATCCTAAGGATAAACTCGATAGAGCATCCGTGGGAAGGGAATGACTTCGCGGATGTGTTCCGTTCCGCAAATCCACGCCACGGTACGTTCCAGGCCCAGGCCGAACCCTGCGTGCGGCACGCTGCCATAGCGTCGCAAATCCAGATACCACTGGAACGATTCTTCAGGCAGGTTGTGTTCGCGCAGACGCTTGATCAGCGTGTCGTAATCCGCCAGGCGTTCGCCGCCGCCGATGATTTCTCCGTAGCCCTCGGGAGCGATCATATCGAAGCTCAATGAAAGTTCCGGCCGCGCTGGATCGGTGGCCATGTAGAAGGCTTTCATCGCTGCGGGATAGCGATGAATGATCACTGGCCGATCGAACTCCTTCGAAATGATCGTTTCCTCATCGCCGCCGAAATCATCTCCCCATTTTGCTGGGTTGCCGGCTTTCTGCAGCACCTTGATCGCGTCGTCGTACGTGATTCGCGGAAATGGTGGCGTGATCTTGACCAATGACGTCACATCACGCTCGATTAGCGCGAGTTCTCGCGTGCGATTCTTCGCCACCGACTGCACCACCGCGCTCACTAAGCTTTCGCCGAGCTGGATCATGTCCTCGAGGTGCGCGTAAGCGGCTTCGGGCTCCAGCATCCAGAATTCAGTCAGGTGGCGGCGAGTCTTCGATTTCTCCGCGCGAAATGTGGGGCCGAATGTGTAGACCTTGCCCAGCGCCGCCGCCAGAGCCTCAACGTACAGTTGCCCGGACTGCGTGAGATACGCCTTCTGGTCGTCGATGTAATTCACTTCGAAGAGGGTCGTGGTGCCTTCGCAGGCCGCGGGAGTAAAGATCGGCGCGTCGGTGAGGGTATAACCCTGCGCA
>DATEVZ010000061.1:0-7504 GCA_035258265.1 Candidatus Acidiferrales bacterium
TCAAATCGAATCACCGGAACTTTGCGGGCGATTCACCGCGCGCGTACTGCGCGGCGTGAAAGTTGGGCCTTCTCCCGACTGGCTGCGCCAGGGCCTCGAAGCCATCGGCGAGAAATCCATCAATAACCTGGTGGACGTCACGAACTATGTGATGTTCGAGCTGGGCCATCCTCTGCACGCATACGATTTCGACAAACTCAGCGAAAAACGCATCGTGGTGCGTCGCGCGAAGCCGGGAGAAAAAATCCGCACGCTCGACGGCGCCGAACGCACGCTGACAAAAGACATGTGCGTGATAACTGACGCCCTTCGCGCGATCGGAATTGGCGGCGTGATGGGCGGCTCGGACACCGAGATCAGCTTCAGCTCGCGGAATATCTTGCTCGAGTGCGCCTGGTTCGATCCCATCGTCGTCCGGCGCACGTCGAAAACTCTCGGCCTGCGCTCGGAAGCCTCCTACCGCTTCGAGCGCGGCGCCGATCCCGAAACGGCCGAGCTGGCCTCACGACGCGCGGCAGAATTGATTCAACAACTGGCTGGTGGCGAAATCCTTTCGGGCCTGGTGGATATCTACCCTAACCGCCAGCCGGAAAAAAAAATCGAGCTCTCGCGTAAGGAACTGCTGCGCGTGATGGGCGCGGATGTGCCCGACCGCGACATCGAAGCAATTTTGAGCGCGCTGGGCTTTCACCCCGTGCGCGTGGACGTGAACCGCGGCAGCGAAGGTTCCCTCGCCGCAATTTGGGAATGTCGACGAGTTTCCTGGCGTCGCGATGTAACACGTGGCGTTGACCTCATCGAAGAAGTCGCGCGCCACTACGGCTACGACAAATTTCCACCGCGTTTGCCGCCCGCCAAGCAGCCTGCGCATCGCTTGGCTCACGGCGAAGCGCAAGACCGCCTGCGCGAACGGATTGTGGCGCTCGGCTATCAGGAAATCGTCGAAATTCCGATTGTGGATACGCAGCGCAACGAACTCTTTAGACCCGAAAATGTTGCCCCTGCCGTAATCGGCAATCCGCTCGCGGAAGACGCTTCCGTTATGCGCTCGACCGGAATCGTGAGCATGGTGCGCGCGATCGAGTGGAACCTCAATCACGGTCAGCGCGATTTGCGGCTATTCGAAATAGGCAAGACGTACGAGCTGCGCGACGGCGAGCCAATCGAGACGCCGGTACTGACGATTGGCGCGACGGGCCTCGCCCGCGAAAAAACAATCTACGAAACGGCGCGTGAATACAGCTTCGCGGATTTGAAGGGCGATCTCGACTCGATTGGCGAGCTTGTGCGCAGCTTCGCGTGGCGATGGGGTGGCCCGCAATGGCTCACGGGCGCGTGCGCAGCCGTGATCTCGTTGTCGCACGGCAACGGGACCGACGCGAGTGCTGGCCCTCGGTTGGGCGTGGCCGGCCAGCTTGCGCGGCGCATCGCGGACCAACTGAAGTTGCGGCAGGACATATTCGTTGCCGAACTTCGACTAGAGCCCTTGCTCGCGGGCGTCGAAGCAGGGGAGGCCGCGCGCCGTTTCAAGCCGCTGCCGCGCTTCCCTGCGGTCGAACGAGACTTCTCCCTGGTGCTGGCAGATGGAGTTACCTTCGCACAGGTGGCCCAGACCATCGGTTCGCTCCATATCCCTGAACTTGAAACCGTCGAAGCCGCCGATCTTTTTCGAGGTGGGCAGATTCCCGTAGGAAAGTTTTCGCTGATGATCCGCGTGAAGTTTCAAAGCGCCGAGGCCACATTCACGGACGCACGACTAAACGAATTCTCTGCACGCATCGTTACTGTCCTTCAGGAAAAGCTCGGCGCGATCCTACGCGCGAGCTAATGTCGGGCGGTCGCAACACTCCAAGGCCTCAAGTCGCCCGCCAACCACAACTTCATTGCGTCAGCGCGACGAATCGCCGACAATGTCGGTGGCTCAGCAGGGAGTGGAACGTGAAAATCGAGATTTACGACCAGGTTTACAATGTCAACGCGGACGGCAACGAGGAGTACCTGCACGAACTAGCTGCCTACGTTGACGGCAAGATGCGCTCGATTGCCGACGCGACGCACATGGTGGATTCGCTGAAGGTGGCCGTGCTCGCTGCGCTCAACATCGCGGATGAAACCTTTGCCATGCGCAAACGCCAGCAGGAAATCGAAGGTCCGTTGCGCAAGCGCGTGGAAAAATGCGTGTCGATGGTGCAAAAGGCGCTCGAGCAAACGAATTAGTCGAAAGTACGCGCCGCTCGATCCGCCACCCGGGCGCATTTCTCCGCACAGACATTGTGGGGTTCCCCCCACAGCACAACCCATTGGTGCTCAGAACCATCTCTTATATTATGCTGCCCTGGGGATGTAGCCAGCCTGTACAGAGTGCCTAGTCAAAAACGAGTCCTGGTCCCAATCGCTCTCCTCGCAGCCTTCGTGCTGGCGATGACGATGGGGAGTGTCTGGCACAGCCACGCGGGTTCGTCCGACGCGAATTGCTCGATCTGCCATCTCAGTCATCAACCCGTTGATCACTCGCTCGTGAGCCATCGCGAGCCGTCCATGGCTCAGGTAGACACACAGACCGAACCCGAGGAGCCTGGATCGACGCTCGGTCTGGTTGCTCCGCGTCTTCCCGCACGCGCGCCCCCACCTGCTAATCACTCCGTCCGTGCAACCGGAAGTAGGCCGATCCATTCTTTCTTCATTCTTTAGATTTTACCGATAGCCCTATACGTGTCGTTCCGAGGAACGGCGGGGAATTCGCTCGGAGGTCTTCGAGCGAGATTGAATCGGAGGTTGAGGGCCATGCCTGGAAAAACTGTGCGGATTGCGATTCTTGCATTCCTAGCGTGCCTAGCGCGCGGAGCTGACGCGCAAGATTCGCCGCAGCAGCCGCAGCCCGCGCAGGCTGCCTCGTCACAGGCGTCGCCGCAGAACGTTCCTTCCGGCCAGCTACACGGCGCCGTGCGCATATCGCTCGATCAAGCGATCCAGTTGGCGCTAGAGAACAATCACGCTCTTAAAGCTGCGCGCACCACCATCCAGCAAAGTGAAGCGCAGGAAATCACCGCGAACCTGCGGCCGAACCCGGTGCTCACCGCAGACGCCCAATTCATCCCGATCTTCCAACCGAATGAGTTCACCGCCGACTACATCAATACGACGGCGCAATTTGATCTGGGCATCTCTTATCTTTTCGAGCGCGGAAAAAAACGCCAGCATCGGCTACAGGCGGCGCAGGATGTTACCGCACAGACGAAATCGCTCGTGACCGACAACGAGCGAACACTCACTTTCAACGTCGCCTCGCAATTCTTCACGGCGCAGCTAGCGGAATCGACTCTCGATCTCGCGTTCGAAGACATGAAGAGCTTCCAGAAAACCGTGGACATCAGCGAAGCCCGTTACAAAGCCGGCGACATCAGCGAAGTGGACTACCTTAAGATCAAACTACAACTGCTGCAGTTTCAGAGCGACGTTTCGCAGGCGCAGCTCGCCAAGACTCAGGCTCTCGTCGGCCTCCGGCAATTGTTGGGATACCAGAGCGTTCCGGAAGACTTCGACGTCACCGGCGATTTCGAATACAAAGCGGTGGCCCTAAAGCTCGAAGATTTGCAGCAGATGGCGCTGCAGAACCGACCGGACTTCCGTGCCGCGCAGCAGGGCGTCACCGCAGCCAAGAGCCAGTACGAGTTGGCGAAAGCAATCGGCAAGGTAGACGTCACCGGGACTTTCAACTACGACCATGTGAGCGCGACCAACACCGGGTCTTTCTTCGGCAGTTTCCAGATTCCGATATTCAATCGCAACCAGGGCGAAATCGCCCGCACGAACTATGCCATCAACCAGGCCCGGGAATTGGAACTGGCCGCGAGCGATCAAGTCCTAAGCGATGTGCTCACGGCGTACGAAGGCGTTCGCGATAACGATCAGGTCGTTTCGCTGTACCTCGGTGGCTACCTGAATGCCGCTCAGCAATCGCGCGACATCACCGAATATTCCTACAAGCGAGGCGCAGCAAGCCTGCTCGATTTTCTCGATGCCGAACGCAGTTACCGCGCCACGCAGTTGGCGTACCGCCAGTCGCTCGCGTCCTACCTCACCGCAGTCGAACAATTGCGCGAAGCAGTCGGAACCAGGAGCTTGCCATGAGCGCTCGCCGCATCACACACTTTCCGGCGCGACCAATGCGCCAAACCGTCCTTTTGGCCGCCGTCGCGCTCGGCGTGACGGGCTGCAATTCCGGCGACCGTGCCAGCCAGATGACGTCTTACAGCGCCAAGGAATCGAAAAACGCCGAGCCCGAGCTTTTCACCATTCCACCGGAACAGATGTCTCACGTTCAGGTGGTGACCGTTGAACCCACGAAGTTGTCGCGCGTCCTCCGCCTTACCGGGGCGGTAGCGTACAACGCGTTCAATACTACGCCGGTGATCACGCAGGTCGGCGGCCCGGTCAGCAGAATCCTCGTGGTGCCAGGCGCGCGCGTGAAGCTAGGGCAGGCCTTGCTGGACGTGAGCAGCCCGGATTACTCGCTGTTATTCGCGACATACTTGAAGGCAAGAGATTCCTTTCGAGTAGCAGACAGAAACTACGCGCGCGCGCAAGATCTCTATGCCCACCAAGCCATTGCCGAGCGCGATCTGTTGCAGGCGGAGTCCGATCGCAACCAGGCCCAAGCAGATTTGAACGCCTCTCTGTTAGGTTTGAAAATTCTGGGAATACCGAGACCTGAGGATTTGGAGAAAGCGCCCTCGTCCTCCGAAATTCCCCTGCTGGCACCGATCGGCGGAGAAATTGTGGAACGCGACGTAGCGCCGGGCCAGCTGCTGCAAGCCGGCACTACGCAGGCCTTCGTCATTTCGAACATGAGTACCGTATGGGTCCTCGCGAATATCTATCAAAGCGACCTCGCAAACGTAAAAGTCGGTGACGAAGTGACGGTGCAGACCGATTCGTACACCGACAAATTCCACGGAAAAATCTCGTTCATATCGCCTGCGCTCGACCCCAACACTAGGACGCTCCAGGCTCGCATCGTCGTTGATAATCCCGGCGAAAAACTGAAGAACAACATGTACGTTACCGCCACTGTGAACGCGGGGGTGGAGCAGAAGGCGATTGCGGTGCCCGATGCCTCGGTGCTGCGCAACGATGAAAACCAGCCGTTCGTCTATGTGGCCACCGGCTCGAATCAATTTGCGCGCAGAGCGGTGGACATCGGGCAGAGCCAAGCTGGAAAAACTCAAATTTTGAGGGGGCTCATTGCGGGCGATAAGGTCGTCGGCGATGGCAGCTTGTTCTTGCAGTTCGCCAATTCGTTTCAACACTAACCGACCCATTCTAAATGATTCATAACATCGTCCAATTTGCGCTGCGTCAGCGTTTCCTGATCCTGATGCTCGCGGTATTTCTCATCATCGCCGGGTCTATTTCTTTTCAGCGCATGCCCGTCGACGCTTACCCGGACCTCTCTCCGCCAATGGTGCAGGTAATCACCCAATGGCCGGGGCACGCCGCCGAAGAAGTTGAGCGTCTCGTGACGCTTCCGACCGAAGTGGAAATGAACGGCGTTCCTAAAATGGCCATCCAGCGCTCGATTTCGCTGTATGGCCTGTCGGATGTGATTCTGACGTTCGACGAGGACACCGACGATTATTTCGCGCGGCAAATCGTGTTCCAGCGCCTCAGCGAGGTCACTTATCCGTCCGGTGTCACTCCGACGCTCTCGCCGCTTAGCAGCCCGTCAGGGCTGGTGTACCGCTACGTTCTGGAGAGTCCCGACCGAACGCCGCAGGAACTAAAAACATTCGAAGATTGGGTCGTCGAGCGCGCGTACAAGCAAGTACGCGGCGTCGCGGATGATTCCGGTTTTGGGGGCACCGTGATGCAGTACCAGGTGCTTCTCGATCCCGCGCGGCTCTATGGCTACCACATCACTGTTCCGCAGGTGATTCAGCAGCTCTCGGTAAATAACGCGAATACAGGGGGTGGATTCTATTCGCAGGGCGGACAGTTTTATTACGTTCGCGGCCTTGGCTTGATCAAGGACGTGCAGGACATCGGGAGCGTAATCATCGGCTCGCAAAATGGCGTGCCGGTGCGCGTGCGCGACGTTTCGGATGTAGCGATCGGCCATGCGCCCCGCCTCGGCGAATTCGGGTTCAACAAGAACAATGACGCGGTGGAAGGCGTCATCATGATGTTGCGCGGCGATCAGACTCAGAATGTTTTAAAGGGCGTCGAAGAAAAAACCAAGGAGCTCAACGAGCACATACTGCCGCCCGACGTGAAAGTCCGGCCATTCTACGATCGCAGCGACTTGGTCGCGCTAACGATAGACACCGTGGAAGAAAACATGCTTCTCGGCATGACCCTCGTGCTGGTCGTGCTGATTTTCTTCCTCGTCAGCGTGCGCGCCGCTGTGATCGTTGCCCTCACTATTCCCCTGGCTCTGCTCTTCTCGTTTATTTTTCTGCACGAGCGCGGCGTTGCGGCGAATCTGCTTTCGATCGGCGCCATAGACTTCGGGATCATCATTGACGGCACGCTCGTGATGGTTGAAAACATTTATCGCGAGCTGGGACTTCGCGAAGGGCGGCAGTATGACCTGCACGAAGTGATTCTCGCGGCGGCCAGAGACGTGGATCGTCCCATCTTTTATTCCGTCGCGGTCATCATCGCCGGCTATATCCCCATCTACGCGCTCAGCGGGCCTTCAGGAAAACTGTTTCACCCGATGGCGGACACCATGTCCATTGCGCTGATTGGAGCGCTGATTCTTACTCTTACGTTCGTCCCGGTCATGTGCTCGTACTGGTTCAAGAAAGGCGTGCGCGAGCGCGTGAACAAGCCCTTCGAGTGGGTCAGAACCCGCTACGCCGGGTACCTCACTTGGTGCCTGGATCACCCCAACCCGACGATGCTTGTGGCCACCTTAATTTTCGGCGCGGCCCTTCTGCTGATTCCTTTTATCGGCGGGGAATTCATGCCGCACCTGGACGAAGGCGCGCTGTGGGTTCGCGCCACGATGCCTTACACCATCTCCTACGAGGCAGCCAGCAAGATCGCCCCGCAAATCCGCGACATCTTGAGCAAGTATCCTCAGGTCACCGAAGTCGGTTCGGAACTGGGACGTCCCGATGACGGCACCGATCCCACTGGTTTTTTTAATTGCGAATTTTACGTCGGTCTGAAGCCGTACAAAGATGTCACCTGGAAAACCGCAAAGTTCCACAACAAACCCGAACTGATCGCAGATATTCAGAAACAGTTGGACGCCTATCCCGGAATTATTTTCAACTACACGCAGCCGGCTGAAGATGCCGTGGACGAAGCGCTCACTGGCCTGAAGAGCGCGCTCGCCGTAAAAATCTACGGGCCGGACTTGAACGTCCTGCAAGAGAGAGCTCTCGATATTAAGAGGCGGCTGGAGCACGTGCCGGGCTTCACGGAGCTCACCGTGGTACGCGAGCTGGGCCAGCCCAGCCTGCTCGTCGCGGTGGATCGCGACAAGATTGCGCGC